>CAJBCV010000054.1 GCA_903951635.1 uncultured Planctomycetaceae bacterium
GGCCATGAATCCGGGGATGACGCGGTGGAACGGCGTTCCGTTGTAAAAGCCCTTCTCGGCGAGGCTGAGAAAATTGGCGACGGTGTTCGGGGCCTCGTTTTCGAACAACTCGACGACGACATCCCCGGCGGAGGTCTTGATGCGGACGCGGGGGAGGTCGTCCGCCTCGGCCTCGGCGGCGCGGAGCGTCATCTCCTCCTTCAATTTCTTCCGCTCATCCTCGATCTTTTCCTTCATGTCCCCGATCTGGGACTGCTTGTCGGCCGAGCCACCCACGGCCGAGAGCTTGTCGAGGTAGGCATCGGCCTCATCGAGACGGGAGACGAGCATCGCCGCGGTCGCCGCCATCATGAGGACATCGCCGTCGATCGCTCCGACGCGCTCGAGCCGATCGACAAGCGCCAGGGCCTTCTCCGGTTCGTCGGTCTTCACCAGGCCGGCCACCATCGCGGCGCAGACCTTCCGGGCGCCCTGGTACGTGGGCATGGCCATGTCGATGTTGTCCACTTCGCCGCGCTGCGGAATCCCCGCCCGGGTGACGGTGAGCGCCGCCGCCTCGAATCGTTCACTGACCGCCTGGGCGGCGGTCTTGGCGGCCTCGAAGGTGGCCTCGAGGGCCGGCCGATCAGCCCCTTGTTTTTGGTACGACTGCTGGAGCGTCATCAGCTCGCCGACGAGTTTCTTCAGCTCCTGCTCCGATTCGGCGAAGGCGATCCGGGCGGCTTCGGCCTCCTCGCGCGTCGGCGGGGGGAGATCGGCGGCGGCCTGGGAGGATTCCGCGCCAGGATCGGCGGCGGCTTCCGCGGCCGGCTCCTGGGCGGAGGCCAACGGGATGAAGGCCGGGGTCGCCAGCGCCGCGAGCGTCACGGCCGACGCGACCACAGCCCGGCGCATCCCGCCGTTGGAAACGAACATCGCCACGAGCCGCACCATCGGGAGACTCCGCAGGGGCATCCGCGTCATCGGTCCCCGCGGGACCGGACACCATCTCCTGGTACCATACCAATTGGTCCCCCGCTCCGGAAAACCCTGGTTCCCCGCATGCCCACTCCCGGCCGCCGCCGTCACGCTCCGCCCCCCGGCCCCCGTGGCGCCGGCAGCCCCCCTGGAGCGGCCGGAGACGAGGCGACAAGCCCGCCGCGGATCATCGGCGGCTCCCTCGGGGGCCGGCGGCTCGAGTTTGCCCCCGATCCGCGCACCCGGCCGATGAAAGAGCGGGTCCGCGAGGCCCTCTTCAACCTCCTCGGTTTCACCGTCGAAGGGGCCATCGTCCTCGATCTGTTCGCCGGCACCGGGGCCCTCGGATTCGAGGCGATCAGCCGCGGGGCCGCCGCCGCCTGGTTCGGGGAGCGTCATTTCCCCACCGCCGAGGTCCTCCGCCGCTCCGCCAAAGCGCTCGAGGTGGAGGACCGGGTGACGATCCGCCCAGGGGACGTCCTCCTCTGGGCCCGTCGCCTCCCTCCGATCCCGCGGACGGCCCCCTGGATCGCCTTCGTCTCCCCGCCGTGGGAGATGTTCACGACCCACACCGCCGAGCTCCTCGCCCTGGTATCGGTGGTGATCGCCGCTGCCCCCCCCGGCAGCCAGATCGTCGTCGAGGCGGAGATGTCGTTCGATCCAGCCAATCTTCCGGAGCCGGAAACCTGGACGCCGCGGCCGATCCCGCCGGCTCTCCTCCTGTTCCGGGAAATCGGCAGCCACAGGTCCGCGGCAGCCGAAGAGTAGGGGGCTGTGGATCAATCGCCCGTTCGCGGGCCGCGGGCCGTCTGGTATCGTGTCGAAACGGGGATTGGAGCGCGGGAGACATGTCGATGGACGTCATCAATCAGCGTGAGGCGGTGCCGTTCACGACGGCCGACGGCTCGACGATCCGCGAGCTGCTCGCCCACCGCAATTCGTCGATCCGCAAGCAGAGCCTCGCCGAAGCCCGCCTCGCCCCCGGCCAAGCGACGACGCCCCACCACCACGCTGTCACCGAGGAGATCTACTACATCGTCTCCGGCTCCGCGGCGATGACCCTCGGCGAGGAAACTCGCCCTGTCGGCCCGGGCGACGCCATCGCCATCCCTCCCGGGAAGCGCCACACGATCCGCAACACCGGCACCGACGAGCTCGTTTTCTTGTGCACCTGCGCCCCCGCCTACGAACACACCGACACGTTCCTCGAGTCGTGAGACCGCCCGCCCCGCCGGCCGGGCCACCGCCCTGAGCCCGGCGCCTGTGAAACAGCCCCGGTCAAGCTCCGAACAAGCCCGCACAACAGCCCCCGAACCACCGCTCCCCGCGAATCCCAACGCCATGTCCCGCAACGATCCGTTCTCCGCCCTTCTTGTCTCCGAGGGGCTCGTCAGCGCCGAGCAGCTTGCCGAGGTGACGCGCATCGCCGAGAGCTCCGGCAAGAAGCTCCACGACGAGATCGTCCGCCTCGGCTACGCGCCGGGCGACAAGGTGATGCGGGCCCTGGCGAAGGCCCACCGGCTGAAGTTCGTCGATCTGACGGGGATCACCGTCGAGCAGGACGTCATCGATCTCCTCCCGGAGAGCGTGGCCCGCGAAAACTCGATCTTCCCGGTCTCCAAGGATGGCAACACGCTCCGCATCGCCGGCTCCGATCCGACCGACATCGACACCCAGGACAAGCTCCGCTTCATCCTCAACCGCGACGTCCAGTTTGCGCTGGCGCCCCGCGAGCAGATCATCGAGGCGATCAACCGCCACTACGGGGCCAGCGACGGCGAATCGGCCGATTCGATGCTCCAGGAATTCACCGACACCGCCATCGACTTCACCGAGACGGCCGTCGAGCAGGCGGCCAACCAGCAGCAGGAAGACAACTCCGACGCGCCGGTGGTGAAGCTCGTGAATCTCGTCATCACCGAGGCGGTGCAGCTGCGGGCCAGCGACATCCACATCGAGCCGTTCGAGGATCGCGTCCGCATCCGCTACCGGATCGACGGCCGGCTCGTCGAGCGCGACAATCCCCCGCGCCGTCTCCTCGGCGCGATCCTCTCGCGCATCAAGATCCTCTCGAAGCTCGACATCGCCGAGCGCCGCCGCCCGCAGGACGGCCGCATCAAGCTCACGGCCGACGGCAAGGACTACGATCTCCGCGTCAGCGTCCTCCCTACGAATCACGGTCAGTCGGTCGTCATGCGGATCCTCGACAAGGACAACATCCGCGTCGGCATCCGCCAGCTCGGCCTCTCCGAGAGCGACTTCCGCAACTTCAAGACGCTCATCCGTCGCCCCAACGGCATCATCCTCGTCACCGGCCCGACGGGCTCCGGCAAGACGACGACGCTCTATGCCTCGCTCAACGAGCTCAACCGCCCCGACACGAAGATCATCACGGCCGAGGATCCGGTCGAGTACTACCTCGCCGGGATCAACCAGGTGGAGGTGCGTCACAATATCGGCCTCGACTTCGCCCGCGTCATCCGCGCCATGCTCCGCCAAGCGCCCAACGTGATCCTCGTCGGCGAGATGCGCGACACGGAAACGGCCCAGATGGGGATCCAGGCGTCGCTCACGGGCCACTTGGTGTTCAGCACGCTCCACACCAACGACGCCCCCAGCGCCATCACGCGCATGATCGACATGGGGGTGCCGGCCTACCTCGTCGCCTCGAGCATCATCGCGGTGGTGGCCCAGCGACTGGTGCGTGTGAATTGCGTGAAGTGCAAGCAGCCTTTCCAGCCGCTCGACACGCAGATCGAAACGGCCGGCGTGACGGCGGAAATGCTCAAAGGCGCCACCTTCATGAAGGGGCGTGGCTGTGCCAACTGCACGAAGAGCGGCTACAAGGGCCGGCTGGGGATCTTCGAATTGATGGTGATGAGCGGCCGGATCCGCGAACTCGCCTTCCAAGGCGCCCCGACGCAAGACATCCGCCGCGCCGCCTGTGCCAACGGGATGCGGGTGATGTTCGAGGACGGCGTCCAGAAGGTTCTCCGCGGGATCACGAGCTTCGACGAAGTCTTCCGCGTGGCCAAAAAAGTCGAAGACTGACCGGCTCGCACGGCAACGCCTCTCGACCCACCGCCCCGCACCCACGCCCAGAGCCGCCTCCTTCGGCCCACCGCCCCGCACCCACCGCCAGCGCCGCCAGCGAGGGGTCGCCCGTGCTCCGAGAGCCGGCGTAGCCGACAAGCGCAGCCCGGAGGGCGAAGCGCAGGCGGGTCCGAGCGAGTGGAGGCCATGGATGGCCGCAACGAGCGTCCGGCGACGGGGCACGGGCGACCCCGAAGCGCACGTTTGAGCCAAGCACCGGGACGCTCGGCCGCCCCGCGACCGCGGCGTTCGCTGCGATCAGGAAATCCCCAAACCAAACACTTGCCAAGGGGGGGGGGGTATTCTCCTCCCACGTGATGATGCCGATCCGGAAGCGCCTCCCCGTTGCGGAGCGAGTGAATGCCCCTGCCGCCAATCGAATCGAAGCGGGCAATTCCGCGATGGGGAATCTCCCTCGTCGCGGTGTTCGCCGCCATGGCTGTCGGTGTGGCAGCATCCCAGGGGCGACTTCCCGGCGGTCGGCCGGCGCTCCAGCCGCCGTCCGACTCTCGGAGCATCGATCTCGGCGAGCTCGAGGTTGATGCCGAGCCACGGCACACCTTCACGCTCACCAACACCACCGATTCAGCCTTCGAGATCGTCGGAGTCCACACCTCCTGTGGCTGCGAGCAGGCGGCAGTCCGGGTTGGGGAGCGGATCGGACCTGGGGAATCGCTTCCTATCTCGTACTCGCTCTCGAACCGCGGTGCAGGACTCCGCCGGGGAACATTGACGATCGACACCTCGGCGGAAGATCCCGATCTGAAGCAGATCGTGTATTCCCTCTCCGCCACGATTCCTCGGCAAATCTGGACCGAGCCCGACACGATCGAGTTTCGCACCGCCCATGGCAGCGTGCCTCCGCAACCGGTCAGCCTCGTGGTCTACACGGCGGATCCCGCCGTGTTTTCCAACGGCTGCCGGGTCTCGACGAGCCGCCAGCTTGCCAGCGCGGAGCCGATCGCCGCCGGGGAATCGGAGACCGAACCGGCCAGGCTTTCGTTTCTCGTCACCTTGCGGGACAATCCCCCTCCGGGAATGACGATGGACTATCTCACGCTCGAGTTTGAGGGCCGGCCCGAGGCGATGCTCCATGTCCCGGTCATCGCGGCGGTCGATACGGCAGGCAGCGTGCTCAAAGCCTCCCCAGTCGAAGCAACTCAGAGCCCTGCCCCCGCCGCGGCTTTGGCGGCGCCCGAGGAGATGGAATAACCGATGCGTAACCTCTGCCAACTGTTCGTCCTCGGCTTGGTGCTGCTGCTTCCTTCGCAAGCGACGGCCGTTGCCGCGCCGGAGATGACGGCCGACGAGATCTTCGCCAAGTCGCAAGCGGCCATGGGGGCACCGATCCAGTATCGGCTGTCGATGGGGGGAGTCGATTCGATCGTTTCGATGAAGGATCTCGGCGGCGAGATCGGCGTGGCCTCGCGGGTCGAGACGGTGAGCCCGAATCTCGAGCAGACGGCAATCACAACGGCCAAATACGCCTATGAATGGCGGCCGAACACGGGGCTGGCGATCGACAAAACGCTCCTCGGGGAAGTGATGCTCGCCCAGGCGGCGGCCATCAGACAATCGGTGCCGTCGGGCGCCACCATGAAGTTGCTCGAGCCGGAGACGATCGACGGCGCCGAGCACTACGTCATCGAGACGACCGTTCCGCAGGGGTTCGCCGACGCCATCGCCAAGGCGCTGTCGATCACCACGCCCTTCTCCGGCGCGACCAAGTCGTGGATCAACGCCGAAACCTTCCACCTGCGGCGGATGGTCACTGCCTCCGGCGAGATGGAATATCTCGACATCAAGCAGGGGATCGACCTGCCAAACGACCTCTTCCTCCCTCCGGAGGGGATGACCTTCCAGAAGCCGAAGACAGTCGATGAGTACATCGAAATCATCACCAGCGCATCGCGGGCAAAGCCGAAGCCTTTGGTGAAGGTCGAGCCACTCGAAGACACCGCCCCTCCGTTCTGGGACCCCGAGGCCAAGACTTGGAAGGCATCGGCGCCGCCGGGCCGAGATCAGAAGGAATGGGAGGCCGCTATCGCCAACATGCCGAGCGAGCCCTCGGAACTCGAAAAGCAGGCCCGTCAGACTGCAGAGTCTGCAAAGTCGTCCCGCTCTTGGCTGCTCTACGCAAATCTTGCGATCCTCGCTGCGCTCGTGGCCTATGCCTTTCTCCGTCGTCGACGCGCGGGTGGCACGAGAGACGACGCGAGTTGATGCCCCTCTGGAGGGGCTTTCAGCAGGGGTAGTCACGATCGGGGGCTTCTCGACGCTGGTCGACCCCGGCCTCGTTCACAAGCGCCGCCCGGAGCGAGCGTCCGGCGACGGAGCACGGGCGCCCCCGAAGCGCCACGTTTGAGCCCCGCCAGCCCCGCCCCACGGGCACCGCCGGAAGGCCGGCGGGAGAGATTCCGAGGAAAACTGGCGGAGGCGAGACTTTTTCGCCGATCGTGCGCATAATGCCTCTAGCTTGGTCGGCGGGATGTCAGGGGCCCCGCCGGCCTCAGCCGGATTGGCTCCCAGATGGGTAGCGACGGCCGTCAGCGGGGGATTCTCTTCCAACCGGATTCCGGGCGGTTGCGGCCTGCGCCGCGGTCGGCCGGGCAAGGAACTTCGCGCCGGGGTTCCCATGCGGCAGAATCGTCGGCCGATGGGTGGGCGGCACCTGTCCGGCTGGGGAGGGCTCCGGGATTCCCGGCGGTGCTTCGGTCCCCTGTCCTCTCATCCGTACCAGGTGTCCTCCCCATGAGCACGGCAGCCCCCTCCCCTCTCGCCGCCCACGTCGACAAGCTGCTCAAAGTGGCGGCCGACAACGGCGCTACGGAGCTGCGCATCTCCGGCGGCCGTGAGCCGATGGTGCGGATCAAGGACAAACTCGTCACCCTCAAATCCCCGGCGCTGACGCCGGAGCAGGTGGCCGGGATCACCGCGGCGATCATGCCGGCGGGGGCCGATCCGAAGAAGTTCGTCTATCAGTCGGCGCTCGGCCGGTATCAGGGGAGCGCCGTCGATGTCCAGGGGACGAAGGTCCTCGTCCTCCAGCCGGCCGGCCCGGCCGACGCGGAGCCTGCCGCCGCGGCCCCGCAGACGCTCGAGCTCGAGACGATCGACGACAACGCCGCCGAGGAGGAGGCCAAGCCGAGCGATGCCAATGTCTACGCCCTCCCCAAGGTGGCGGTGGGCAACATCCAGATCGACAAGCTCCTCACGGCGGCCGTGAAGAACGGCGTGAGCGACATCCACATCACCGTCGGCCTGCCGCCGGTGTTCCGGATCGACGGCGGCATGAAGCCGCAGGCGACGAAGGTGCTCACCGGCGACGACACCAACGGCCTCATGAAGGCGATCACGCCGGAGCGTTGCCAAGCGGAGCTCGCCGAGAAGGGGGGCTGCGACTTCGGCTTCGCCTTCGGCGACATGGCCCGCTTCCGCGTCAGCGTCTTCAAGCAGCGTGGCTCGATCGCCATGGTGCTCCGGCAGATTCCCAACAAGATGCTCACGCCCGAGCAGCTCGGCGTGCCGGACGTCTGCAAAAAGATGGTCTGCCGGCCGCGAGGCCTGTTCCTCGTGACGGGGCCGACCGGGTCGGGGAAGTCGACGACGCTCGCCAGCCTCATCAACTACATCAACGAGACACACGACCACCATATCATCACGATCGAGGACCCGATCGAGTTCTATCACCAGTCGAAGAAGTCGACGGTCAACCAGCGCGAGGTCGGCTCCGACGTGACGAGCTTCTCCGAGGCGCTGAGGCGCGCCCTCCGTCAGGATCCCGACGTGATCCTCGTCGGCGAGCTCCGCGATCTCGAGACGATCGAGGCGGCGATCTCGGCGGCGGAAACCGGCCACGTCGTGTTCGGCACGCTCCACACGACCGGGGCCCAGGGCACCGTCAACCGCATCATCGACGCCTTCCCGACCAACCAGCAGGAGCAGGTCCGCACGCAGCTGTCCACGGCGATCATCGGCGTCGTGTCGCAGGCCCTTCTGCCGAAGATCGGCGGCGGCCGTGTGGCGGCCTACGAGATCCTCGTGGTCACGCCCGCGATCGGGAATCTGATCCGCGAAAACAAGACGTTCCGCATCAATTCGGCGATTCAGACCGGGGCCAAGCTCGGGATGATCCTCCTCGACGACAATCTGTTCAATCTGTGGGAGAGTGGGAAGGTGACCGAAGAGGCGGTGTTGATGAAGGCCCAGTCGCCCGACGATCTCGCCGCCCGGATCGCCAAGGCGAAGGCCGGCGTGTTCGACGACGAGGAAGACATCAACCGCCGCGCCAAGGACATGTAATTTCACGCGGAAACGGCCATCCATGGCCGGTTTCCGCTGCGACAACACTTCACGCAAAAACGCAACGACCGCCGCATCGTGCGGCGACTGACCCACGTCGACCGAGCCTCGAAAGCCCACTCCGCCCCGCATCCCAGACCGACCACCAGCGGTGGAACCACGACCATGGCCCTCAAGCGCATCGGACAGATCTTCATCGACCTCGGCCTCATCGACGACGGCCAGCTCCAGCAGATGCTCGAGGAGCAGCAGGCCCGCGGCGGCGAGCTGATCGGGAAGGTGGGGCTGTCGCTCGGGTTTTTCAGCGAGGATCAGCTCGGTGAGGCGCTCGCCGAGCAGTGGAACACGACGTTCGTCACGCTCTACGACCGGACGATCCCGCCGGAGGTGCTCAAGCTCGTCAGCGAGCCGATGGCCCAACTTTACCGGATCATCCCGATCGAGCTTTCCGGCAACCGGCTCACGGTGGCGACGGCGGAGCCGCAGAAGATCCAGATCGCGGACGAGCTCCGCACCTTCCTCGGCTTCGATATCCACAATTGCGTGGCCACCGAGCAGGAGATCCAGAAGGCGATCGACAAGTTTTATTCGGCGGAGAACGAGAGCGTCGAATCGATCGTCGAGAGCCTGGAAAACGACAAGGAGCTGGCGGCGCAGGCGGCCGGCCTCGGCGGCGAGGGCCCCACTGATCTGACGAGCGTCGAGGCCCTCGCCGAGAGCGCTCCGGTGCGCAAGCTTCTCAACATGGTGCTCCTCCTGGCGATCCGCGACGGCGCCAGCGACATTCACTTCGAGCCGTTCGAGAGCGAGTTCCGCATTCGGCTCAAGTCGGAGGGGGTGCTCCAGGAAATGGTGCCGCCGCCGAAACATCTCTCCTTCGCGATCACGACGCGCATCAAGGTGATGGCAAATCTCGACATCGCCGAGCGCCGTCTCCCGCAGGACGGTCGCATCGAGCTCAACGTCGGTGGCCATCCGGTCGATCTCCGCGTCAGCATCCTTCCCACGCTGTTCGGCGAGAGCGTCGTCATGCGGGTGCTCGACCGCGGCGTCGTGTCGCTCGATCTCAACAAGGTCGGCATGCCGGCGGAGACGCTCCGTAGCTTCCGCACCGTCATGCAGCGGCCCAACGGCATCATCCTCGTGACGGGGCCGACCGGCTCCGGCAAGACGACGACGCTCTACTCGGCCCTCTCCGAGCTCAACGACATCGAGGACAAGCTGATCACCACCGAGGATCCGGTGGAGTACGACATCGACGGCATCGTCCAGGTGCAGATCGATTCCGAGATCGGCAACACCTTCGCCCACTGCCTCCGCTCGATTCTCCGCCAGGATCCCGACCGGATCCTCGTCGGCGAGATCCGCGACACGGAGACCGCGGAGATCGCCGTCCAGGCCTCGCTCACCGGGCACATGGTGTTCAGCACGCTCCACACCAACGACGCCCCCTCCACGATCACGCGCCTCCGCGACATGGGGGTGCCGCCGTTTTTGATCACGGCGACGGTCGAGGCGATCCTCGCTCAGCGGCTCGTCCGCCGGATCTGCACCGTCTGCAAGGAGGAGATCGTCCCCACCGCCGATCTCCTCGCCGATCTCGAGATGACCTCCGAGCAGCTCGCCGGCCGGAAGCTCTACCGCGGCAAGGGCTGCGACAAGTGCAACCGCACCGGCTACAAGGGGCGGCTCGGGATCTACGAGCTGATGCTCATGAACGACGAGATGCGCGACATGATCATCCGCAACTGCTCCACCGAGGAGCTGCGGAACGTGGCGCGGAAGTTCGGGATGATCACCCTCCGCGACGCCGGCATGGAGAGCGTGTTTGCCGGCCTGACGACCGCGGAGGAGGTGATCCGCGAGACGATTCTCGATGCCTGACGAGTTCCCTCCGATCCGACCGAGTCCTGCTGCTTTTCCCGCTGGTTTCCAAACAGCCTGACCTCAAACGCCTGACGCCAACACCTTCCTCGCAGGAAGCTCACGACCATGCCCACGTTTCAGTTTGAAGCGATCGACGCCGCGACGGGGAAGGAAATCCGCGACAAGGTGGAGGCGCCGACGGAGGCCGAAGCCCAGGCGACGATCCGCGCCATGGGCTACATGGTCACCAAGCTCAAGGCGCAAAAGCAGCAGCAGGCGGCCGCGGCCGCCTCGAAGCGGAAGCCGGGGCGGACGTTCGCGATCGGCGGCGTGAAGAGCCGCGATCTGACGCTCTTCACTCGTCAGCTCTCGATTCTCCAAGACGCCGGCCTGCCGATCCTCCGCAGCCTCAAAGTGCTCGCCGAGATGCAGAAGCCGGGGCGGCTCAAGAACAGCCTCTTGGACGTCTGCGACGAGATCGAGGGCGGAGCGACGCTCTCCGAGGCGATGAGCAAGAGCCCGAAGGCATTCGACCGCCTCTACTGCAACATGATCCGTGCCGGCGAGGCGGGCGGTGCGCTCGAAGTCATCCTTCGCCGCTTGTCGGAGTTCATGGAGCGGGCCCAGTCGCTGAAGCGGAAGGTGAAAGGCGCGATGGTCTATCCGGCCGTCGTCGTGAGCGTGGCCGTCGGCATTCTCTGCTTCATCATGATCAAGATCGTGCCGCAGTTCAAAAAGATCTTCGACGACTTCGGCAGCACGCTCCCGCCGATGACGCAGATCCTCATCGACATCTCCAACTGGGTGGTGAACTACTGGTATCTGATCCCGGCGATCCCGTTCGGCTTCCGGCTGATCATCAAGGGAATCTGCCTGATCTCGTATGGCCGATTCGGCTGGGATCTTTTCGTTCTCAAGGCCCCGATCTTCGGGCAGCTGGTCGAGAAGAACATCATGTCGCGGTCGTCGCGCACCCTCGGCACGCTCCTCGCTTCGGGCGTGCCGATCCTCGAGGCCCTCAACATCACGAAGGAGACCTCGGGCAACATGATGTTCGAGAAGCTCTTTCAGAAGGTGTCGGACTCGATTCGCGATGGTAACGCGATCGCCAAGCCGCTGAAGGAGTTTTCCGTCCCGCCGTTCAACATCGTGGCGATGCTCTTTTGGACGCTCTTTTGCCCCGGCATCGGCGCCCTCCTCTATCTCACGAAATACAAGACGCCGGTCGTCGACGATCTCGTCGTCAACATGGTCGACGTCGGCGAGGAGTCGGGCGAGCTCGACACGATGCTCTACAAGGTGGCCGACACCTACGACGAGGAGGTGGCGGTGCTCACCGAGAGCCTCACGAGCCTCATGGAGCCGCTGTTGATCGTGTTCCTCGGCGGCGCCGTCGGCTTCATCGTCATTGCCTTGTTCATGCCGCTCATCAAGCTGATCACCGACCTGTCGTAAGGGAGCCCGTCGAACGGGAGAGAGTCATGGTCCGTAGAAACTTCGGCGGCCCGTCGGCCGCGAGAGCCCGTGGCGGCTTCACGCTCGTGGAGCTGCTCGTGGTGATCATCATCATCGCGATCCTCGCGGCGATCGCGGTGCCGGCGGTGATGCGGGCGGTGGCGACGGCGAACAACGCCCGCATCAAGACCGAGATCGACATGCTCCACATGGCGATCATGCAATACAAGAATGAGTATGGGAGCTTTCCGCC
>CAJBCV010000055.1 GCA_903951635.1 uncultured Planctomycetaceae bacterium
AAGCGCTCGTCGTCCCCCCAGATGCCGCGGAGCATGCCGGGCCAGGGCTGCGTCATCACCAGCCAGCCACCATGGCCCGGCGTCACCGGCGCCCCCGCGGCATCGACAATTTCGGGGACGACGCCCGGCAGCGGCAGCGTGCAGCTTCCCGGTTTCGTCGGCGTGCAGCCCGGCAGCGGGCTCATCATGATCCCGCCGGTCTCCGTCTGCCACCACGTGTCGACGATCGGGCAGCGTTTGCCGCCGATCACCTCGTGGTACCACATCCAAGCCTCGGGATTGATCCCTTCGCCGACGGTGCCGAGGAGGCGGAGGCTCGAGAGGTCGCGGCCTTCGATGTGCTCCATTCCCCACTTCATGAAGGAGCGGATCGCCGTCGGGGCGGTGTAGAAGATCGTCGGCTTCTCCGCCTCGATGATCTCCCAAAAGCGTCCTTCGTGCGGGGCATTCGGGGCCCCTTCGTAGATGAGGAGGCTGGCGCCGGCGGCGAGGGGGCCGTAGGTCACGTAGCTGTGGCCGGTGATCCAGCCGCAGTCGGCCGTGCACCAGAAGAGATCGTCGTCGCGGAGATCGAAGACCCATTCCGACGTCGTCTGCGCCCAGAGGACGTAGCCGGCGGTGGTGTGCTTGATCCCCTTCGGCTTCCCCGTCGAACCACTCGTGTAGAGGATGAACAGCGGGGCCTCGGAATCCATCGGCTCCGCCGCCGTGTCGGTAGGCATCCCCTCGACGAGGTCGTGCCACCAGATGTCGCGACCGGCAGCCATCTCCACCGGCTGCCCGGTGCGCTTCAGCACGACGACGTGCCGCACCGTCGGGCTCTTCTCGACGGCGATGTCGACGTTCTTCTTGAGGGGGAGTTGGGCTCCGCGCCGCCAGCCGCCGTCGGCCGTGATCACGGCCACGGCGCCGGCGTCCTGGTTGCGGTCGGCGATCGCTTCACTCGAGAAGCCGCCGAAGATCACGGAATGAACGGCGCCGATGCGGGCGCAGGCGAGCATCGCGATCACGAGCTCCGGCGTCATCGGCATGTAGATCGACACCACTTCGCCCGGCTTGATGCCGAGCTTCCGCAGCCCTGCCGCCACCCGGCAAACCTCGGCGTGGAGCTGGCGGTAGGTGTATTCGCGGCGCTCGCCGGTCGGCTCACCGACCCACACGAGCGCCGTCTTCTCCCCCTTGCCCGCGGCGATGTGCCGGTCGAGGCAGGCGGCCGAGGCGTTGAGACGCCCCCCCACGAACCACTTCGCTGCCGGGGGATGCCAATCGAGGACCTTCGTGTAGGGGGTCGTCCAGGGGAGGGCCGCGGCGCGTTCCGCCCAGAAGCCCTCGGGATCGCGCTTCGCAGCGTCGTAGAGGCGGCGGTAGTCCTCGAGCGAGCCGATCCGCGCCCGGGCGGAAAACTCCGCCGGCGGCGGAAACATCCGCTCTTCGGTCATGACGCTCGCGACGGTCCCGGCCGGCCTCTGTGCTTCGCTCATCAATGCTCCCCCGATAGCGCGGAAATCATGCGCGGAAACTCGAGTCAGAAAAACCCCGAAAGCCCCTGATCATACCCTATCGAAGACCGCTTCGTGCGGCCTCCGATCCCCGCCGAAGACGAGACCGACGACGGAAGATCAGCCGGCAAACGCCCCGGTCGCAGGGGGATCGTCGCCGAAGGAGATCCCCAGGGCCCGGGCCGCGAGCACGGCCGAGCTTCGTACGTCAACCTGCGACAGCCGGCTCACCGCCTCGGCAATCGGCACGCTGGCGATGTCGGGGGGGCGGTAGCAGACCATCTCTCCGAAGCGCCCTTCGTGGACGAGCCGCACGGCATGGGCGCCGAACTGCGTCGCGAGGACGCGGTCGAACGTCGTCGGTGGCCCACCGCGCTGGAGATGCCCGAGAACGACGGCGCGGACCTCGCGGCTGAGCCGCTTGGCGATCTCACCGGCAACCACTTCCCCGACGCCCCCGAGGCGCACCTGCCGGCGCTGCCCGCCGTCGCCGGCGTGGACCGACACGCCCCCTGGAAGCCTGGCGCCCTCGGCGACGACCACGAGCGTGTAGCGCTTCCCCTCCGCTTCGCGCGCCTGGACGGCACGGCAGACATGCTCGAAGTCCCAATCGATCTCGGGGAGGAGGATGACGTCCCCTCCGCCGGCGATGCCGGCATGGAGGGCGATCCATCCGGCATGCCGCCCCATCACCTCGAGGACCATCACGCGCTCATGGCTGGCGGCGGTGGTGTGGAGCCGATCGAGGGCGTCGGTGGCGGTCGCCACGGCCGAATCGAAACCGAAGGTGAAGGCCGTGGCGCCGAGATCGTTGTCGATCGTCTTCGGGACACCCACGACGGGCATGCCTGTCTCGTGGCACTGCTGGGCGATCGACAGCGATCCATCCCCGCCGACACACACCAGGCCGCAGATCCCCAACTGCTCGAGGGTCGTTGCCGCCGCCTTGAGAAGCTTGGGGTCGATCGCCACGCGATCATTCTCCCCCACCAGGGCCGTGAACCGGCCGGTGTTCGACGACCCGAGGATCGTCCCCCCTTGGGTGAGGATGTTCGCCACGAGCGACGGATCGAGCGGCGTCCAGGCGACGGGATCGACGAGCCCCTCGTAGCCACGAAGGAAGCCGAGGCTCTCGTAGCCGAGGCGATGGGCGCTTTTCACCACGGCGCGAATGACGGCGTTGAGACCGGGGCAATCGCCGCCTCCGGTGAGGATGCCGATGCGCGGCCTGCGGGCGGGCATGATGAACGTGCTCCGGAAAAAGCTGTCTGGGAAAAGAGCCGGGGAAGAGGGGAGTGAGTGTAACGGCCGGCGATTCAAGGCCGCCACGTGCGGATCGCCATCCGGAGGAGCGCCAAAGCCGCATCGCGGCGTTGGCGGAGGCCCGCCTTGCTCTCGCCGACGGTTCGATCGGTGAACGTGATCGGCACCTCGATGATCCGACCGCCGGCACGGTGTATCTGGATGAGCATGTCCTCGAGGACGGCATATCCCTCGTCGAACGGCCCGGGGAGGCGATCGAAAAACGTCAGATGGACGGCACGAAAGCCGGTCGACGAGTCGCGCACCGGCAGGCGGAGGATCCGGCGCGCGTACCAATTCACGACCGCGCTTGTGACGCGTCGCGACAGCGGCCAGCCGACGATCCGCCCTCCGGCCACCCGCCGCGATCCCAGCGCTACGGCGGCGGGCCGGCCGCCGACGGGCTCGAGCGCCGCAAGGAGCCTGGGGATGTCGTCGGGGTCGTGGCTGAAGTCGGCATCCATGTTGAGGGCGACGGCGAAGCCGTGGGCGCTGGCCAACCGGAAGCCCTCGATGATCGCGGAGCCGAGGCCGCGGCGCCCGCGGCGTACGAGGACGTGGAGGCGCGGCCGCGTCCGGGCGAGGTCGAGGGCCAGCCCCCCCGTGCCATCGGGGGAATCGTCATCGACGACGAGCATCTGGAGCCCGGGATCGACTCCGAGGACACGGTCGACGAGATCGGCGATCGACCCGCGTTCGTTGTAGGTCGCCGTGACGACGAGCACCCGCCCCGGTGGCCAGGCCGGCGCGGAGGCCAGATCACCGCCCGGCTCCGGTGGCGCGTCCGCCCCCGCGATTCCTCCGGGCAGTCGGTCGCTCATTCCGCCGCCCCACCCCGACGCATCCGGGCGAACAACCGCCGATAATCTCCGAGACGGACGGGAATGACACGCCGGTCCGCCTCGACCGGCGGCATCCACAGATCCTCCTCGATGACCACCATGTCGGCATCGTCGGCTTCGTCGGCCACCACCGGCGCCGCGGGGGCGACTGGGGTCGATCGCTGCCGCGCGTCGGTGACGACCGGAGGAGAATCGGAGGGAGGAAGCTGGCGGGAGAGCGATGCCCCCTCGCGGCTGGCGACATGACGGCGATCGCTGAAGTCGGCCGGTCCGCGGACGACATACCGTTCGACAACCCGCTCGGCGTCGGCGAAGTACTCGGCGAACGGATCCTCGATCCCGTCGAACACCAATTCCACTTCGGGGCCGGACCACGGATTCCCGGCCGGCACGGCCGACGGCTCGCGCCCCGACGGCGCATTTCCCCGCACGGTCACCGGCCCGCTCTCGTCTTCCACGCCAATCCCGCCCTCGGCATCCTCGTCGCCGTAGCCATCGCTCCCG
Organism: uncultured Planctomycetaceae bacterium; assembly: GCA_903951635.1. GTDB lineage: Bacteria > Planctomycetota > Planctomycetia > Pirellulales > UBA1268 > QWOP01. The sequence continues at coordinate 4,148 of CAJBCV010000055.1, forward strand.
TCGTCGAAGCCGTGGGGGATCGTGTCGCCGTCACGCAGCCCGGTGATTCCGTCATACCCATCGGCCGGATCGTCCCCGAACGATCCAAACTCGACGATCGCGCCGGAGTCGCCCATGCCCAGACGCTCTTCCAGACGCTCTTCCAGACGCTCTTCCAGACGCTCTTCCAGGCGCTCCGCTGCCCGATCGACCGTCGGCCGCGGGTCGGCCACCGGGGGCATCCGATCGACGACATGCCCCAGCGACGTCGCCGGCAATCGCTGGATGTCGCGCCAGGCGCTGGCGATGTCGGCAGGCCCGACGCGCTTCCGCCCCGCTTCGCCTGCCTGCACGAGCGCCAGATCGCACAGCTGATTCACCAGCCGCGGTACACCGTCGGTGGCCGCAAACACCGCGTCGTCGCTCCCGCGGTCGAAGACGGCATCCCACTGCAGACCGGCCACCTTCATCTGCGTCCGTAGATAGGCCATCGTCTCCTCGTGGTCGAGCGGCTCGAGGTAGAACCGGGCCCCGATCCGCTGCGCGAGGCTCTCCATTCGCGACGTGCCGAGGCGCTCGTCCATCTCCCGCGTGCCGGCGAGGACGACGTGGACGGAGGGGAGCGGCGTGGGGATATTCGTGAGGAGGCGCAGCTCCTCGAGGAGGCGGGTGGGGAGCGTGTGCGCCTCGTCGACGAGGATCACCAGGCCCGACCCGCTGGCGGCCAGGCCGCGGACGCGCTCGACGACGCCGATCCGCAATTCCCCCTCGTCGATCCCCCGATACGGTTCGCCGATCTCGGCGAGCACCGACTGCCAGAGGGCGCGGCGGGTGCAGATCCGGGCGCCGGAGAGAAGGGCGACGTCGAAGTCGTCGCGGACGTGCTCTGCCAGCTTGGCCAACAGCAGTGTCTTGCCGGTGCCAGGGGGGCCGACGATCAGCCCGACCCCCTCAGACCGGCGGATGGCCCGCTCGATCCCCAGCAGGGCTGCATCAATGGCCCGCGCGGGATGGTAGAAGTCGGTCCGGGGGGCGGCAAGGAAGGGGCGGCTCGATGGCGGGCGACGCGGGGCGATCATCGTGCTGGTCAATTCCTGGTGGTGTGCACCGGTCAGGCCGTTGTCCTTCGACACCCGGCTCCCCCCTTGTTTCGACCAGCCGGCGCGGCTTCCTCCACCATCGCGCCCCGGCGTAGACTCTTCCGGTCGTTCCTGTCGGCGCGGCCGTGCAGGTCGTGCCGGATCGGCCGATCGTGAGGCCGGCCCCGGCGACCATCCCCCGGCATCGCCATCACGATGTCTGCCGACGCCGATTCCGGAATCGAAGTTCCGGAATCGAAGACCGCCACCACGTTTCGGTTGCCACCATGTTTCGTGTGAAGATTTGCGGCGTGACGACGGCTGAGGATGCCCGGATGGTGGCGGCGGCGGGCGCCGACGCGGTGGGGCTCAACTTCGTCCCTGGCTCGCCGCGCTGCCTGACGGTGGAGGCGGCGCGGCTCGTGGCGTCCGCCATCCCCGCCGGGGTCGTTCGCATCGGAGTCTTCGCCGGCATGGAGCCCGCCGCGGCGTTGGCGATCGCAAGCGCCGTCGGCCTCGACGCCATCCAGTTCCACGGCCACTTGGCCCCGCCTCCACAAGGGACTGCCAACCCCTGCTGGGATCCGCCCGAAGTCTGCCGTGACGTCGCCCCGATCCCGGTGATCCGTGCCTGCCGGTTGCGGAGTGATGGCCCGGCGACCGCCGCGCTCGACTCGGCGCGGGGCTGGGTGGCAGCCGCACTCGCCGCAGGCCGGGCGCCGGCGATGCTCCTTGTCGATGCCGGTGCCCCCGCCGGAGCGGCGGCAGCCAGCCTCGGGGGAACCGGCCACGTGGTCGACTGGGGGCGCTTCGTGGCGGCCGGAGATCCCGGTCTGCCGGTGGCCCTGGCAGGGGGTCTCACGGCCGACAATGTCGCCGCGGCGATCGCGGCCACCGGGGCGACCGCCGTCGACACTGCCAGCGGCGTCGAGTCAGCACCGGGAAGAAAGGACCCCACGCGCGTGGAGGCCTTCGTGATCCGGGCCCTTGGGGCTCTGGCCGCCCGAGCGGAGCGCTGACCGCCTCGGGTGGGCTGGGGGGGGAAAAACACCCTTTTCCATTCCAGCCTGACGGCTAAGATGCAGGACCTTCCGTCGGCCGTTTCAGCCGGCCAGGCTCATCCTCCGCCCGCCTCAGCCACGTGTCTCCTGGAACGGGACGAAGCGCGGCGATTTACCTCTTTCCGTCCGACTTGTTCCCGCCCCTCCATGAAGGAGATCTCCCTTGGCCCACGTTGAAACCCGCCTCCCTTATAAGGTTGCCGACCTCGCGCTTGCCGACTGGGGCCGCAAGGAGATCATGCTGGCCGAGAACGAGATGCCGGGGTTGATGGCGCTGCGGGAGAAGTATGGCCGCAGCAAGCCGTTGGCCGGTGCCCGGATTGCCGGCTGCCTCCACATGACGATCCAGACGGCCGTCCTCATCGAGACCCTGAAGATCCTCGGTGCGGAAGTGACTTGGAGCAGCTGCAACATCTTCTCGACGCAGGACCATGCCGCCGCGGCCATCGCCAAGGCGGGCTTCCCGGTCTACGCCTGGAAGGGGATGACGAACGAGGAGTTCGATTGGTGCATCGAGCAGACGCTGTTCTTCCCGGACGGCCAGCCGCTCAACATGATCCTCGACGACGGCGGCGACCTGACGTCGATGGTCCACAGTAAGTATCCGGAGCTGCTCGGCGGCATCCGTGGCCTCTCCGAAGAGACCACCACGGGCGTTCATCGCCTCTATCAGATGCATGAAAACGGTGAGCTCAAGCTCCCCGCCATCAACGTCAACGACTCCTGCACGAAGTCGAAGTTTGACAACCTCTACGGCTGCCGCGAGAGCCTCGCCGACGGCATCAAGCGGGCCACCGACGTGATGGTCGCCGGCAAGGTGGTCGTGGTGTGCGGCTACGGCGACGTCGGCAAGGGCTCGGCCCACTCGATGAAGGCCCTCGGGGCCCGCGTCATCGTCACCGAGGTCGACCCGATCAACGCCCTCCAGGCGGTGATGGAGGGCTACGAGGTGACGACGATGGAGGAGGCCGCCCCGCGTGGCCAGATCTTCGTGACGGCCACCGGCTGCCGCGACGTGATCCTCGGCGAGCACATCTCGCGGATGCCCAACGACGCGATCATCTGCAACATCGGGCACTTCGATCTCGAGATCGACGTCTCGTGGCTACAGAACACGAAGGGGGTCAAGAAGGTCGAGATCAAGCCCCAGGTCGACCGCTATACCCTCCCCTCCGGCAACTCGGTGATCGTGCTGGCCGAGGGCCGGCTCGTGAACCTGGGCTGTGCCACTGGCCACCCGTCGTTCGTGATGAGCACGAGCTTCACCAACCAGGTGCTCGCCCAGTTGGCCCTGTGGACCGAGACCGACAACTACGACGTCGGCGTTCACCTTCTCCCCAAGAAGCTTGACGAGGAAGTGGCCCGCCTCCACCTCGACAAACTGGGGGTCAAGCTCACGAAGCTCACTCCGAAGCAGGCCGAGTATCTCCACATCCCGGTCGACGGTCCGTTCAAGCCCGAGTACTACCGGTATTGAGCGCGTCGCCGGGGCACCCCGGCGGTAGCCGTTTGTTGCACTCCAGACGGGGGTGTCGCTCAGGCGACGCCCCCGTCCCTTTTTCCCGGTGGCCCGCTCCCGTTCCACGTGTTCCCGGTGGCCCGCTCCCGTTCCACGTGGAACCGGGGGCCAGCCCTCGGCCGCGCGGCGACTCCCGGCCGCCGCTTTGGCGGGAGGGATTTGCTACGATCCCGGGACACCGTTCCCCTCTCCCCCGCACCCCGAGGAAGCTCCCTCCGCCATGCCCCACGTCGCCCCGCTCCGCGGCCTCCGCTACGACCCCAAGCACGTCGGCGCCCTGTCGCAGGTGATCGCCCCTCCGTACGACGTCATCGACGCGGCGCTCCAGGAGGCGCTCTACCAGCGGCACCCCGCCAACGTGATCCGGATCGAGCTCAACCGGGAGGAGCCCGGCGATGACGAACGGACGAACAAGTACACCCGGGCGGCGAAGTTCCTCCGCAGCTGGCGCGACCAGGGGGTGGTGATGCAGGAGCCGGCCGCGGCGCTCTACGTCTACCACCAGGAGTTCGAAGTCGAGGGAAGGACGTTCGTCCGCCGGGGGGTGATGGCCCGGGTCAGGCTCGAGCGTTTCGGCACCGGCAACATCCACCCCCACGAAGAGACGATGTCGGGCCCGAAGCAGGATCGGCTCCTCCTCACGCGGGCCTGCCGGGCCAACCTCAGCCAGGTGTTCGGCCTCTATCCCGACACCCACGGGGAAGTCCAGACCCTCCTCGATGCGGCCGTGGCCGGACAGCCGCCGCTGGAGGCCACCGACCACCTCGGGGTGAAGAGCTGGATGTGGCCGCTGACGGACGAAGCAGTGGCCGCCAAGGTGGCCGGGCTGATGGGGCCGAAGCCGGTGTTCATCGCCGACGGCCACCACCGGTACGAGACCGCCTGCAACTACCGGGACGAAGTCGCCGCCGCCAACGGTGGCACGCTCCCCTCCGACCACCCCGCCAACTTCGTCCTCATGATGCTCGTGGGGATGAGCGACCCGGGGCTCGTCGTCCTCCCCACCCACCGGCTGTTCGTCGAGCCCTCGGTGGCCACGGCCGCCGAGCTGGCAGCGAAGCTCGGCGACTGCTTCACGACCGAGAAGGCCGGCGTCGGGCCGGCGGCCGCCGCGGAGGTGTGGGAGCAGATCGAAACCGAGGATGCCCAAGGGACGCTCGGGCTCTACACCGCAGGCGACAACACCTGGACCCTCGCCCGGATCACCCCGGCAGGCGCCGCCCGGATGGAGAAGATCGCGGCCGAGCATGGCCCGTCCTGGCGGGGGCTCGGGGTGTCGATTCTTCACCGTCTCGTGATCGGCGAGCTCCTCGCCGCGAAGCAGATCCCCACCCCCGGCTACGTGCATCTCGTCCGCGAGGTGGTGGAGGGGCTCGAGACAGGGAAGTATCCCCTGGCGGCGCTCGTCATGCCGGCGAGCGTCGGCGACATCAAGAGCGTCAGCGAGACCGGGGAGCGGATGCCAGCCAAGAGCACCTACTTCTATCCGAAGCTCGCCAGCGGGCTGGTCTTCAACCCGCTCGAATGACGGCTGCATGACGTCGCCTGGCTCCTCAGCTGAGCCTGGAGCCGAGCGTCGTTCCACGTGAAACCGTGCCGCCCCGGAAGCCTGGGTGGTCTACGGCGAAAGGGCCCCTTGGGAAGCCCTGCGCGGTCGCGCGGTTTCACGTGGAACTCACCCCCGCGGTCGGTCGGTGGCTCGCCTGACGTCTGCGGCAACCTTGCACGACAGAACGGTTGGGACGGGCTCCGGTTCCTGGCATGACGATCGTGCCGACGGAAGCCGATATTCCGGATGTTCCCAGAATGCCCTGGGAAACACCTGGAAGGGATCTGCGTGTGGGAAGGATTCTGTGCGTGGCCAACCAGAAGGGGGGCGTGGGGAAAACCACCACCGCGACCAACCTCGCCGTCGGCCTCGCCAAGGGGGGCCAGCGGACGCTCTTGGTCGATCTCGACCCGCAGTGCAATGCTACGTCCGGGCTCGGAGCCACCCCGGCGGCGACCCACCCCCTCGTCTCGGAGGCCCCGCTTTGCGGTTCGGTGATCGAGACCGGCGTGGCTGGCCTCTCCCTCCTTCCGGGGAGCCGAAGCGTCCGAGACGTCGAACGGCTGGCCACGCTCGCCCGGGCCGGCAGTCTTGTTCTCGAGACCCATCTTGCCGGCGGGCTCAATGCCTGGGACTACTGTCTCATCGATTGCCCGCCCTCGATCGGCGACCTCACCCGGACGGCTCTCGCCGGGAGCACGGAGGTGCTGATGCCGATCCAGTGCGAGTACTTCGCCCTCGAGGGGCTGACGCAAATGATCGAGGTGATCCGTGACGTGATGGACGAGCGCCCGGGCCGGTTGCGGTTCGGCGGGATCGTTCTCACGATGCACGACGACGATCTGGAATTGACCCGCGAGGTGGAGAACGAGGTTCGGGACTTCTTCGGGGAGATCGTCTTCGAAACGGTCATCCCCCGTGACGTCGCGGTGTCGGAGGCTCCCAGCCACGCCCGCAGCGTCCTCGATTACGCGCCGCGCTCGAGGGGAGCGCGGGCCTACACCGAATTGTGCATGGAGGTTCGGGACTTTGAGTAAGGAACGACGTCTGGGCCGGGGACTGGAAGCGCTGCTCGGCCGTGCGGGGCTTGACCCCCAATCGACCCCCTCCGCCCCACAATCACTCGGTACCGGCGCCCTCGCCTCGCAGCCCGCTCCCCTGCCGGGGCGGGCCCCGGATCTTCCCGGGAAGGGCGTCGGTGGCCTCGGCACCGGCGCCGCCCGCCTCATCCTCCACGCGCCGGAAGAGGTCGAGCAGGCGGCCGCGACGCTGCCGGTGAGCGAGGTCGATCCGGCGCTGGTTGACCCGAATCCCTGGCAGCCCCGGTCGGTCGTCGACGACGGAGCCCTGGCCGAGCTCACCGCCAGCCTCGGCGAGCACGGCCTCGTCCAGCCGATCGTCGTCCGGGCCCGGGGCGACCGCTACCAACTCATCGCCGGCCAGCGCCGCCTCGCGGCGGCCCGACGGCTGGGGTGGGCGAAGCTCCCGGTCCGCGTCCTTGATGTCGACGACCGGCAGATGTCGGAGATCGCGATCGTCGAGAATCTCCAGCGCCGCGACCTCGACGCCCTCGAGAAGGCGGCCAGCTTCAAGACCTACCTCGCCGCCTGGGGCTGCACGCAGGACGAGCTTGCCAAGCGGCTCTCGATCGATCGTTCGAGTGTCACCAACCTCATCCGTCTCCTCGAGCTTCCCGAGGGGGTGCAACAGCGCCTCCGGGCGGGCGAGATCTCGATGGGGCACGCCCGGGCCCTCCTCCCGCTCGGCGACGAGCACGAGCAGGTGAAACTCGCCCAGCGGATCGTCGCCGAGGGCCTCTCGGTGCGGGCGATCGAAGGGGAGGTGCAGGAGATCCTCCGGGCCGACGAGGACGATCCGAGCTTGGCCGACGACGACGGTGTGGCGACGGCCGTGGCGGACGTGGACGGCGAGGATGACGCCCCCGCGGCGCCCCCGAGCGGGGTGAAGCGGAAGCCGGGGCGGCCGGCGACGAAGCGGACGGCGCAGGTGCAGGCCGTCGAGGCGCAGTTGCGCCGGGCGCTTGGCACGAAGGTTGTTGTCCATGCCAACGGCAAGGGAGCGGGGCGGATCGTGATTCCGTTTGGCGATCTCGACGAATTCCAGCGTCTCCTCCGCCAGATCACCGGCTGAGCCCGCTCGGTGGGCGACGCCCGTCGGGAGGGCTGCATTCAAGGGCCGGGGTCGGTAGGCTGACCGCTTCCAGCCCCCTGGATCCACGTCGCCGTGGCTGCCATGCTCAACAAGTTGCAGACTTTGCTCCGTGCCCACGACAAGCTCGGATGCCTGCGGTCGATCGGCCGCTCCTGGCGAGGTGGCCGACTGCGCGTGCCGCTTCAGACGGCGCTGGATGCCACGCTCGCTTGGCTCTGTGCCGCCCAGGATGCCACGCCCGATGGCGGGGTATCGTACGGCTACAGCCTCACGGCCGGCTGGCGCACGAGCTACCCGGAGACGACCGGCTACATCATCCCCAGCTTTCTCGCCTGCGCCGATGTCACTGGAGACGCCTCCCTCCGCGCGCGGGCCCTCCGCATGGCCGACTGGGAGATCGAGGTCCAACTGCAAGACGGCGCCGTTCGCAGCGGGCCGCTCGGCACGCCGGTGGCGCCGGCGGTCTTTGACACCGGCCAAGTGCTCTTCGGCTGGAACGCCGCCTGGCGTGCCACGCGCGATCCCCGCTACCGCGACGCAGCGCTCCGCGCCGGTGCGTGGCTCGTGGGCAACCTCGACGCCGATGGAGCGTGGCGGAAGAATCTCTCGAACCTCACCGAAGTCTCGCCCCTGTGCATCAACGTTCGCTCGGCCTGGGCGCTGGCGGAATCGGGGGTGCTGTTCGGCCGGGAGGATTTTATCGACGCCGGCCGCCGCAACGGCGTCTGGACGCTGTCGATGCAGGATGAGTCGGGATGGTTTGCCTCGAATGCCTTCCACCATGGCGAAGAACCGCTCCTCCACAACATCGTCTATGTCATCGAGGGGCTGCTCGGCCTGGGGACGCTGTTTGCAGACGAGACGGCGATCGCGGGGGCCGATCGGGCCGCGGCTGGACTCGCGCGACATCTCCTCGACACGGGGCGGACGTTCGGCCGCTATGCGACGCAGTGGCGGCCGGTCGTCTCCTGGCGCTGCCTCACCGGCGACGCGCAACTCGCCGGTGCCCTGATCCGGCTGTGGCGAAACGGCCGTCGCGCGCTGCCCTATGACGAGATCGCGCTGGGATTGCTCGAGAGCGTCAGCGCGACACAGGTGCTGCCGTGGCGGGCCGGGGACGGCTTATCGGGAGGGGTCGGCGGGTCGTGGCCGATCTGGGGGGCCTACATGGCCTACACCTATCCCAATTGGGCGGCGAAGTTCCACCTCGATGCCCTCCTCCTCCATCTCCACTCCGTCGATGCGCAGGATCCGCTTGCGGTACGAAACGTGGCGTGACGGGGCGGCAAGAGCCAGGAAACCGACCGCAGACTGTTTTCCGGGTGATTTCGGGTAGACTTCCCTCGCCGGCCCGAAGGGCCCGTGCGACGGGGCGTAGCTCAGCCTGGTTAGAGCGCCTGGTTTGGGACCAGGAGGTCGAAGGTTCGAATCCTTTCGCCCCGATTCGGTTTGAGGCTTGAAAACAAGGCATTTCGGCGATCTTGCCCCGGATCGCCGGCGGATCGGCGGGACGGCTCTGGGCTCTGCCAGCGCTCCCCCGGCGCTTCCGATGGTGTGATATTTTCAGGGGTGGAAGCGAGGGGGTGGGTGACCGCACGACCTCCCAGGTTCTCGTCGAAAATCTCTCCCTGGTTCTCTGATCCCTGGAGG
>CAJBCV010000056.1 GCA_903951635.1 uncultured Planctomycetaceae bacterium
TCGACCTCGAAGGGATTGGTTCGCGCGCCCAGATAGCTCCCGCCGAAATACCCGGGGCGGAGGCCAACGCTCGAAGCGTGGGGGACGGCGATGTATGGAGGGATGCCCGGCTTCCGCGGGCCACACAAGGAGCCGGCGATGGCGCCGACGCCGGGATTCTTTCCGGCGGTGTTCGAGCCGTTGGGTCCGCCGCGACCGGTGAGGACATAGTGCGCGGCAGTGAAGTGGTCGCCGTTGTCGTGGTGGAGCGAGCGGAGGATCGAGAACTTGTCGGCCACGGCGGCCTGCTTGGGGAGAAGCTCACCGATCTCCATGCCGGGGACGTTCGTCCGGATCGGCCGCCAGATGCCACGGTATTCGGCCGGTGCGTCGGGCTTGAGATCGTAGAGATCCATGTGGCTCGGGCCCCCATCGAGCCAGAGGAGGATCACTGCCGTGTCCTTCGTCGATCGGCCGGCGGCGGCCGCCGCCGCGTTGGCTCCGAGGATCGCCGGCAGCCCGACCGATCCCATCCCCGCCATGCCGACGCGGAGAAAATCGCGGCGCGAGCCTCCGCGACATCCGCCCCAGGATCGATCGGTCTCGACACGCAGCATCGGAGCGCTCCTCGGAATGGCCCGGTGAACCCCCGGGCGACTATTTGCCGCGACCCCGTCGGCGGCTCAAGCTCCACATTCTATTCGCGGCACGGCAGTCCCGCATGCCGAGCTTGGCCGCCGGGCGATGCCCCCAGGCAAAAGCCATAGCCGCTCGGAGCGGGCCGGGAGTAGGCTCACCTCTGGAGGCAGTGGGGTATGGAACACACGATCATCGGCAATCCCGACCGGGGGAATGTCAGCTTCACGCTCGCCGCCGGCGAGTCGGTGATCGTCGAAGCCGGCTCGATGAGCTTCATGACCGCCGGGATGACCGTGAAGCCGCGGCTCATCGGCGGCCTGCTCACAGCCGTCAAACGGAAGCTCCTCGGCGGCGAGTCGCTTTTCTTGAGCGAGTATTCGACCGCCACCGCCGGGGCGATCGCGATCGCCCCCGCCTTCCCCGGCACGGTGCTCTGCAAGGAGCTGCGTGGTGCAGGGGACTCGCTGCTGCTTGCGGCCGGCTCGTTTCTCGCCTCCGGCCCCGGCGTCACGCTCACGACCGACTATGGCGGTGGCCGGTCGTGGTTTTCAGGCACCGGCCCGTTCATCCTCCGGGCCACTGGCTCAGGCCCCGTGTTCTTCAATACCTACGGCGCGGTCATCGAGCGCGACGTGAAGGGCGCGCTCACGGTCGACACCGGCCACCTCGTCGCCTGGGAGCCGACCCTCGACTACCGGATCCGCGGCATGGGGAGTGTCAAGAAAACACTCTTCTCCGGCGAAGGGCTCGTGATGGCGTTCACCGGCTCCGGGCGAATCTTCCTTCAGACACGACAGCTGGGGGGCTTCGTCCGCTGGCTCGCCCCCTTCTGCCAAGGTTAGCGAGAAGACCCCATGCACATCGCGCTCTCAAAAGGAGGTCTGTTCGCGAGAGCGCTTGTCTCTCTGGAGCCGGGTGAGACGTTTGTCTCCGATGCCGGGGCGATGATCCGCGCGTCCTCGAATATCGACATCGACGTCACGACCGGCAGCCGCGGCAAGGGAGGGATCCTCGGTGGGCTCGGCCGGCTCCTCACCGGCGACACGTTTTTCCTTTCCACCTACGAGGTCACCGACGGCAGACCGGGTGAAGTGGGGCTCGCGCCGACGCACATGGGAGAGCTGCGTGAGGTGAACGTCTCCCCGGCCGAAGCCTGGCTGTGCGCGGGGGGAAGCTTCCTCGGCGCCGCAAGCACGCTCACGCTCGACACCCGCTTCCAGGGGCTGCGGGGTCTGCTCGGGGGCGAGTCGCTTTCGCTCTTGCGCGTCAGTGGCTCTGGTGCGCTCCTCGTCTCGGCGCTCGGCATGCTCACGACCATGGAGATCGACGGCGAACTGATCGTCGACACCGGCCACCTCGTCGCCTTCACCGAAGGGCTCGCCTACAAGATCGACCGAGTCGGCGGCGGCTGGATCAACACCTGGCTCTCTGGCGAGGGATTCGTGATGCGCTTCTCCGGGAAGGGGCGGATCATCCTCCAGTCGCA
>CAJBCV010000057.1 GCA_903951635.1 uncultured Planctomycetaceae bacterium
CCGAAGTGAGCGTCCGGCGACGGGGCACGGGCGACCCCGAAGCGAGTCGTGTTGAGCCAAGAACCGAACGTCACTCGCACCGACAAATACCGGCCGGAGCGAGCGTCCGGCGACGGGGTATGGGCGACCCCGAAGCGCCGCGCGCGAGCACGACGAGTCACACGCGAGCACGAAGCTCCACTTTGGGCCGCGCGTCACGCCTCGTCGCGGAGCATCTGCGGCGGGTCCTCGAGGTCGTCGAGCTCCGCCGGGAGCTGAAGCTGTCGCATCGTCTCGTCGGTGCGCTTCATCCCCTCCGCCACCTCGTCGACGCGCCTGGCGATGTCGCTCACGTCGCGCTTTGCCACCGAGCCCTCGGCCATCGCCTCGATCTTCGATTCGAGGCGCTCCACCTCGGCCACGATGACATCGAGCTTCTTCTGGGCATCGTCGATGTTCTCGGCCCGCTCGCGGGTCGTCCGCAGATCGTCCTCGAGCACGGCTCGGAGCCGGACCGTTTCCGGATCGTCTCCCTTGGGGAGCTTCTCGAGGCGGCGGTCGAGTTCGGCGATCCGTCGACGGATGCCGGCGCCGTCGGTGTGCTCCACGAACTCGGAGAGCGACTGGGCTCCGTGGAGCATCCGCAGGTAGCCCCAGAGGAGACGTTCGAGGGCCTCGAGCGAGCCGGAGTCGGTGTCGCGGTGCCGGCCCGCCATGTCGACCAGATGGAGGCAGCGTTCCCGCAGCCGCTCGAATCGCTGCCGGAGCTGCGGCGAGAGAGAGCGGAGGAGGCGATCGTAGGCTTCCCGGGTGCCGATCGCCGTCGCCTCGCGGCGGGCTTTCGCAGCCTGGGCGTCGACGGCGTCGCGGAAGCGGTCGTTGGTGACCATGCTCGCGAGATAGTAGAGCTCGCCGGCCGCGACGAGCGGGAGGATCACCCCCGGGAAGCCCGAGATGAATGCCGCCGCGACGCCGGCTCCCGCAAACAACAGGTTCCACCGGCTCGTGAAGGCCGTCCGCAGATAGGCTCCGATGCGCCCCACGTCGAAAAGTATCCCTTCGTCAGAGCTTCCCGGCTATTTCCCGGGCCGCGACGCCGCGGCCTCGATCCCCTCGAGCTGGGCCTGGAGCCGGTTCACCTGCTCGTGGAACCAGGGCTCGACCTGCGTTTCGCGGGCCGGTGCATCGGCGGCCGGCATGCGGATCTCGGCCGCGATCCTACCCGGAGTCGTGGCCATCACGAAAACCCGGTCGCCGAGGTAGACCGCCTCCTCGACCGAATGCGTGATGAACATCACCGTCGCCTCCACCTCCCGCCACAGCCGGACGAGGAGATCCTGCATGTCGAGGCGGGTGGCCGGATCGAGGGCGCCAAACGGCTCGTCCATGAGAATGATCCGCGGCCGAAGGACGAGCGTCCGGGCGATCGCCACCCGCTGCCGCATCCCGCCGGAGAGCTCGTGGGGATACTTGGCCGCATCGCGGCTCGGGTCGAGCCCCACGCGAGCGATCCATTCGCGCCCTTCCGCCTCGCGCCGACGCTTCGGCACGCCCCGGCACTCGAGGCCAAAAGTGACATTCCCGAGGACGGTGCGGTTGTCGAAGCTCGTGTAATCCTGAAACACCATGCCCCGGTCGGCGCCCGGGCCCACCACCTCCCGGCCGAGGACATGGACGCTGCCGCGGGTCGGAGGAAACTGCGGCTCGAGCCCCGCCACCATCCGCAGGACGGTGCTCTTCCCGCAGCCCGACGGGCCGAGGAAGGTCGAGATCTCCCCCTTGTCGGGCAGGTCGGGGATCGTGAAGGAGACATCTTGAATCGCGACCGCCTCGCGCGGCGTCCCCTCGTTGTAGCGCTTCGTCACGCCGCGGAACTCGACGGCGGCGGGGCGGCCGTCACTCGACGGATCGACCGGAGCCGGCCGCGAGATGCCGGGCGAGTCGGAGCGATGGTCGCGGGCTGCCTCGCCGTTCATGGGCGAAACTCCGTCCTCCGACCGTGGAGCAGCCAGCCGCAGAAGCGGGGGATCAGCCCCCGGCCGCCGTAGCGGTAGGGAAAGAGATCGGATTGCAGCCACCACAGCGCGCGGTCGATGGCCCAGGCCACCATCGGGATGATCACGAGGACGAGAAGGATCGGCTCGCGTTCGCCACGCCGCTGCGACATGTTGATGAGGTCGCCCAAGCCACCGGAGGCGCTCCCGAACTTCACCAACTCCGCGAGCATCACGTAGCCGAAGGCGAGCCCGAAGAGGAGCCGCAGCGAGTTGAAGATCGAGGGGGCGGCGAGGGGAGCGAGGACCTTCGTGATGATCTGCCAGCGCGAGGCGCCGAGCGTCAGCGCCGTGTCGACATACCGCTGCGGCACGTCGAGGACCGCGGCGGTCGTGTCGGAGAGGACGAAGGCGACGCTCGCGATGAAGAGAAACATCACTTTTTGGAACTCGCCGATCCCGAAGAAGAAGAACGTCAGCGGGATGAGCGCCGCGACCGGGATATTGCGTCCGAAGACCATCAGCGGCGCGAGGAACGCCCGCAGCGCCGGGAAGCAGGCGGCAAGGATCCCCAGCGGCACCCCGACCAGGCAGGAGAGCCCGAAGCCGAGGCAGACCCGCTCGAGCGTGACCAGGGTGTTGGTGACGAGCTTCCGCTCGCCGAACACGCGTGGCACGGCCTGAAGCGTCTCGCTCGGGCTCGGCAGCGTCGTCGGACTGACAAACCGCTTCTCGGGCTCGCCCGGCGGACCGGCCGTGATCACGAACCACACCGCCACCACCGCGGCGATGCAGGTGAAGCCCCAGAACAGCGCCGCGGCCGTGGAAAGCTCCCCTCGGAGCGGCGCGATCCGGTGCCCTTCGGCGGCTTGGCCGTTGCCTGGGGGCGAGGCTGTCTCCGCTCCGGGCGCCGACTCCGTCTGCTCGATCATGTCGGGAGTCACTCCTTCTCGGCGGAGTAGACCTTGATCTCGACGCGACGGTTGAGCGAGTGGTTGTCGGGCTGGTCGGGATCGACCGGACGATCCCAGCCGACGCCGTCGACGGCGAAGCGGCCGTCATCGAACTGGTACTTCTCCACGAGCGCCTCCTTCACCGCGTTGGCCCGCCGGTAGGAAAGCTCCTTGACCACCTCGGCCGGGATCCGCCCCTTCATCGAGGCGTCGGTGTGCCCCTCGATGACGATCCGAGCGGCGCCGAACTGCTTGGCGAGCGTCGCCACCTCGTCGAGGACGAGATCGACGCTCGCGTCGTAGGGCTCGTCGATGTCCTTGCCGTCGACCTTGCGGACGATTCGCTTCTTCAGATCCCAGCTGTTGGGGAAGAAGTGGATGACGACGGTGTTGGTGAGGATCTCGTCGTTCTCAGCGCGGATGTCGGCCAGCCGCTTCGGCGGCAGGGGCTTCGTGTACTCATCGCGCGTCTCGGCATACTTCGGCTCGGCCGCGAGCTTCTGGATGACCGAGAAATCCATCACCTGATCGAACGAGACGGGCGGGTTGGTGATCGCCCCGACACGGCGGTAGAGGTGATAGGCCTGCTTCCAGATCCGCTCGAAGTTGGCCGGATTGTTGCGGTTGATGAAGAACTGGTAGTTCTCGGCCCAGTTCGTGGAGTGGGCGTCGCCGAGCATCCCGAGGGTGTCGGTGGCGGGGATGTTGTAGCCGGCGGCCATCAGCTCGGCGGCCTTCGCCTTCCCCTCTTCCGTCTTCAGCACGTCCATCGAATCGAAGATGCCGCGGACGATCGCCTCGATCTTGTCGGGGTGGTCTTGGGCAAAGTCGGCCCGGGCAAACCACACGTCCGCGATCAGCCGGTTGGCCGTCTGCGTCGTGATCAGCATCCGGTTCCCCTTCGCCTTGGCGAGGTTGTAGATGTCGGGTGCCCACGACACCGCCCCGGCGATCTCCTTCTGAGAGTTGAAGGCCGCCGCCGCCTGGAAGGCGTCGTCGGTGTAAACCATGTCGACGTCCCCCGGCTGGAGGCCGCCGGCGACGAGCATGTTGAGGGCGAAGAACTGGCTCGGGGAGTTTTGCGCGAGGACGAGCTTCTTGCCGGCGAGATCGCGAACGGTGCGGATCCCCTCGCGGACGACGATCCCGTCACCGCCGTTGGAGAAGTCGACCTGTTGGAAGACGCGGGGCATGACCCGAGAATCCTTGGGGGCACCGGTGCGGTCGGTGAGCCCCTCGAGGAACAGCGGGATCATGTCGAGCGTTGCCCAGCCGATATGCACCTCGCCGGCGGCATAGGCGTCGCGCATCGTGACCGGATTGTCGATGAGGACCAGTTCGATCTTGAACGGCTTCCCGCCCGGTGCCTGCCACACCTTCCCCGCCTTGAAGCCCTCGTTGGCGTGGATGATCGGGGCCCAGCCGGCCCAGACGTTGAGGGCGAAGCGGACGGTGTCGTTCTCGAGTGGCTTGTAGGCGCTCGTCCCCTTCACCGGCGGCAGCTTCTCGGCTGGCTTGAAGGCGTATTCCTTGACGGTCGTCGGCACGGAATCGTCGGCGGCCTCGGAGATCGGGCCCTCTCCGGCCGGGGGCGTGCCACCGCCGGTCGCCCCGCCGCCATCGCCACCGTTCCCCCCTGCCCCGTTCCCCCCCGGTCCGGCACCGCCCGCGGCGACCTGCGCGCCTCCGGCCACGGGACGCAGCACGTTTCCGAACATCCCGGCACGCCACGCGGCGAGGGCCACAAGGCCGAAGATCACCGCCCATACCGCCAGCCAGAACGGAGCCTTGGGTTGACCACCTGCCATCGGACACCTCGCCTGAGAAAGAAGGGAAAAAAGGGACCTGGGAGCCGATCAGCCGCGGAACTTCGTTTTCGGACGCGAGGCGTGGGCCATGTGGAGCGTGTTCATGAGATCGTAGGCGGTGACCTCGCAGAGAAGTCGCGTCACTTTCTCGTGGGCCTCGGGGGAAAGCAGCGGCTCCACTTCCTTCATCAGCGCCACCACGCGGGCCTCCTGGGCCTCGAGTTCGGCGACGTCCACGCGACCGTCGGCCACAACCTCGACGAAGGAGTCGAGCTTGCGGGCGTATTCCGCCAGCATCGGAGCCTCGGAATGAGCATCGAACCAAGGGGTGTTCTTCGACATGGTGGGATCTCCTGGGATGATTTCGGACCGGGTGTTCATGGATGGCGTGTGATCACGAGCCAATCACGCCCTTGATGGCGGCAAGTCGTTCCTGAAGCCGTGCCCTGCCACCGGGCTGCGATACCTGCTCCTTCCAGCGGTCGGGGAGAAACCGCTTCTCGGTGCATTCAAGCACCGCCGCGATCTCCTGCATCTCCTTCTCGAGCCCCTGGGCCGAGGGCATGAAGTCGTCGAGGGCGCTGTTGAGATCTTCTGGCGTGATCTCGTCCGGGGTCGGCAGGCCGGCGTCGGCGGCCCGATCGAGCCCCTTGCGGCGGGCCGCGAGAACGACGCTCTCGATGTCGGCCCCGGAGAGCCCGAGCTCGAGATCGACCGGGCCGGGGAGGCCGGGGGCGAGGCGGACATGGCTCTTGCGGGCCATCGCCGTGAACATCGCCTCCATCTCCACTTGATCGTGCGGGTAGAAGAGGGGGATATGGACCTCGGCCCGTCCCTGACGCTTGAGGTCGATCGGGAGAAGTTCGGGACGGCTGGTGAGGAGCATCCAGACGATCTTGCCACGGTAGCGGGTGTCCCCCATCTGCCGGGCGATCATCGAGAAGACGCGGGCCGAGGTTCCGGAATCACCGTCCGACTGCCGATTACCGAGCGCGGCATCGGCTTCGTCGATGATCACCACCACCGGCCCGAGGCTGCGGAGCACGTCGAGGGCGTGCTCGAGGTTGCCTTCCGTCTCGCCGACATACTTGCTGCGGAAGTTCTTCAGCACCGCACAGGGGATGCCGACACTGCCGGCGTAGCACTCGGCGATGAAGCTCTTGCCCGTTCCCACCGGACCGCAGATGAGATACCCCATCGGTGCGCTCTCGAACTGCCCCCGCTTGATCGCGCGGGCATCCGACTCGAGACGGTTTTTCGCTTCCTGATGGCCGGCGACGGCGTCGAGCGTGAGCCGCGGCTGGATGAACTCCACGAGCCCCTGACAAGAGCGCTCGATGAGATCCTTCTTCTTGGCGGCAAACTCCGGGCCGTCCGGAGCCGAGCCATCCCGGGCCGAGAGCGTCACCACCGCCCGAAGACTCTCGAGCGACAGCCCGCCCGAGAGCGCCGCCATCCGCTTCACGGCGTCCATCTGCGCCTCGGGCATTCCCGCCGACTTCGCCGTCGCCAGGGCAAACCGCTCGCGTTCGGAGGCATCGGGGAGGGGAAGATCGATCGCCGTCACCGCCGGGCAGGTGACGAGTCGGGAGTGGACCTCGGAGAGCGCGTCGGCGAGGAGGACAATGGCGACGTTGACGCGCCGCAGGAGTGGATTGGTGGCCCAGGCGAGGAGCCGAACCAACCGCCCCGCTCCCCCCTTCACCGAGGCGCCGGCGTCGCCAGCCGGGGCGAGATACTGGGCGTAATCGAGAACGATCGCGATCCGTTTCCGCTTCTCCGGCGGATCGATGAGGTTGCGTTCGAGGAGTTGATCGATGACGCCGATCGCCTGATCGGGATCACGCGGCCAATTGGCGGCGTTGCCGAGCCGATCGGTGAGCCAGGCGACCATCTCGCGGTGGCGGTTGGCATCGGCTCCGGCCAGCGGCCGCAGACCCTTGCCAACGTCGTAGGCGAGGACGACATCCCAGCGACCGAAGATCTCGCGGCAGAGGAAGTCGGGCACGCCCCCCCAGGCCGCCTCGGTGGCTTCCGGTGGCGACAGGGGAACGAGATCGCGAACGTTCCCGTGGAGGAGAAACATGCAGCTCGTGCCGGCGAGGTAGGCGTCGCCCAAGCGTTCCGACCAGCGGGGACACCAGTCGGCAAGCGCCATCCCTGGGGCCGTTCCGGCCGAGGCTCCGCTGCCCATCGGGAGGACGGCCGCGCCGACGCCGGCCGACGCCGATGCGGCCCCCTGGCTGGCAGACACCGGGATACGATCCTCGCCCGGCGTCCGCGGGCCATTCGATCCTGAACCAGTACTCACGTCCCCCCCCTCGCGATCCCTGGAAACAACAGCCAACCGATCCCCGGCAGCGGGGCCCGCGCCCCGGCAGCCACGGCCACGGCTCAACGATTCGTCTGGCGGAGCTTCTCGGAGCCGATCTCCTTTTCGTCCCCGGTGACACCCGACGTCTCCGGAGTGACCATCCCCATCTCCACCTCGAACTGCCGCAGGGCGTCGTCGGCCATGCTCTTCTCGACCGCCTGCTCGGCCTTGATCTTGTCGAGCCCCTCGCCGGAGAGATCGGCGGCGACCCGAACCTTCGCCCGGTTGAGGTCGATCTTGTCGTGGATGACATCCTCGATCTGGCCGAAGTCGGTGGTGACGTCGAAATTGAACTGGGTCGCCAGCTTGGCGAGCTCCGCCTCGGCGCGGCTCATCTTCAGTTCGGCGTCGTACTTCTGGATCTTCCGCTTCAGCTCCTCGAGCTTTTTCACGGCGTGTTCGATCTTGGTGACGTTGTTGCCGTAGGCCGTCTCGTGGAGCTTGAGCTGGGATTCGTTCTCCTCGAGTTCCTTCCTCGCCTTCTGGAGTTCGAGGGCGAACTTCGACGCCGTCTCTCGCTCACCCGCCTTGAGGTAGGCCTTCACCTGGGCCTCGAGCTTGGCGACGTGGGACTTGTTGGCTTCGACCTGCCGGTTCACCCGCTCGACGAGGGCCCGGTATTTCTCCAGGCCTTCACGGCCATCCTTCATCTGATCGACCGCCTTGTCGTACTCGTACTGGAGCTGGGCGATCGGATCGGCTGTCCAGAAGAAGTTGGCGATCTTGTTCATCTGGGCCGCAAGGGACTTCCAGAGCTTTCCGAGGATCATCGACGGCATCTCCGTGGAACAGGCAGGAATGGGCTGCAGACGGACCTTCGTCTTACCCCCCATGCCGATGGGCGTCAAACCGCCGGCACACTCGGAGGCGTTCGCCAGCGGCGGAGCCCTTGATCCACCACCTCCTCCCGACGCTCCCGTCGTGGAGGCCGCGGGCGCGGGGGCCGATGGCTCCGGAAAACAAGCCGGGGGGGACTCCCGTTGCCGACCGGCCGCCGCGGCCTCGAGCGAGAGGTCAGCGCGTGACCTTCACCCCGGGATGATCGGCGCGGAACTTCGTCACCGCCCCCTCCGTGAGCCCGGTGAAGCTGACGTCGACCGACTTCAGCGCCGGGAGTTTTCCGAGCGTCTCGAGGGCGGCGTCGGTGATCTTCGTGCCCGAGAGGTCGAGGGTGGCGAGCTTCGTCAGGCCGGAGAGGCTCTCCACCCCGGCATCGGTCACCCGGGTGTTCTTCAGCGAGAGCTTCGTGAGCGACGCGAGCTTGCCGATCGTCTCCATGCCGGCATCGCCGACACGGGTATCCCAAAGATCGAGATCGGCGAGCTTCCCAAGCTTGCCGAGATGGGCCACGCCGGCGTCGCCAATGCGGGTCTCGGCGAGGTCGAGGAGGACGAGATTTCCGAGATCGGAGAGGGCCGCGAGGGAATCGTCGTTGATGAGCGTGCCGCGGAGCTCGAGCCGCTTCATCTTCGAGAGCTTGGCGACATGGGCGAGCCCCTTGGCGCCGATGAACGTCCGCATCACGTTCATCTCGTCGATGTCGGTCTTGCCGGCGAAAGGCTCGAGTCCCGAATCCCCCACCTGGCCGTCCTCGACGGCGAAGCCACGGAGCTTGGGGAGCTCGGCGAGGAGCTTGAGTCCACGATCGCTGACGCTCGGGCAGCGGAGTTTCACCCGCTCCAGGCTCGGCATCTTCGCCACGTGCTCGATGCCGGCATCGGTGACCAGCGAGCAACCGCGGAGATCGAGCACGCGGAGCTTCGTCAGCGGCGCGAGGCTCGCCAGACCCGCATCGGTGAAATTGTTGTAGAGGAGAATGAGCTGCTCGAGCCCCCCCATCTTCGCCACCGTCGCCAGGGCGGCGTCCGACATGTTGCTCGAGCGGCGGAGGTTCAAGACCTTGAGATTCCCGAGCCCCACCAGCGGGGCCAGCCCGGCATCGTTGACGTCGGTGTTTTCAAGCACGAGCGACTTGAGGCCGGAGAGCTTCGCCACGTTCGGCATACCGGCATTGGTGACCTCGGCGCCCCACACCTCGAGCGACTCCAGGCCCGGGAGCGACTGGAGGAGGAGGATGTCGGCGTCGGTGGCCGGACGATCGGAGAGATCGACCTTCGTCACCTTCCCCTCGGCGCCGTACTCGACCGCCCCGCCGCGCGCCTTCACCATCTCGACGGCCTTGGCCTCGGCCGGGAGCGGCTCGAGGGCCCGGGCCGGAGAGAATCCGGAGAGCACGAGGACCATTGCCACCGCCACCTGAAGCCTGCGCATCACATCCCTCCTGCTGACTTTTCTGACGGAATCCAACGACATGGAGATCGTACCCTGCCCCCCCGCGAAAGACGCCGTCGGGGAAAAAAAGCACCCTGTTCCCGACCGGTGCGGCCGGGAACAGGGTGCCGATGAAACCGTTGCCGTGGCGGCCGTGGCCGCAGCGGGCTCGATCAGGCGCCGCCGGTCCGCAGCACCTTCCAGCCATCACGGGCCGTCGGCCGAATGACCTGGTCAACTTCCGGGGCATTCTTGGCGACCATCTTCGCGGCATCCCACTCGATCTTCTTGCCCATGACCTCGGCGCCATCGGCCGCCCAGACGGCGAGATTGCCCAGAAGGATCGTCTCGGTGAGCGGGCCGGCGTAGTCGGGGAAGTTCGACACCGCCTGCGGGCCGCCCCGGATGGCGTTGACCCACTCCTCGAAGTGGCCCGGCGACTGGGTGTACTTCACCTCGGCCGGGGCCGAGCCGCTCTTGAGCTTGAAGCCGTTCTCGCAGTAATCGCCCGGGGCGTAGAGCGTGTCCTTGTCGCCGACGACCAGGATCCCGCTCGAGGCGGTCTTGAAGGGCTTCTCGACTTCCTTGCCCTCGTCGTTCTTCTCCACGTCCCCCTTGTAGCCGGCGAACAGCGCCTGATCGGGGAGCTTACCGCCGTCATACCACTTCACCTTCACCGACTCGCGGTCGCCGAGTTTCGGGAAGTCGAAATCGATGATCGACCACTTCGGGTAGGTCTCCTTGTTGTGGCCGCTGGTGAGCGCCTGGACGCTCGCGGGATCGCGGAGATTGAGGGCCATGAAGGGCATGTTGAACGTGTGGCAGGCCATGTCGCCGAGGGCACCGGTGCCGAAATCCCAGAAGCCGCGCCACGAGAACGGGTGGTAGCCGGCGGCGTAGGGACGGACGGCGGCGGGGCCGAGCCACACGTCCCAGTTGAGGTTCTCCGGAACCGGGGCCTCGGCGGGCCGACCGCCCCCCTGCGGCCACACCGGACGGTTGGTCCAGACGTGGAGTTCCTTGACGCGCCCGAGGTTGCCCCCCTTGATGAACGCCGCCGTCTGGCGGAGCGAGTTGGAGGCCGTTCCCTGGTTGCCCATCTGCGTCGCCACCTTCTGGCTGCGGGCGATCTCGCCCATCAGCCGGGCCTCGGCGATCGACTTCGTGAGCGGCTTCTGGCAGAAGCACGCCTTGCCGAGATTCATCGCCGTGATGGCGGCCATGACGTGGGTGTGGTCGGGGGTGCTGACGGTGACGGCGTCGATCTCCTTCCGCATCTCCTCGAGCATCTTGCGGAAGTCGGAGTAGGTCTTCGTCCCCTCGAAGGCCCCCTCGGCCCGCTTGAGCTGGTTGGAGTCGACGTCGGCGACCGCGACGACCTTGCCCGAACGGCCGGCGTCGGCCGAATCGCTCTGCCCCTTGCCGCCGACACCGACACAGGCGAAGCGGATCTCCTCATTGGCCCCCTTCGTGCCCTGAGCGCGAACCTCGGGAGCGACGAAATACCCGGCCGACACGGCGGCGGTGGCCGCGGAGGCTGCGAGGAACTCGCGGCGGGAGGGAGCGAGACGGGGCGAACGACGGCGGGGCATGGAAGTCACTCCGAGGAAAATGAGGACGGCACGGGGACGGCGGTGGCGGGATTCGCACACCTGCCCGACGGAACGGGGCGCGACCGACTGACGACACGACACTGCCGCCCCCCGGTCGGTCAAGAGGATAGCCGCGCCGCGCCGCCGGTCGCAACTGGCCCGCCGGCCCTGCGACCCCTCCAGTCCGGCGGTTCCCTCGCCCTCGGCGCCCGCGGGCCTGCGGGTGGATCAGCCCTGCACGCCGGTGCCGACGAGCCGAACGAGCCCCTCCACCGAGCCTTGAACGTCATCCGCCCGGAGCCTGACCTCCTCGGCAGCCTGCGCCG
>CAJBCV010000058.1 GCA_903951635.1 uncultured Planctomycetaceae bacterium
ACTGCTGGACGTCCGCCTTCCGCGACTGGAGGCTCATGGATTGGCTCCTTCTCCAGAAGCGCGGCCGCAGCTCGTGGCTCGCGCCTCCGGGGAGGCGGCCGATCGATTGGCCGGTGGTCGGGGGGCTCGCGGCGCTTGTCGGGATCACGGGCTTGGCGATCCGCCAGGAGCTCAAGCGGCAACGGAGAAGCCGATGATGGAGAGGCCCAAGTTAGCAACGACGAGGCCAGAAATGACGACGACGCGGCGGAGGATCCTCCTCGGCCTCGCCCTGACGCTCCTTGCCGGCTGCGATCCGCCGCCGCCAGGGCGGATGCGCCCCTACGGCTGCGAGATCTATCTCCGCGGCACGTTTCTCGATGAGGATCCCGACGTGGGCTTCGCCGTCTGCGACGGCCGCAACCGGCTCGAATACTCCGGTGGCACGAAATACGCCTGCACGCTCCTCGTGCCCGCCGGGAGCCATCGCTTCAAGGTGGCCGACGCGAGTTGGAAGGCCGTGAACCTTGGCGCGTGTGATTTTGGCGCGGTGCTCGCGCCCAAGACGGCCTATGGCGCCTGCTCGGGCGACGGCGCGCGGGATTTCCTCCTTGAGGTGGCAGAGGCGGGGCGGTATACGTTTGAGGTGCATGCCTCGAACCGGGCCAGGCCCCTCATTCGCTATGCGAAGGCCCGGTAGGCTCAGAGCCCGCGGCCGGCTCTGACACGGCCGGCTTTGCGACCCGAAACACCATCATCGCGTCGCCGATCCGCGCGAAAGGCTCGGTGGCGGCAAGGCGGGCCACGAGCGCCTTCGGAACGATCGCCGGGTTGTACCCCTCCGCAGGGGTCGCCCCGAAGGCGAAATAATTCCAGCCGTTCCCCGGCGCGTCCCAATCGGCCAGGGCCAGAAGCCGGTCGGCGTCGTCGGGGCGCATCGCAACGCAGTCGATGCCCACCTTTGCGGGCTCGAGGCCGCCGTAGTAGGCGAGCGTGAGCCCCTTGGCATCTGGGTGGGTGGCGATGAAGTGGTCGAGGGCGAGCAGGTCTTGCCCCCAGTCGACATTGCTGCTGAGAAGATACCGCCAGCCGTTCCACCGCCCTCCCACCGTCTCGTTGAAGTAGGCGAGGCTGTGGGGCACGCAGCACAGGCTGCTGGTGATGCCCCAAGCGAGGCCCACGCCGGTGAGCATCGCGGCAGCCCGGATCGACACCGGGGCCGACGGGCCCTTCCGGAAGGCCGCGTCGAGGGTGGGCCCAAGTCTGCCGATCCACACCTGGAAGAAAGGGAGGATCGGGAGGACGTAGCGGCCGTGCTCGTTCATCCCCGTTTGGGCACTGACAAACGCGAGGATCGCAAGTGGGGGCACGAGGAGCACCATCTCATCGCGGAGCCTAGCGGCGGGCCGCTGCCAGCCCCGCGCCGTGGCTGCCACGAGGAGCAGGAGCCAAGTGCCCAGCGGCACCTTCATCGCCAGGAAGGCGAGGTAGTAATACCACCAGCCGGTCTTGCTCCACCGGCCAGCGAGGAAAAACTCGTGGTGGTAGGTCTCGAAGTCGCGACGCTGGAGATCGATGCCGACGACGTAGTTCCGCGGCAGCGGGAGGGGGAGATCGGCAAGGAGCGTGTCGGCAAAGCGATTGCCGCCGCGCCCCGCCTGCTCCCCCTCGAGGCCGGAGAGCGACTTGCTCACGAACGTGAAGCTGCCGAGCCTGGGGAGGGGATCCTCGAAGGCATAGCCGAAGTTGATCACATAAAATGCGATCGCGATCCGGAGGACGAGCATCCCCGCCTCGCGGCCCCACTGCCGGGCTGTCATGGAACGCCACTCGGGGAATCGGAAGGCGATCCAGAGGAGGGGCCAGAGCGGGAGAAAGACCAGGAGCGTCGTCTTGGCAAGCTCGGCGAGGCCGAGGAGCGCGCCGCTGACGGCCGCCCCCTGCCAGGTCGGTATTTTGAGCCAGCGCCAGAAGCCATGGCAGGCCGCCAGCCCCAGCGCGGTGGCGGCGGCATCAGACGTGATCAGCTGGCCATGGGCGAGCATGAGCGGGGAGAAGCACCACACCGCCAGGGAGAGCATCGCCCCGGTGTCGCCGTAGAGCTCGCGGCTCCAGCGGTGGACATACCACCCGCCGAGAAGCGCGAAGGGGATACAGGCGAGCCGCGCAAGCGTGACAAGGAAAAACGTCCGCCGGCCGTTGGCATGGCAGAAGTCCTGCCCCATCGCCATCTCGGGGCGGGCGCCCGGGCCGCTCGTAAAGCTTTTCCAGTTGGTCTCGCATCCGGCGGCCATGACGGGGAGCGCCGCGACGAGGCGTACCAGCGGCGGATTGACGGAGTAGACGTCGAAGCGGTTGAACGTCCAGTAGCTGATCCCGGCGACGAGGTGGCCCGGCTCATTGAGCGTGGGGCTCTTCGTTGCGGCTCCCCAGGCGAGGAGCAGCCCATGAATCGCCAAGAGCGCCACGACGGCCACACGCCGCAAGCGCGGTGGATCGGCAGCGGGCGCCGCAGGGGAAGAGGGCTCGGCCGACACACTCACAGTGGGATTCCAGGCCGCGCGAGGCGGAAGGATCGAACGCTGACCGGGGATCGGGTGCCCCAACGGCCACCGACGAGTGTCGACCGCGACCGACGGCACTGTCAAACGGGGGATGGCGTCGGCGGCAGGCGTCACGCTCGGCGCGAGTTGCCTGCCGCGTGAACGGAAAGGGGCTGTAGACCCGTGTGAATGCCGGGAGACGATTCAGCGAGCGGGAATGACGTCGAGGCTTAATCGAACCGGAAGCTCCCGATAGGCTCCCCTGTCGTCCATTACCGCCACGACGATCTCGAATCGCCCGGGGCGCTTGCCATCGCTGTCGAACGTCACGTCGAGATCGGCCCGGGCGCCAGGCGAGAGCGTCATCGGCGTGACGGTGGCTTGCGAACAGGAGCATCCGGCGGTGACATGCTTGATGATCACCTGGTCGTTCCACGGGGAGCGAAAGGATCTGCGAAGGGAAACCTTCTCGCCTGCCTTCACGGCCGTGACCGGCGCCTCGAGGAGCTGCGATACAAGATCACCCGCCGCCGCCGCGACCAGTGTCGCGGACCCGACGCAAAGCAGGCCGAAAAGCAGCCCCTCCGGCCAATGGGCGAGCCGATAGAAAAGCGGGGATAGAAGCGGCTGCGGGGTGCCGTCGATGTCCGTTCCGGCCTGGGGCATTCGAAACGACGTCATGTCGCCTTCCGTCCTCGGATCACCATTGCGGCGACGAGTGCACCGAGGAGTCCAAGATTCGCGATGAGCAACCAACTGCGCCACGACCAGGCGCCCCGCTTCAATTCCCCATCGCTCCGGGCCTTGATGGCATCAAGTTGCCATTGGTTGAGCACATTGCCCTTGGAATCGACCCAGCGGGCCGGCCCAGGCTCGCGGAAGTCGGTCCGTTCGTAGTCGTCGGGTGGATTGAACTCAAAGAGCGACTTGTCCATCTCTTCGAAGGGAACGGCTCGGGCGGAGATCACCTCCGTCGTTTCGCGTTTTTCGACGCCGTTTCCGGGATATTCGGTTTTGACGTAGCGGCGGGGCAGGCCATCGGTGTCAAAATCGGCTTTCTCGGTCACCATGGCCAATTCGCCCGTGTAGGGATTACTGAGCTCCACCCTCAAGTCGCGGCGGTAATCGGCAGGATCGAACCAGACTACCGCGACTGGCTTTGGTTGCTTGATGTTGAACGCGGAGCTGTGCTTGGCAAAGACGGAGCACTTATCGGCCACGACGTCGGTGCCTGGAACGACTGATTCCTCCCATTGAAGCGAGATGTTCTTGTTCTTCCCCTCCACAAGCGCCTTGGTCTTCTCTGCGGAAGGCACCAGGCCCTTCGTCTTGTCGCCGTCGCTCGTTGCCGACTCGATGATGAACGAAACTGCGTCATGCAGCCCGAGCAGATTCCAGACGGGTGCCATCGTGTACTGGCCCCCTCTTTCATCCTGAATACTCGCCGATTTGGTCCGATAAGCCCCGATACCGTTCGAGTAGGTGAAGCTGGTGAAGTCTCCCTGGGCGGGATTGCCAACGTTGACCACGGTCTCCTCGTAGAGCGTTTCCGGGAGGGGCGCTATTCCGTTGGTGGTGGCTGATCGGTCCTCGCGATACAAGATGCCCCGGTAGCGAACCCGCTTATGGGTGATGATATCCGTGTCGGCCGTGGCTTCCCAGTAACCAACGGCCATTTTGATGTACTCCTCACGTTCCCCCTCCTTGGGACTGCGGACCTCCATGTCCATCATGGCATCGAAGACGCTTTCGGCATCTTTCACCATCTCCTCGCGGGACTGCTTCGCCTTTGGATAGCGAACGATCAGTTCGGCATCCATTGCCGTCGGCGTCGGTCGCTGAGCCACCTCGATGAGCCGCTCGGTGCGCGGGTCTCCCGCGAAAGCGGGCAGGGCTACGGTGATCAGCGTGAGGGTAATCAAGAGGATCACGCCGGACGAGCGATTCATGGCGTTCAACCGTGGCTCCCGTGATGCAAGGGCAGACGAGCGTCATCGCAGCAAAGCTGAATGTTGGGTCTTCATATAGCGGGCGCGTCTTGTCCGCCGACGCATGGTTTTCCTGAGAGTCCAGTTGCAACGTTTCCAGGGATGTCTTTTCCCCTGCCGCCGCTGGTGCAGTAGATGAATCGACAGGGGCCGATTGCCGGTGCACTACTGAAAGTGGCAATGCACGCCAAGCACTTGAGAATAGCGAACGGGACCGGGAGGGGGTGGGTTTTTCGTCGCCTCCGGAGTGTCTTCGCACAACCGTCGTGGGCAGCCGCGGAGCTGAGGGGGCGATGCGCGTCGGCACTCTTTGTCATACGCGGGGCGGGAGTCACGCTCGGGGCGAGTTGCCCGCCACGTGGGTACGGCGCCGATAGAGCATCCAGCCCGCGATGGCTGCGACGAGGGCGGCGTTGAGCCAGAGGAGCCACGGTCTTCCGGATTGATCCTTGGGTGCGCCGGTTGGTCTGCTGTCGAGCGTTGCGGGATGGATCCTCTGGCCGGAG
>CAJBCV010000059.1 GCA_903951635.1 uncultured Planctomycetaceae bacterium
ACAGGGGAGCGGATCGTCGTCGACGTCGCCGAGGGGCCGAGGGTGATGGCCGCCGGCGTGGAGATCACCGGCCTTCCCGATGACCTCGCCGGGGGCCTGCAGCGGTGGATCCAGGGACAGCGGCCCGCCCCCGGCGCCTTGGCCGAGACGGTCGAAGGGGCCGATGGCTGGGGGGGCA
Source organism: uncultured Planctomycetaceae bacterium (assembly GCA_903951635.1). Lineage (GTDB taxonomy): Bacteria > Planctomycetota > Planctomycetia > Pirellulales > UBA1268 > QWOP01. Next base: position 179 of record CAJBCV010000059.1, read on the forward strand.
CGCGCTGGGTCGACGAGAACGGGCTGCCGGTGACGATGGAAGCCCCACTCTGGACGCGCGGCCAACCGGCGTCGTTCGATCTTCCCCACCTCAAGCAGATCCGCACGGCGATCGGCCGGTTTCTCCGCGACCAGGGGCGCTTCAGCGCCGCGGTGCTCGTGGAGGATCGCAAGCCGACCGGCCTCCTCGCCGGGCTCTCGAATCTCGCCGCGGCTGCACGCCTGAACCATGCCTCGGCCGGGAGCGCCACCGTCGAGGTCGCCGTGAAGCCGGGTTCGGCCGGCGCCGTTCTCGCCGTCACCGTCACGAATCTCCCTCCGGCGGCGGTGCTCGACGATGTTCGCTTGCCGGCCGGCACGAGGACCACGCGCGAGAATCTCCTCACGGCGCTCGGCATCACCCCCGGTGCCCCGGTCACGGAGCACGACAGGCTGGCCTGGAAGCAGCGGCTGCGGATGTCGGGTCGATTCCTGCGGTCTGAGGTGACGCTCGAGCCATCGGCCGATGGCGGGCATGGCGTCACCGCCGTCTTCGATCTCGAAGACTACACGTCGGTCGGAGCCCTGGGGACTCCCCTCACGCCCGAAGAAGCGGTGATGCTCCGCTTCCGCGAGTGGCTCGTCGCCACGCTCTCCGGCGGCGAGGATCTCGTCGCTTCTTGGGAACGGGCGCCGAATCCTGGCGAGACGATCACCGTGGGGCAGCCGACCGGCGAGTTCATCCTCTCTTCGGGCGACGGGATGCTCGTCTCGTGGATGCCCGAGAGTGACGATGCCTGTGGCGTGGCGGTCACGGCCGACGGGATCGGCTGCTTCCTCTCCGGCCAGGCCGGCCGGTTCGAAGTCCCCCTCCCGTCGGAGGGCCGCCTCACCGCGCAGGTCGCGCTGGCGCTTGCTGCCAACGACGAGCAGGGGGAGAAGCCGGCGCCGGGCTATCAACGCAGACTCACGCTGGGCGTCGGGTATGAATCCCGATCCAAGCCGACGGCCGCGCCATTTGCGATCACGGCCCGCATCGAGCCAGCCGCCTGTCTCGCCATCGTCCACGAAGGGGAGGCGAAGACCAGCTGGGAAGGGGAGACGCTCGTCGTCGAAGCGACCGACCTCGTAGCCCGCTTCGACGGCCCGACCGGCCGGCTGCTCGTCGTCGAAACCTCCGCCGGCCAGCGATTCTCAATCCGCGCCGCCGCCGGCGATCTGGCCGCGACCCTCGCCGCGCTTCGCACCGGCGCCGGGGAGGATCGGGCCCGAAGCGAAGCCCTGCTCACCTCGGGCATCGAGTTCTTCACCGCCGACAGCACGACAGCCGCCGTCGACCGAACGATCGCCGCAAGCGGCCTGACCCCGGGCCGCCGTTCCCCGCGGGAGCGGTTCGAGCATGTGGTCGGCTGGCTCCACGAGGCCGGTCTCTCGGACCGCGGCGCCCAAGCCGAGGCGGTGATCGCCAAGGTGGTGGCGGCCGAAACGAGCTATCCCGATCGGTTTCTGAAGCTCGTCGACATCGCGCGGCGGATCGGCGCCGCAGGGGGCTTCACCCAGGCCGACACGCTCCTTGCCGCCGCGCTGGCGACTGGTGACGAGGAACGCCCGCTCGAGATTCCGCGCGAAAAGGGGAGCCCGGGAGACCCGCTGATGGAGGTGGGAAAGCTCGCCGCGACAACCGTCTGGCGCGCGGTCGAAGCGACTTGCAGCCGCGATTGCTGGCTGGCGAGCCTGACGCGGCTCTCGGCCCTCGCCGCCGCCCGCGACCCAGCCACGCTCGAAGAGCTCGCCACGTTCATGCAGTCGGAACAGGCCGGGCCGATCGCCTACCTCACGGCCGCCGCCGGCGTGCCGATCCCGGTGATGGCCGCATCGTTCGCCCGCCGCGGGGAGGAGACGTTTTCCACGCCGGCCTTTCACGCCGACTGCGCTGCACCCTTGAGTCTCCTCGGACACGCAGGGCTCGACCGCACCTTGGCCGTCGTCCTCCGCACGCTCACCGACGACGACGCCCGACTCCTCGGCGAGATGACTATCGGCGACCCCGGCTTCCTCCTGCCGCTCGTCCAAGACCAACGAGCGCAGCCCTCGGAGGCCGCCGCGACCGCATCCCTCCCTGCGAGCCTCGATCGCTGGTGGGAAGCGAAGCTCGGCAAGGTGGTGGCGACGGCGCTCCACGACAAGGTGTCGCCGCGGACCGCCACGGCCCCTGCCGATGACGCGGCGCCTGTCCGCTAACGCTTCCGTCAACCTCTTCCGGAAGTCTCCCGATGCTTACGCGTCGTCGCTGCCTCACCGCCGCTGCCGCCGCGCTCGTCGGCGGCCTGACCTACCGTGATCCCAGGGCCCAGCCCGCTGACTGCGATCTGCCCTTCCTCGCCGACGTGCAAACGCCGCCGGCCATCCCGACCGATGATTGGCCTCCATCGCTCCTTGTCGGTGCCGATGGCACTCCGATCGCCACGTGGCAGGCCTGGCTTGGCGAGCGGGAGCGGATCCGCGCGGCGTGGCTCGAGTTCCTCTCTCCCTGGGAAGTCCCCGAACCCGGCAATCAGCATCACATCCTCGCCGAAGATCTGGCGGCTGGGTGCCGGCGCCGCTTGATCCGCTATGCCACCGAGCCGGACGAGGAGGTCGACGCCTGGCTCCTCCTTCCTGCCGACGAGGCCGCGCGGCCCAAGCGTGGCTGGCCTGGCGCCGTGGTTTTCCATTCCACGACCGACGAAACGATCGACGAGCCGGCCGGCACCGCGGCCTCCGACGCGGTCGCGATCGGCACCTGGCTTTGCCAGCGCGGCTTTGTCGTCCTCTGCCCGCGCTGTCACCTTTGGAACACGACCCCGGCGCACCGCCTCGATCTCCCCGGCGCCGTGGCCCGGCTGGCGGAGCGCCATCCCGGCGCCCGCGGGATGCGGAAGCTCCTCCACGACGGCATCCGCTCCGTCGACATCCTCCGCACGATCAACGATGTCGATCCAGCCGCGATCGTCACCGCCGGCCATTCGCTCGGCGCCAAGGAGGCGCTCTATCTGGCCGCCTTCGATGACCGCATCAGCAGCGCGGTGTTCAGCGAAGGGGGAATTGGCCTGGGGTTCTCCAACTGGCACGATCCCTGGTATCTCGGCGACGCGATCCGGGATCCGGCTTTCCGGCTCGACCACGCCCAGCTCCTCGCCCTCACCCTCCCCGGCGGGCTGCTGATTCTCGGCGGGGAGGCGGGGCCGGGAGCGGCCGATGGCGACCGTTCCTGGGGGCATGTCGCTCGGGCTCTGGAGGTCGGCCGGCTGGAGCGGGATCGGCCCCGGCTTGGGCTCTTCAATCACCGCGGCGGCCATGCG
>CAJBCV010000060.1 GCA_903951635.1 uncultured Planctomycetaceae bacterium
CCGCCAGCTCTCGAGGCACCAGACGGCGCTGTTGGCCCTCGACGAGGAACGCCAGCGGACGTCGGAAGAGGCCCGGCTCCGCCGCGAGGAGTTTGCGGCGATGGGGCATCAGGTCGAGGAACTCCTCGTCGAGTGCGACATGGTCCCGGAAGGGACGCCGCTCGATCAGCTCCAGCAGCTCCGCGAGCGGCTCAACCGCGAGACGTCTTTCCACCGCCTCCGCGGCAAGATGACCGCCCGCCTCGTCCGCGCCCGCCGCCGCCACCGCGAGGCGCTGGCACGCGTGAAGCTCGCCGACCGTCGGGTGCGTGAGATCATCGCCCGCTGGAACGTCGAGACGGAGAAGGAGTTTCTCGCGCTCGTCGATCGTCGCCCCCTCGTCGAGGAGGCGAGGCTCGAGGCGCAAGGCGCCGAGCGGGCCTGGGTCGACGCCCGCCGCAGGCTCGCCGATCTGCCCGAGCTCGAGCACTGGCTCACCGGGGCGAAGCAGGTGACGCTCGATCAGCGAATCGCCGAGGCCCATCTCGGCACCGTCGCCGCGCGCGAGGCGCTCGAGCGGGCGCGCGAGGCGCGGAAAGCCGCTGCCGGCCGCGTCGAAGCGGCGGCGAAGGATCATTCCACCGAGGGCCTGCAGGTGGAGATCGCGACCCTCGAGCACGATCTCGAGCGGCAGCTCCACCGTCGCCGAACGCTGGAAACGGCGCGGGAGATGCTCGAATCGACGCGGGCCGCCTTCGCCCGCGATCACCAGCCGGCGGTCCTCCGCGAGGCCTCCCGATGGCTCGTCCGCCTCACCGAGGGGCACTACACGCGGATCACGACCTCGATCCACGAAGCGAGGCTCGAGGTCCACGACACCCACGATCTCTCTTGGAACCCCGACCGGCTCAGCCGCGGTACGCGCGAGCAGGTGTTTCTCGCGCTCCGCTTGGCGCTGGTCCGTGATCTCGAGCGGCATGGCGTCCATCTCCCCATTGTCATCGACGACGCGCTGGTGAACTTCGACGACAGCCGGGCCCGGGCGGCGGCGGAGGTGCTCATGGAGTTCGTCGCCGATCAGCCACGCGAGCGGCAGATGCTCGTCCTCACCTGCCACGCCCACGTGGCCAACATCTTCCGGAGCGTCGGCGCGTCGGTCCGTTCGCTCTCCGGGGCGAGCCTCCCGCCGCTGGCGGTCGCCGCGGCGCCGATCACCGCGCCGGTCGTGGTGGCAGAGCCGGAGACGGTCCGCGTCGAGGTCCGTCGGCCGGAGCCCGTGGCCCCCGCTCCCGCGCCACTTTCCCCCGCCCCGCGGACGCGGATCGTCATCGAGCATCTCGCCCCGGCGGCGGTCGTGTCGCACTCTCCGCCGGTCGTCGTGCCGGTGGCACCTCCGCCCCCGATGCCCGCCCCGGCGGCCGTGGCGATGCCGAGGCATTCGCAGGGGGGCCTGGGGTATCCCTTTCACGGCAGCCTCCGCATGCCGTCGCACACGGTGATCCACTCCGGTCACCTCGCCGGGCTCGGTTACGTCGGCTTCGTCACGGCCCCGTCGGCGACCGCCGCCTCAGCCATGCTCCCCACTTCGGTCGGGACAACGCCAGTGCCGCGTGTCGGCCACGGACGCACGAGCCATCCCCACATGGAAATGGTCGCCGGGATGGTCCCGACGTCGCAGGCGGGCGAGGATCTCGACCTGGTCGATGACCACGACGATCTCGAGACCGACAGCGGCCCCCAGCGGCGGGCAACGAAGGGGGCGGCGCCGAAGCCAGCTCCGCGGGGCAAACGCTCCCGTGGCCGCGGGGCCTGATCGGGCCCCGGTCGGTTACGGCATGAGAATCGACCACACGCTCGCGAAGTCGTCGGTCCACAGCTCGCAACCCATCCCCTTGCCACAGGGATCGGAGGCTTCGGCGATCCCTTCCCGCTCGAGGACGTCGGGCGTCCGCGCCAGGAGCATCCAGGTGGAGCTGTAGATCCACCACTCATCCCCCCCGGAATCGTTCACCGAGACGATCGCCAGTTGGAAGTGATCGGCGAGGCGTTCCACGACCGGGGCGAGATCGAGATAGCGGTTGGAGATGTGGATGGCGAGGATCCCGTCCGGCGCCAGATGTCCGAGGTAGGTCTCGAACGCTTCACGGGTGAGGAGATGGACCGGGATGGCGTCGCTCGAGAAGGCATCGAGGGCGAGGAGATCGAAGGCCTGCGGGGTGCCGGCCTCGAGCTCCCGCTCCATCGAGAGCCGCGCGTCCCCCATCACCGTCTCGACCTTCGCCGGGCAGTCGTCGAGATAGCTGAAGCGATCCCTGGCGAGGTCACGGATGGCCGGGTTGATCTCGTAGATGCGAAGCGAATCCCCTTCCCGGGCATAGGCTGCAAGCGTGCCCACGCCGAGCCCCACCAGACCGATGGCGTGGGGCTCGAGCCACCCGTCCCCCACGCCGAGGCTGGCCACGGCCCGCCCGACCCCGCTCGTCGTCGCATAATAGGTCGTCGGGATCCTCGTTCGCGCCGGATCGGTGAGCTGGAGGCCGTGCGTCGTCGCCCCATGGACGAGGAGCCGGTGGCGTTCGCGGGATTCGGTCACGGGGGGCTCGATCACCTCGAGCGTGCCGTAGAAGTTGCGGCTGCGGACCATGGGCCGATCGGCCGGATCGCCTGAGAGAAGCAGGAAGGCCGTGCCGGCCGCGCCCGCCAGGAGCATGAGAAATCCCCCGGCGGCGGGGCGCCACGGTGGGGAAAGGGACCGCCGCCACGGGTCGCAGAGGCAGGCCACGAAGAGGATCGCGAAGCCGGCCACCCACGGCGCCGCGGTGGGGAGGAAGCGGGCCGCCTCGACGGCGATCGAGCCGCCGTGGTTGCAGAGGCTTCGCAACACCGGCACGGCCGCCACGCCGACGAGCGTCCCCAGGGCGGCTGCCAGCGGGATCGCCCGACTGCGGTGCCGAAACGACAGGGCCCCGAGGGCCACCAGGAGCATCCACAGCCCGATCGGCAACTCGTAGTCGTCGTTGAACAAGCTCGGGGCGACGACCGCGACGGCCAATCCACCGATCGCCCCCCCCGCGGCGATGGCGAGGAAATAGCCGGTGAGATGGCGGGGCGGGGGCCTGAGGCGGTAAAGCTCGCCGTGGCAGACCATGCAGGCCGCAAACAGCGTCCCCAGATGACCGATCAACTGGAGCTTGAGGGGGGCGGAGTTGCCCGCTTCGAGGAGTTGCCAGGTGACGACGACGCCCAGAGCGGCCAGGGCCGTGAACGGCCCCCGGACGTACCAGGCGGCGTGATCGAAGGAGACGATGAACGTCACCAGATAGATCCCCAGTGGCAGCACCCACAACAGCGGCATCGCCGCCACGTCCTGACAAAGCCTGGTCGTCGTCGACACGAGCAACACCGACGCGATCGCGGGAAGCGCCACCCAGAGGATCCCGTCGCCGGGTTGCTCACGCTCGCCCGCGGCCGCGTCGGCCCCCTCGTCCGAGACCCCGGCCTGACGATCCCCCACCCTCCAGACGCGGACTGCACAGGCCACGCAGGCGGTCGCGAAGCAGGCCAACCCGATCGACCAGGCCCCCGCCTGGGTCGCCCGAGTCAGCCGCGGCTCGACGATCGCCGGATAGGCGAGCAAGGCGAGGAGCGATCCGACATTGGAGAGCGCGTAGAGCCGGTAGGGGGAGCGGCCGGGGTGGACGAGGCTGAACCACCGCTGGAGGAGCGGGCCGGTCGCCGAGAGGACGAGGAAAGGCAGCCCGAGCGTCGCGGTGAGAAGGAGGAGGATCGACCGGACAGGATCGTCGCCGGCACCGGGGCGCCACTGCTCTCCAGGCGAGATCGGCAGGAAGCAGAGGGCCAGGGCGAGGGCGACGCCATGGACGATCACCTGCAGGCGTGGCGACAGCCACGTCGTCAGCCCGTGGGCGTAGGCGTAGCCCGCCAACAACACCCCTTGGAAAAAGAGGAGGCAGGTCGTCCAAACACCGGGGCCGCCGCCGTACCAAGGGAGAATGTACTTGCCGACCAGTGGCTGCCCGAGGAAGAGGAGAAAGGCCCCGGTGAAGATCGCCAGCGCGAACGGCAGCATGAACAGCCCCTGAAGGAAGGCGACCTCGAAATGGCAGCCTTTCCGGAGGATGCCTACCTGACCACCACCCCCTGCTGGACATCCCGCAGATAGCGCTGCCGCATGCTCGCCAAGAGGAGGCCGAGATAGGCGTTGGCGCCGAGCGAGAGGAAGAGGGTGAGGAGGCTGCCGATGAGGAGCGGCCAGGGGCGATCGGTGACCGCCGCGGCGGTCTCTCCTCCGGCAGCGATCCCGCCAGAACGCGTCGCGGCGAGCGGGAGCGAGGTGGCCTGGGCGGCGCGGGGGCGCTTCGCCGCTTCGGAGACGAGGCGATCGACGCCGGCGGGCCAGGTGTCGGAGACAAAGATCTTCACCCGCCGGACATCGCGGGCATCGGCCGGGACGTCGCTGGTCAGCGGGCTGGCGACTCCGGCGCTTCGGATCAGGTCTGGCTCGACGCGCACGAGATAGTCGCCGCCCCCGCCCGGGTCGGGCACGTAGGCGGCTTCGATCCCCATGGCGAGCAGGCCGGCGAGGAGGACAAGGGTTTCCAGCAACATTCGAATACGTCTCCGGTGAACAGGCTCTGCGTCAGGAGGATTTCAACCTCTCGACGGCGGTTTGTGCAACTGCCGCGGAATCGTCCTGTCCGGGGGCGGAATCCCGAGCCGGATTCCCGACGTCGAGGCTATCGAGCTCGGTCTGGAGCATGGTCAGGGCCGCCTGGAGGAAGGCCACGGCGATCGGCCCGACGAAAATCCCGATCGGCCCGAGGGCGCCGACACCGCCGAGGACGCTGAGGAGGGCGAGGAGCGGATGGAGCTTCGACTGCCCATGGAGGACGATCGGCTTGATGATGTTGTCGACGGTGGACACCACCCCCATCCCCCACACGGCCAGCCCGGCGGCGGCGAACGTGTTTTTGGCGAAGAACAGGAGATAGAGGCTGGCGGAGCCCCACACGGCGGCGGCGCCGACAAACGGCACGAGCGCCCCGAAGAACGTCAGGAGCGTGAGGAGGAAGACATTCTCGAGCCCCGCCACCCAGAAACCGAAGCCGGCGAGCATCGCCTGGACGATCGCCGCCAGGAGGGTCGAGCTGACGACCGCCCGGCTCACCTCCTCGAACTCCTGGAGGAGCTGCCACTGGTAGCGGGGATCGAGAGGGATCAGACGCGTCACCGCGGCCAGCATCCGCCGGCCGTCGGCGAGGAAGTAGAAGAGCGCCACCGTCATCACCACCAGGCCGATGATCCCCTTGGCGATCACGACCGGCGTCCGCGCCGCCACCGGCCCGATCCAGTCCTCGGCGATCCGCCGCAGCTCCCCGTTGACCGAATCGGCGGTGAGGTGCATCCCGGTGGCATCGTTGACTCGCACGACGAGTTCGCTGAGCACGGCCGGGTCGAGCTTCAGTCCGTTCTCGGCCCGAAGCATCCGCACGGCATCCCCGCCGGCACGAGCAAAGAGCAGAAACAGTGGCACGAGGACGATGAGGAGCACAAACAGCGTCGTGAGGAGGGCGGGGATCCACTCCGGCCCCTTGTGGGGACCGATGATCCGATCGCGCAGCCAGCGATGAAGCGGGCCGAAAATGACAACGAGCATCGCCGCCAGGAGCAACGGCAGCATGAAGCTCGACATCACCCGCAGCGATAGCAGCCCGAAGACGGCGACGAGCGCGAGGATGACACCGAACGAGACGAGCCGCGCCACCCGTTTCGGCGGGGTGTCAGAAGGGATCAGGCTGTCGAAGAGCATTCCACGCCGCGGCGGAGGCCACGGCTCCAGTGCGAATGGCGGGCGCGAACGGGGGATTGTACCGCTCCGCGGAAAAAGGGATCCATGGCCCCCCGACGGCGGTCGGCGATGTTCCGGCATGGCGGATCGGGCCGGCGCGGGGTATTCTTGCCCCCTCTCCGACGGCTTGTCCGGTCCCCTCGGGCCGCGGTCGCCAGGGCGCTGACCATGCGTTCTGTTCCTCCCTCCCGCCCCCCTCGGAGGGTGGCAACCGCCCGATCCGAAAGCATGAAGCCCGCCGCCACGCCGCCGGACGTCTCGCTCGTCGTCCCTGTGCGGAACGAGGCGGGGAATATCGGCCCGCTCATCGCCGAGATCCGCACGGTCCTCGACGCCGCCGGCCTCGCCTGGGAGCTGTTGGTCATCGACGACGGGTCGAGCGATTCGACCTGGGAGGAGATCGGCATCGCCGCTGCCGATCCGCGCGTCGAAGGCATCCACCGGGGCCAGGGCGCCGGCAAGTCGGCAGCCCTCATGGATGGCTTCGCCCGCTGCCGGGCGCCGCGGATCGTGATGCTCGACGGTGACGGGCAGGACGATCCGGCGGAGATCCCCGCCATGCTCGCCCTCCTCGCCGACCCCACCACCGGCCGGGCCGGTGCCGACGTGGTCAACGGGTGGAAGACTCCACGCCTCGACCCCTGGCACAAGACGCTCCCCTCGCGGATCTTCAATCTCCTCGTCGGCTGGGTCAGTGGACTGTGGCTCCACGACCACAACTGTGGCTTGAAGGTGTTCCGGGCCCCGGCTGCCCGGTCGCTCGAACTCGGCGACGACATGCACCGCTTCATCACCGTGCTCGCCGCCGCGGAGGGCCACCGGGTCGTGGAGAAGGCGGTGCACCACCGGCCGCGGACGTTGGGGCGGTCGAAGTATGGCTTCGCCCGATTTTTCACCGGCCTGATCGACCTCGCCCGGATCGCCGGCGACATCCGCTGCCGCCGGCTCGCGGGAGCCAAAGCGATGCGCCCCTCGGCCCAGGCACGGCGACGGCGACAGGTGTCGATGATCCTCGCCGCGGTGGCGCTCGGCGGCCTCCTCGGCCGGATCGGGGCGGTGACGAGCGTCGACAAGATCGCGCTGGAGAAGCGTCTCGTGGCGGACGCGGTGGCCAAGGCGCGCGACGCCGAGGCGGCCGGCGGCCCGGCTGTCGATGCCGAGGCGATCGCCGACTCGATCGAACGGGGGAAGCGTCTCAGGCGCCCCTTCCTCTCGGCCAACGACCGGAGCCGCTGGCTCGCCGTCCGGGCCCTCGTGGAGCGGGGCACCTTCGCCATCGACGAGCTCGTCGTCGAGCCGGGCTGGGACACGATCGACGCGGTGGCGCACGCCGATGCCTCAGGCCGGATCCGCCTCTATTCGAGCAAGCCGCCGCTCCTCTCGATCCTCTGCGCTGCCCCCTACTGGATCCTCCACGAAATGACCGGCTGGACGCTCGGGAGCCATCCTTTCGAGATGGCCCGGATGCTCCTGGTCGCCTGCTGCCTCCTGCCGTTCGGCCTCCTGCTGATGGCGAGCTTCAGGATGATCGAGGAGGTCGGCGGCACCGACTGGGGGCGATTCTGGGGCATGGCCCTGATCTCCTTCGGCACGCTCCTCTCGACCTTCGCCGTGTCGCTCACCAACCACCTCCCGGCCGCGGTCGCGGCGGCGTGGAGCGGCTGGTGGCTGCTGCGGATCATCGGCCGTGGCGGCTCCGCCGGCGCTTTCGCCGCCGCCGGCGGACTCGCCGCCCTCACCGCCGCCTTCGAGCTCCCCGCCCTCGCCTGGTGCGTCGCACTCCTCGGCATGCTCATGCTCGTCGATCCGCGGCGGACGCTCGCCGCCGCCGCGCCGGCAGCCTTCCTCGTCGCCGCGGTCGCCCTGGGGACGAACTGGTTGGCCCACGGTTCGATCTTCCCCCCCTACGCCCACCGCCAGGTCGCGCCTGCCACGGCCACGTCTCCGGCTGCCGCGGTCGTGCCCGGGACCTCCTCGGCCAACCCCGACAACTGGTACGACTATTCGCTCGCCCTCTCCAACGGCAAGCAACTGACGAGCTACTGGCGCGATCCGAAGGGGGTCGACCGTGGGGAGCCCTCGGCGCTCGTCTACGCCTGGCACGCGCTCCTCGGCCACCACGGGATCTTCTCCCTCACTCCCGCCTGGCTCCTCGTCCCGTCGGGGCTCGCGATGATGATCGTGGCGCGGCGCCGGCAGGCCGCACCGGGGCAGGCCCACCTCGCCCTGGCGATCTTCGTCGTCTCGCTCGTCGTGACCGCCTTCTACCTCACCCGCTCCCAGGTCGACCGCAACTACGGCGGCGTCTCGAGTGGATTCCGCTGGGTGTTCTGGCTCGCCCCGCTGTGGGCGGTAGCGACGGTGCCGGTGGCCGACGCCCTCTCACGTCATCGCGCCGGTCGACTGCTGGCGCTGCTCCTCCTCGGCCTGTCGATGGTGTCGGTGGCCTACCCCACCTGGAACCCTTGGTCGCCCCCCTGGATCGAGCAGTGGATCGATCATCTTGCAGGCCGGGGATAACGTGCCCGCCGCCGGATGCGGTGGACCGCCCCACGGTTGATCACACGATCGGCAGGAGCGCGGCGGCTGCGGCAGGCCAATGGGGAGGAAGGGCCGCGGTGACGACGATCTCCCCGGCCGCATCGGGATCGCGGAAGCGGATCGCGAGGGCGTGAAGGGCGATCGGTTGCTGGCGCGTTTCGGCCGGGCCACCCTCGAGTGCCGGGCCGCCATAGAGCGTGTCTCCGACGACCGGCATCCCGCGGGCAGCGGCCTGGACCCGCAACTGGTGCATTCGTCCGGTAAGGGGAGCGAGTTCGACGAGCCACCGTCCAGGCGTCACCTCTCCGAGCATCCGGGCGCCAGTGACCGCTTCCTTCCCCGCCGGATCCTCGGGCCCCACGATGCAGGCTTCGGCAAGGTCGGGGCGTTTGGCGATCCGGTCGCGCCATTCGAGGACCGCTCCCGGCGCGAGCTGGATCCCGGGCCCGGCGGCCACGATCGCCACGTAGGTCTTCGTCACCTCGCGCCGCTCGAACTGCCGCGACAGCTGGCGGGCGGCCCGGGGCGTCGTCGCCATGAGCAAGACGCCCGACACCGCCCGGTCGAGGCGATGGGGCACGCCGAGGTAGGCCCCGGCCGGGAGTTGGCTTCGGAGCCACGACTCCGCCGAGGGAAACCCCGGGGGGGCCTGCGTGGCGAGTCCCGAAGGCTTGGCCAGCGCCACCACACCCGACCGTTCGAGAAGTCTGGTCGGCTGCTCGCTCACGCCTCCTCCGATCGACACGTCACCCGCCGGGCCCGCTCGAGCGGCTCACCTCGGCGCCCGTCCGGGTCGACGACACGCGGATCTCGACGACACCTTCGTGGAGGGGCGAATCCTCGTCATCGTCATCCTCGACGATGCCCGCGGCGACGACTGCGTCGAAGTCGGGGAAATCATCGACGAGCACCGGCGGTTCGTCGAGGCCACCGTCGAATCGAGCCATGAGGAGGCCGGCAGCGGGGATCGAGCCCTCGACCGCCTCGTCATCGGTGACCAGACCGAGGAGCGATTCCATCTCGGCTGCCGAGATCTCGGCAAGGCGAAAGCTCCTGAGAATCTCGGGGACTGGATCAGCGCCGGCGGGCTTCGGCGGGCGGGCCGATTGCCGGGCGGCAAACGTCTGGCAGAGGGTCTCGAGCGTCTCGCGATCCATCGCAACCTCTCCACTTCTTCGTGGGGCGTGGGGATGAGCGGGCTGGTCCATGGGAAACCCGGTCGAGCCGGGCCCATCGGGGATCATGTACGAGAATTGTTCGACGATAGTTCGCGTCAGGTCAAAATCCAGTGAGCGAGGACCGTCCTCCGGGGCGGAGTGGGGCGTGGTATCGTCAACGTCGCCCGGCTCCCCTGGTCTTTCCCGGCTCCCCTGGTCTTTCCCGGCTCCCCTTCCCTTTCCCGGCTCCCGTTCGTGCCCGACGCCAGCCCCCTCCCCGAGCTCTCTATCGCGGCGCTTGCGCTTTTGGCCTTCGCGGCCGGTGGCGTGGGGATGTCGAAGAGCGGCCTGGCCGGCTTGGGGATGGTCCACA
>CAJBCV010000061.1 GCA_903951635.1 uncultured Planctomycetaceae bacterium
AAGGCGAGGATCGAGCGATAGACGTTCATGCGGAAGCCCTTTCGGCACGCGGCGTGATGCCAAACAGCCCGACGATCCCCTCGAGGATCCGCCAGAATCCGACGGCTCCCAGGAGCGGATTCGTCCAGTCGGTCATCACACAGAAATCGGTTGAGAACGGCGATCGATGGTGCCGTGCGTGGCCCTCTTGCGACGACACCACGCCGAGAAGCTGGAGCCCGCGAATCGGTCGTGAGCACTTTTGATGCGACCAGCCGTGAATCTCGTTGGCCTGGCTGGAGAGCCCGGCGACGAGAGCGAGCCACTGTTGACCGCACGCCAGAGCAACGGCCGCAATCGCCGCGGCCGGGACTATCGTCGTCCAATTTCGATGCCAGTAGCCTCCGGCGAGCATGGCTCGCGGATCCTTGTGGTGAACGATGTTCGGCTCCACCACCCACCGGCCAACGATCGGCCATGCCGGATCGCCGTACCTGTCCTCCCACCAATGGACGGCCCCGGTGGTGATGTCAGCCGCCAGCCATGCCGACACGAAGTAGAGGACGAGCGGCATCACCACCCCTCCCCGTGGTTGAGAACTCGATGCCCTTCCGAATCGACGGCCGGGCCACGAACGAGTTGTTGCGGATTCTGCAACGACTGCGGGGCCGGCTCGGCTGCCATCGCCATCCACAAGCCGAGGCGCGCGGCGATCCGGGCCAGCCGGCCGACTGCCTGGAGAACCGGCCGCTGCGGCGTCGGGTTGATCGGCGATGCCGGCGAGGAGCCGAGCCACCAGCCGGCGGCGAGACAGACGAGGACGATGGCGATCAGGCGACGGTCGATCAGCATGGCGGCCTCACGGGGCGAGGGAGAGGGAGTTGGCGACGGTGCCGGGGGCGGGAGCGGGCTGGAACCACTGGCCGTGATCGATCGGCACCGGCTGCCAATTGGCGGTCGTGGAATACGCCCATGAATCGCCAGCGGCCAGGACACGCTCCGCGTCGGCCTTCGTGATCCAGAACGTGCCGGCCGGCTGATCGGCCGGGAACGTGCCGCCCGCCTGCGGCGGCCACGACTCGCCCCAGCTATTCAGCACGAGGACACCGTCCCGCGGGTGCTTCGTTCCCGGCGGGGCGTTCTTCGCCCACCGGAGCCCACCGATGCACATCTGGTGCGGCCACGTACCGTTGGCGGCGATGAAGCCGTCAGCATCGCGGGCGCTCGCCTGGAAGCCGACGTTACTGGCGATCGTCACCGGCAGGCCAGAGGACAGAGCCTGTACCAATTCTGTCCAGGTGGCGACGCGGGCCACCTTCTCGATCGGGTGCTTTTTCGCCTCGGCGTCGAAGCGGCCTTCGTCGTCCTTCCCGCCGTTGCCGTACGCGCCCCAGTCACGCTCAAGGTGCTGTCCATTGGTCAAGTCGAAGCCAAAAGCGGCATAGGGCTTCTGATAGACGATTCCCCAGTCCCGCACCCACTTCGCCGCGTGGAAGCCAGTAGAGCCGTCGCTGAATCCGCCGTATGGCTGCCGCCCGTCGCCGGGCCTGCCCCGCGCCTCGACGCGGGAACCGCCATAGATCGACGGCGTCGATGGGCGGAGCGGAACTTCTGCCCGTAGACCTGCGTCCCATGCGGCGGCCTCTGCGAGGAAAACGGCATGCTGTGCCCCATGCGCGACGCAGGAGCCAACGGAGGCCTGATTGCTGACGGCGAACGGCTTGCCGTACTGCTTGCGACTGGCCTTGTCGGCCGATCGCCAAAGGTAGGCATCCTGGCCGATCGGCACGGCCATCGCATCCGGGGCCGCGGAGGCGAACACGCCATCCCGCCCCATCGCGGCAACGAACTCGTCAGCCCCGGCCGTGTCGGCCTGCCAGCCGAACCGGGCCTCGACCTTCTCGGCCACATGGTGCGTGAGCCGCTCGACGAGCGCCCCCAGCATCGCGGCCACGATGACAAAGCCGACCGCCGAGAGCGTCCAGATCTGGCGACGTTGCGTCATCGGCTCGCCTCCCCGGCCGCCTGGGCCACGGCCTTGAACGCCGACACCCACTTCGCCCGCTGGGCAGCATCCACCGGCCCGCCGTCGGTGCCGACCTGTTGCTCAAGGAAGGCCTTGATCGCGTCCCTGACCGCCGGCTGGCGAGCCCCGAGCGAGACGCCCCGGCATCGCAACTCCCGAGCCGTCCGGCGCAGATCGTCGAACGCGGCCCCGGTCTTCAGCCGGGGCTCGGCCTGCTGTCCGTCGTAGGCGATCGCGTCGGCCAGCTCCTCGAGGAGGGCGGATGTGGTCGCGGCGTCGGCCGCGGCCTCCGGCCCGACGAATCGCCCGCGGAGATCGAGCCCGACCACCGGGGCCGGGGCGGGGGCTGGCGGCGTTCGCGTTTCCCGAATTGCGAAAGCCACCATCCCGCCGGCAGCGAGGATCGCCAGGAGCGTGAGCGGGTGCGGGCCGGTCGCGGGGGCGGCCGGG
>CAJBCV010000062.1 GCA_903951635.1 uncultured Planctomycetaceae bacterium
ACCGCACGAATGCCGGCACCTTCAGCGACACCTGGACGTTCACCGATTCGACAGGGAACTACCTCAACACAACCGGAACGGTAACGACGACCATCGCCAAGGCGGCGCCGACGATCAGCGTCGCCGGCTACACGGGCACCTACGACGGCGCGAGCCACTCGGCGACGGGGACCGCGAAGGGCGTGCTCGGCGAGACGCTCGCCGGCTTGATCCTACCGGCGAAAGACTACACCAATGCCGGCACCTTCACCGACCCGTGGACGTTCACCGATTCGACAGGGAACTACCTCAACACCAACGGAACGGTCACGACGACGATCGCCAAGGCGGCCCCGACGATCAGCGTCACCGGCTACACGGGCACCTACGACGGCGCGAGCCACACGGCGACGGGAACGGCGAAGGGCGTGCTCGGCGAGACACTCGCCGGGCTGAGCCTCGCAGCGACGGCCCGCACCAACGCCGGGACGTTCACCACCGACGCTTGGACCTTCACCGACTCGACCGGGAACTACGAGAACAAGACCGGCACGGTGACGACAACGATCGCCAAGGCGGCCCCGACGATCAGTGTGACGGGCTATTCCGGCACGTACGACGGCATCAGCCACACGGCGACGGGAACGGCGAAGGGCGTGCTCGGCGAGACACTCGGGGCTTTAAGCCTCGCAGCAACAGCCCGCACCAATGCCGGCACGTACACGACCGACGCGTGGACGTTCACCGATTCGACCGGCAACTACGAAAACAAGACCGGGACGGTGACGACAACGATCGCAAAGGCGGCCCCGACGATCAGCGTCACCGGCTACTCCGGCACCTACGACGGCGCGAGCCACACGGCGACGGGAACGGCGAAGGGCGTCCTCGGCGAATCGCTTGCCGGCCTCGATCTCTCGGCGACAGCCCGCACCAATGCCGGCACGTACACGACCGATGCTTGGACCTTCACCGACTCGACCGGCAACTACAACAACGCCACCGGCACGGTGACAACCTCGATCGCCAAGGCGGCCCCGACGATCAGTGTCATCGGCTATTCCGGGACGTACGACGGCGTCAGCCACACAGCAACCGGGAATGTGACAGGCGTTCTCGGCGAAACACTTGCCGGCCTCGATCTCTCCCCCACGGCCCGCACGAATGCCGGCACCTTCACCGACTCGTGGACGTTCACCGACGCGATGGGGAACTACGAAAGCGCGTCCGGCACGGTGACAAGCTCGATCGCCAAGGCGGCAGCCACGATCAGCGTCACCGGCTACTCCGGAACGTATGACGCACAGAGCCACACGGCAACCGGGAATGCCACCGGCGCGCTCGGCGAAGCGCTTGCCGGCCTCGATCTCTCGGCGACGGCCCGCACGAATGCCGGGACCTTCACCGACCCGTGGACGTTCAACGACTCAACAGGAAACTACGAAAACAAGACCGGGACGGTGGCGACAACGATCGCCAAGGCCGCCCCGACAATCAGCGTGACCGGCTACTCCGGCACGTACGACGGCGTGAGCCACACGGCGACGGGCAACGCGAAGGGCGTGCTCGGCGAAGCGCTTGCCGGCCTCGATCTCTCGTCCACAGCCCGCACGAGCGCCGGGACCTTCGCAGACCCATGGTCGTTCACCGACTCAACCGGCAACTACGACAACGCGTCGGGACCGGTGACGACATCGATCGCCAAGGCGGCGGCCACAATCAGCGTGACTGGGTACACCGGGACGTATGACGGGCAGAGTCACTCGGCAACCGGGAATGCCACGGGCGTGCTCGGCGAAGTGCTTGCTGGCCTCGATCTCTCGGCGACGGCCCGCACGAATGCCGGCACTTTCACTGCGCCGTGGACGTTCACCGACTCAACCGGCAACTACGAAAACACCTCCGGCTCGGTGACGGCCTCGATCGCCAAGGCGGCGTCCACGATCCGCGTGACTGGCTACTCCGGGATATACGACGGCGTCAGTCACACCGCAGCCGGGAATGTGACAGGCGTTCTCGGCGAGACGCTCGCCGGCCTCGATCTCACGGCGACAGCGCGCACCAACGCCGGCACGTTCACCGACCCGTGGACGTTTACCGACTCGACGGGCAACTACGACAACACGTCCGGCACGGTGACGGCGACGATCGCCAAGGCGGCACCGACGATCAGCGTGACCGGCTACACGGGCACGTATGACGGCGTGAGCCACACGGCCAGCGGGACGGCCAAGGGCGTCCTCGGTGAATCGCTTCCTGGCCTCGATCTCTCCCCCACGGCCCGCATGACTGCCGGCACCGTGACCGACCCGTGGACCTTCATCGACTCCACCGGCAACTACGACAACACAGCCGGCACGGCGACGAGCACGATCGCCAAGGCCAACGCGATCATCGCGGTGACTGGCTACAGCCTCGACTACGACGGCTCGTCGCACACCGCGACCGGGACGGCCAACAGGCAGGGGGGTGGAGAGGTCCTCGACACACTCCTCAGCTTCTCCTCCACGACTCACACCGACGTGGGCACCTATCAAGACACCTGGACGTTTGCCGGAAACGTCAACTTCAATGCCACCAGCGGGACGGTGACCAACGTCATCCGAAAAGGGACGCTGGACGTCGACATCGGCTCCATCGGTCGAGCCGCGAGTGCGAAGTCGATCACCGTCCGGATCAACGACGCCGGCACGCAGATGCTGGCGATCAATAACGCCAACGGAAGCACCGTCGCCAGCGCCCCCTACTCCAGCAGTGTGGGGGTGAAGGTCAACATCACCGGTCGCGATGCCGACACCGTCATTCTCGATCTGCGGAAGATCGGTTCCCGGCCGGTGCCGAAGGTGGCGGTCGTGTTCAATGCCGACTCGGCCGGCAACACGCTCACCGTCCTCGGCACGAACATCTCCCCCACGCGGGTGGCCGACGGTGCGGACGGCGGGACGCTCTCGATCGACGCCAATACGACGGTCAAATACAAGAAGGTCGGCGCGCTGACCGTGGCGAGCGTGGCCTCCAATGCGGCAAGCACCAATCTCGCCACCGTCCAGATCCACACGGGGGGAGGGCTCACCGCCAGCGGCGATCGATTCGAAGCTGCCTCGGGAAGGCTCGTCTCGCAGGGAGCCGGCAATCCGCTGCTCCAGGCCGGGGGCTACGAACTCTGGGCCCCCGCCAACGGCGATTTGCCGGCCGTGGCCTACGACATCGGGTCCGACGCCTTCCAGATCTCCGGCGCGGCGAAGCTCGAGGTGGCGGTCGCGGACAAGTCGCTGTATCTCCCGGTCACGCTCGGCGCCCGGGGGCTCGTGATCGGCGGCGGGCAGTTGACCCACGCCGACATCACCTTCAATGGCACCGACATGGCCAACGGCCTGGCGATTGCCGGAGCCCATGTCTCGCTCAAAAATCTCCGCGTCGACCAGGACGTCGTGCCGACCGCTCCAGTTCTCACGGTGACCGGTTCGACGATCGTCAGCAGCATCACGGGGCTTACCGGCACCGTGACGGCGACCCTCGGATCGACTGCCTCCGCGTCCGCGGCTGCAACCACGGGGCTGGTGATCACGGCAGGCGAGATCACGGGGCTGGACATGGCCGTCACCT
>CAJBCV010000063.1 GCA_903951635.1 uncultured Planctomycetaceae bacterium
ACCTCCGTCCGCGAGGCGATCACGGCCATCGAGGCCTCGACGGATACCCCGGAGCTGATCCGCATCCCGGAGGACACGACGCGCCGCCGAGCCGGCCCATGACACGCCGTCCCTCCTGGGGGACACGCTTCAGTGCGCCTTCCGCTCGCGGTATAACGCTCGCCGCTGGCCCCCGAGCCTGCGGAGGCATGCAGGAACGATTGATCCCTGCTTGTCGCTGTCATTTGAAAAAGTCATCCGTGCCCGCACCGGCTGCGGGGCCGCCGGTGGAAACAGTCCACGTGAAACACCCCAACAAAGCGGAGGTTTTTCGGGGGTGTCGGCCGCCGTATCCGGAGGCGGGAACTTTATCCACAGCCTGCTCTAGCGACCTTTCGCGTGACATGAGCCCGACCATGAGCGCACCGCGTTGCCGTCACGCCACGGCCGCGGCGAACGAGGTGTAGAGGTCGGCGGGGAGCGGATGCTCGAGCCGCCAGGTGATCGCCATCGGCAGCTCCCCCTCGTGCCGCACGTACGTCGCCGGGCCGAGGAACCAGAAGGCTCGATCGTCGGTATTGAGCCGGGCAAAGAGCATGATCGACGAGCCGTCTTCGACGTGCGACTGGTAGCGTTTCCCTGTCTTTCCGTCGGCACGGACGGCCGACTGACTTTCCCAATGAATGAGTTCGCGGCTGATGGCGTAATCGCGATAGCGGGTCGTCGGAGAGAAGCCGCCGCTGGTCTTGTCGAGCGTGAACGCGAGGAGATCGGCCGGCACCCCCTTCGCCCAATAAACGCCGCTTTGCCACGGGGGCATCTTCCCAGCATCCCGGACGCCGAACGCGGCGAGGATCTCGAGCCTCGAATAGCGCGCGTGGACCGCGAGCGGCACGTCGGGATGCGAAGCGAGTCGCTCGGTGGCGTGGCTGATGCGGCTCTCCAAGACGTCGAGGATCGCCAGCAACTCCACGCGGACGTTTTCATGGGCCCCGAGGAGCGCGACGCCATCGGTGAAAGAGGTCGTTTTCGTGACCGCCTTGTCGGCCACGCTCGCCACGAGCATATTCGCTAGGCGGCGATCGACGAGTGTCGCTGCGAGGGAGCTCGGGGCGCTTGGCGCGAGGATCCGTCGGTAGGCCTCGATTCGGCGCGAGTCATCGACATGGAGGATCCGGCCACAGCCACGGAGGAGCTTCTGCTCGAGCGGCCCGGCCGGCCCCGTGGCGAGCCCAGCGGCCTGCCGCAGCGCCGTCCATGAGCGATCGCCTGCGTAGATCTCCTCCGGCTCCAGGCCCGTCGCGGCGAGATAGGCGGCAAGCGAGACATCCTTCCCACCGGCGGCAAGGCTCCGGAGTTCCTCGACGCGCGCCGTCCACCGCGCCGGCACCGCCTGCCGGACGTTCTCGAGGACGATCCGGCTGGCGACTCGGTCGAGTTCCATGTGGCAGCCGGCCGGCAGGAAGGGAAAGCTCTCCTTCACCTGCCGCTCGAGATCCTGCCTCGTCCCCCCGAGGAGCGCCCGGAAGCGCCGGTCGTAGCGAAACTCCTTGCGGTGCTGGCCGACGAAGTCGAGCACCGTGCAGACCGACTTCCCGTCGAGCCGACGGAGGCCGCGGCCGAGTTGCTGGAGGAAGAGGGTGGGGCTGTCACTGGGGCGGAGGAAGAGCACGGTGTCGACCGCCGGCACGTCGACCCCCTCGTTGAACAGATCAACCGAAAACACGACGTTCGTGCGGCGATGCTTCAGATCCTCGAGCGCCGCGACCCGCTCGGCGTCAGGCGTGTCGGCCCAGACGGCCGTCGCCTTGACGCCCGCCTCGTTAAAGATCCGGGCCATGAAGCGGGCATGGGCAACGCTGACACAAAATCCGAGGCCGCGGATCTGCGCCGGGTCTCCGGTGCGCCGGGCGAGCTCCTGAAGGACAACCCGCGCGTAGGCGTCATTGGCGGTGAGCACCGCCGTGAGGCGCTCGACGTCATAGCCGGCCCCGCGCCGCCAGGGGACGTCACGGAGATCGGTGGTGTCGTGGATCCCGTAGTAGACAAACGGTGTGAGGCGGTGCTGGTCGATCGCATCCCACAGCCGCAGCTCCGCCGCGATCCGATCGCCAAACCAGCTCAGCACTGGCAGGCCGTCGCTCCGCTCGGGTGTGGCGGTGAGGCCGAGGAGCTCGCGCGGCGCCACGTGCTCGAGGAGCCGACGGTAGGACGGAGCCGCCGCATGATGAAACTCGTCGACAACGACGACGTCGAAGTGATCACTCGCAAGATGGGCGAGCCCGGCCGCGTCGAGGCTCTGGATCGAGGCAAAGACATGCTCGAAGCGCCGTGGCCGCTCCCCGCCTACCCACAACTCGCCGAAGGTCGGCTCGCGGAGGGCGTGCCTGAAGGTGCCGAGGGCCTGCGTGAGGATCTCCTCACGATGGGCGACGAAGAGGAGCCGGGCCCGTGGGAGCGTGGCCGAGAGGCGCTTGTAATCGACCGCCGCCATCACGGTCTTTCCCGTTCCGGTCGCGGCTGCCAACAGATTGCGATGATGCCCCAGAGATCGTGCCAGGTCGATCCGGGCCAAGAGATCTTCCTGGAAGGGCTCAAGGCGGATCTCGATCGGGCTGAGAAGGAACGACGGCCCCGGGCGGGCCGACTCGGTCTGTTCGAGAAACTCCTCGCGTCGGTAGGGAAGGAACGTGCCTCCGTGCCAGTAGCCTTCGAACACCGCGGCGACTTTGTCGACCGCATCGGGATTCCGCGCTCCCGACAGGCGGACATTCCACTCCAAGCCCGTCACCTGGGCGGAGTGGGTGAGATTCGAGGAACCGATGTAGGCGGTCGAGTAGCCGCTGCGACGGTGGAAGAGCCAGCTCTTGGCGTGAAGCCGGGTGGTGCTCGTGTCGTAGGAGACTCGGATTTCGGCGCCGGCCTCCTCGAGGGCATCGAGGGCCCGGGCCTCCGTCGAGCCGGTGTACGTGGTGGTGAGCACCCGCAGCCGGCGCCCGGCCGCCAACTGCCGGCGGAGCGCGTCGAGGAGCGGGGCGATCCCCGTGAAGCGGATGAAGGCCATCACCAGATCGATTGAATCGGCCGAGTGGATCTCGGTGAGCACCTGGCTGCCGACGGAGGGCTCGCCCGGGGCATTGGTGAGGATCGCCGTGTCGAGGAGCGGAATCAGCGGCGGACGGATCTCCTCGGCCGATCCGTCGGGGAGCACCGTGGCGATCGCGCGGAGCATCTCCCCGCCCCGCAGTGGCCGCTCCCTCCGATCGACCGCTGCGGCGGCGCCGTCGGGGCAGCCCTGCGCGAGCTTCCCGAGGCCGTTGATCAGGCTGCGCGTCAGGCTGACGCCGACCGCGACACGCTCCTTCTCGTCGACCGTCGCGATGAGCCGTCGGATGATCCGGGCGACATGGAGCGAGAGGCGATCGGCCGCCTCGGCCGCGCGGAGGGTGCCACGGCCCTCCCGCAAGGTGGGCGTGAGCCGCGTGAGCTCGGTAGCAAGGGCCTCAGTGAGGAGCGTTTCGTAGAGGCCGCGCGTGAGTGGTTGCATGTCAGCCGTCCCCGGCGCCGTCGATCCCGATCGCTGCCCCCGCCGCGCCGAAAGCGCGGCAGCCGCCCAGATTCCCCTCGAGTCTAGATGGCCTCGGAACAGGTTTTCCATGGACGGCTAAGATCAACAGTCAGGAGACCACGCCATGTCACACGAAGCCACCTGCCCGTTCTCGTCCGCTCCTCAAGCCGACCCGTCCAAGGGAGCCTCGAACAGGGACTGGTGGCCCCACAGTCTCTCCTTGAGGATCCTCCAGCAAAACTCGCCGGCGATCGACCCTTTTGGGGCCGGGTTCGATTATGCGGCGGCGTTCAAGACCCTCGACCTCGCCGCCCTCAAGGCCGATCTCCGCACGCTGATGACCTCGTCGCAGCCCTGGTGGCCAGCCGACTACGGCCACTACGGGCCGTTTTTCATCCGTATGACCTGGCACGGCGCCGGCACCTACCGGATCCACGACGGCCGCGGCGGCGCGGGGGCCGGGATGCAGCGATTCGCGCCGCTCAACAGCTGGCCCGACAACGCCAATCTCGACAAGGCGCGCCGGCTCCTCTGGCCGATCAAGCAGAAGTACGGCCGAAAGATCTCGTGGGCCGATCTCCTCGTGCTCACCGGCAACGTCGCCCTGGAATCGATGGGGCTGGAGACCTTCGGCTTCGGCGGAGGCCGGATCGATGCCTGGGAGCCCGACGAGACGTTCTGGGGGCCGGAGAAGACCTGGCTCGGTGACGAGCGCTACAGCGGCGATCGCCAGCTCGCCAATCCGCTCGCCGCCGTCCAGATGGGACTGATCTATGTCAATCCGGAAGGGCCAAGCGGCGTGCCCGATCCGGCCGCTTCGGCCCGCGACATCCGCGAAACATTTGCCCGGATGGCGATGAACGACGAGGAGACCGTCGCCCTCGTGGCCGGCGGCCACACCTTCGGCAAGACCCACGGCGCTGCCGCCGCGAGCCATGTCGGCCGGGAGCCTGAGGGAGCGCCCCTCGAGGCACAGGGCCTCGGCTGGAAGAACAGCTACGGCACCGGCAGCGGCAACGACACGATCACCAGCGGCCTCGAAGGCGCCTGGACCCCCACGCCGACCACCTGGGACTCGAGCTACTTCGACATCCTCTTCGGCTACGACTGGAAGCTGACCAAGAGCCCTGCCGGCGCCCATCAATGGATCCCGACCGACCCCGCCGCTGCGACCATCGTCCCCGATCCCCACGATCCGACGAAGCGGCACCCGCCGGTCATGCTCACGACCGATCTCGCCCTCCGGGTCGATCCCGTCTACGAGCCGATCGCCCGGCGCTTCCACGCCGATCCAAAAGCTTTTGCCGACGCCTTCGCGAGGGCCTGGTTCAAGTTGACCCACCGCGACATGGGGCCGATCTCTCGCTATCTCGGGCCCGAGGTGCCCGCCGAAGCGCTCCTCTGGCAGGACCCGCTTCCACCCGTCACGCACGCGCTCGTGGATTCGGCCGACATCGCGCACTTGAAAGAAGCCATCGTCGCATCGGGGCTCTCCATCCCGGCGCTCGTATCGACGGCCTGGGCTTCAGCATCGACCTTCCGCGGCAGCGACAAGCGCGGCGGAGCCAACGGCGCCCGGCTCCGCCTCCTGCCGCAGAAGGATTGGGAAGTGAACGATCCGCCTCGGCTGGCGGAGGTCCTCGAGACCCTCGCGGGGATCCAGACGCGTTTCAACGGCGCCCAAGTCGGTGGCCAGATCGGCGGCAAGAAGGCCGTGTCGCTCGCCGACCTCATCGTGCTCGGAGGTTGCGTGGCGGTCGAACAGGCGGCGAGGAACGCCGGCCACGAGGTTCAGGTGCCGTTCCGCCCGGGGCGCACCGATGCGTCCCAGGCCCAGACCGACGTCGCATCCTTCGCCGCCCTCGAGCCGCACGCCGACGGCTTTCGCAACTTCTCCAAGCCGGGCTTGGGGCTGCCGGCGGAGCACCTCCTCGTCGATCGGGCAAACCTCCTCACCCTGAGCGTCCCCGAGATGACCGTCCTCGTCGGCGGGATGCGCGTCCTCGACACGAACTCCCCCCGCTCACCTCTCGGCGTCTTCACCGCGCGGCCCGGAGTGCTGACGAACGACTTCTTCGTCAGTCTCCTCGACATGGCCACGCAGTGGGAGCCGGCGACGGAGGCGCAGGAGACGTTCGCGGGCCGCGACCGCTCGACGGGCCAGGTCCGCTGGACCGGCAGCCGCGTCGACCTCGTCTTCGGCTCCAATGCCCAGCTCCGCGCCGTCGCCGAGGTCTACGCCAGCGACGACGCGGCGGAAAAGTTCATCCACGACTTTGCCGCCGCCTGGGCCAAGGTCATGGATCTCGACCGCTTCGACCTCAGCTGAGCCCCGTCACAACTTCAAGCCCCACACCTCCCCGCGGGCACGGTTGCGAGGGATCGGGCGGAGCCGCTCCAGGGTCGCGGCCTGTGGCGGGACGATGACCGGCGTAAACGTCCCCCCATGGCCCGTGGCGATGATCGCCAGATTGCGGTCGTGCCCCTGCTGCTCGCGAAGCTTGTCTGGATTGACCTCCCCCGTGCGCCGGTCGAGGACCGTCTGCTGCATCCCGAAGGTGTGGACGACCGCGCCGCCGAAATCGGCCCCCTCGAGCCTGTCGACGACGCTCGCGCCGAGCTCGCCGTCGGAGAGGAGATAGACCACCTCCGCCCCGAGCGAGGCGGCCAGCTTCACCGCGTCGTCGAGGCCCCGTCCCCCGCGGCACATCTCGACCGAGCCGAGCCAGGCCCGGAGCTGCTTCTTGTTGTGCGCCGTGGCCGGCTGGAGCCCCTCGACAGCGGCGGGATGAAAGAGGGGATAGGCCGCGTCGCTGGCGAAGATCACGAAGAACGACTGCTCAGGCTTGAGGGCATCGACGGCCCGGGCGACCTCCTCGAGAACGACATGAAAACTGCCGTCCCGATGGCTGTTGGAGTTGTCGCAGATGAAGCAGACGCTGCGCCCCTGACCGGCACGGCCGAAGAACGTCGCCGCCGGCTTCCCCGCGGCCACGGCCCCGCCTGGCCCACCCCCGGCCGGCTTGGCATCCCCAGCCCCGCCGATCTCGGCGAGCATTGCGGCGGGATCGAACGCGTCCATCGCCCCCCCAGCGTCGTCGGCCGG
>CAJBCV010000064.1 GCA_903951635.1 uncultured Planctomycetaceae bacterium
CCCGAACGCCAGACGGTGTTCTTCTCGGCCACCTTTCCACCGGCGATCCGCGGGCTCGTCGAGCATCATGCCCGCTCCCCCCGCGAGATCCGTGTCGAGCGGGCCCGTGATGCCGGCCCGCCGGCGGTCGATCAGGTGTTCCACGAGGTCCGCCACCACGCCAAGTCGGCCGCGCTCGGCCGGCTCATCGATTTCCACGATCCGCGCAGCGGCCTCGTGTTCTGCAACACGCAGCGAATGGTCGACGAACTCGCCGATTGGCTCCTCGACCGCGGCTGTGCCGCCGAGCGGCTCCACGGCGGCATGGCCCAGCCGCAACGGACGCGCGTCATGGAGGGCTTCAAACGGGGGGCTTTCCGCTGGCTCGTCGCCACCGATGTCGCCGCTCGCGGGATCGACGTCCACGACCTCGCCCTCGTCGTCAATTACGACCTCCCCATCGACGCCGAGGATTATCTCCACCGGATCGGGCGCACGGGCCGCGCCGGACGGAACGGCCTGGCCGTGACGCTCGTCTCGGGAGGCGCCGGTTACCGGCTCGGACAGATCGAGCGGGCCCTCGGAATCCGCGTCCGCCGCGAGCCGGTGCCGTCGGTCCGCGACGTCGCCGCCAAGCGGACCGCGGTGGTGATCGATCGGGTCCGCGAGGCGCTGGCGGCGCCGGGTGGGCCGCCGTCATCGTCGGTGGTCGAGCAACTCGTCAAGGAAGGGCATGCCCCCGAGGCGATCGCCGCGGCGCTGGTCGCTTGCTACGCGCCGGTGCCGCCGCCGGCGGACGACCGCGAGGAGCCGCTCGACGCCCCGTCGCACCGTCCGCCGCCGGGGCGTCCCTTTGGCAACGGCCCCGGTGGGAAGCGGCCGTACGCGAAACGCCCGTATGGCAAGAAGCCGGGCCCTGGCGGCCCTTATTCGCCGCGCGGCGGCGAGGGGAACGCATCGGCCGGTGGTTACTCCGGAGGGGACGATGGCCCCCGCCCGCCCGGAAAGCCGTCGCGGAAGTTCGGCCCGGTGGCCGGGGGTGGGGATGGACCGCCGCGCGCCCCTTGGGGGAAGAAGCCGTTCCCGAAGAAGAAGGCCTGGAAGAAAAAGAAGCCCGGCCCCGGCTGACGGCCGGTCATACCCGTAGCTCGAGAACCACCGCGAATGGACGCGATCAAGTCGATCCTCGACGTCTTCCTCCACGTCGATGACCACCTCCACGCCCTCCTCGACGCCTGGGGCCCGTGGACCTACGTCCTCCTGTTCGCGATCATCCTCTGCGAGACGGGCCTCGTCGTCATGCCCTTCCTCCCGGGCGATTCGCTTCTCTTCGCCGCCGGCGCCATGGCCGCGCTCTATCCCGACGATCTCGGCCTGGTCACACTCCTGGTGCTCCTCTCGATCGCCGCGATCCTCGGCGACACCATCAATTATTTTCTCGGCCGGTGGATCGGCCCCCGCGCCTTCTCCCTCAATACGTGGTTTCTCAAGCACGAACACTTGGAGAAGACGCAGGCCTTCTACGACCGCCACGGCGGCAAGACGATCGTCCTGGCCCGCTTCGTGCCGATCGTGCGGACGTTCGCCCCGTTCGTCGCCGGCGTCGGGAAGATGCACTACCCGACGTTCTTGTGGTTCAACGTCGTCGGCGGCCTTCTGTGGGTCGTGCTCTGCACGGTGGCCGGCTACTTCTTCGGCAACATCGAGGCCGTCAAGAAGCACTTCGAACTGGTCGTGATCGGGATCGTCCTCGTCTCGGTGCTGCCACTGGCCTGGGAGTGGTGGGCCTCGCGGCGCCGCTCCCACACGGGCTGACTCGCTCCGCCACGGACTGTCAGCCGGGCGTGACGGCTGCCGGGCCCCACACCGTCCGCTTCGCCACCGACCACCAGCCCGGCTGGTCGAGCCCGAGATAGGGATTCTCGGGGGGGAGCGTTCGCGCGAGGTGGCGATGCGCGGCCTCGAGGTTGTGGTAAGGGAGCGAGGGGAAGAGGTGGTGGAGGGCGTGGAAGCGGATCGCGAACGGGAAGAAGAGGAGCGTGAGCGGATCCTTCCCGGTGAAGTTGCAGGAGTCGAGGATGTGGTCCTCGACGGAGACCGGCGACCCATCCCCTTCGAAGTGGTGGTCGGCCAGTTGTCGCATCTGGTTCATGAAAAACGTCGCCAGCGCGAGCGCATAGAGGAGCGGGATCCGGCTCATCGGCGCGAGCCCGAGGGCGATCGTCGCCGGAATCGCCGCCGCCCTGAGGAAGCAGAGCACCTCGACGCCGAGGATCGCGCGGCGGTCGAAGGGGGTGAGACGGCGGCGGTAGCGCGTGTTCAGTGTCAGGGAGCTGGCCCGCTCGAGGACGAGCTCGCGGAGCCGCGGGTGGAGGAAGGAGAGGGGGGCGAGAAGGAAGCGGAGGAAGACCAGCAGCGGGAAAACGAGCATGTAGGCCGCATAGCCGACGAAGCTTCGCAGGTTGCCCCCTTCCATGACGTTGGCGACGTATTCGGGATCTTCGGGCGTGCCGTACACCTTCATGCTGTGGTGGTCGCGGTGCTGCCGCGTGAAGAACGGTGACGGGGTGAGCGTGAAGGTGCCGACGAGGACGTTCCAGGCCACCTTGAAGACGCGCATCTCGTGGGAGCCGAGGTGGCAGACCTCGTGGACGAGCGAGCCGAGCCGGTAGAGCCAGAAGGCGGCGATCGGGAAGGCGATCAGCTGCGCCCATGATCCCAGTGGCGCCATGAGATAGACCGTCGCCGCCGAATACGCGCACACGATCGAGAGGAGGAAGTCGGCCCAGTAGCGCCACGGCTTCACCCGGAACGGGTCGTCGCTCGCCGTCCGCAGGGCATGCCGCACCTCGCTGACCCACTGCGGCGCGCCCTGATTGCGGGCCGGATCGTCCCGCCCCTCGTCATGGCTGCGGGTGGAGTGGAGGGGGGCAGGGGGGGCGGTCGTCACCGGCGGCATGGGGCGCTCCATCGGGCTGGGGCCTGGCAGGTGGTGGGAAAGGCTTCGATTTCCGAGCCCGTCCCTGCATCGTGGATGCCCCTGCTCGGGCCAGAGCAGACCAGAATCCGGGCCGACCGGAAACCCCGACGGCCGTCCGAGGGCGATTTCGCCCCGGTTTGACGAGGGAACGGCCCCTTCCCTCGAAAGATGGGAAGGCTTGGCGGAGATTGCCGACGGGGCGGCGTGCCCTCTGGCCCGTCAGACGGGGGAAGGGGCGACAATGAGGGCCTTCATTTCCCGCACGGCCTGGCTGAAGCCGAC
Source organism: uncultured Planctomycetaceae bacterium (assembly GCA_903951635.1). Taxonomy (GTDB): domain Bacteria; phylum Planctomycetota; class Planctomycetia; order Pirellulales; family UBA1268; genus QWOP01. The sequence continues at coordinate 3,242 of CAJBCV010000064.1, forward strand.
GAGGACGGCCCGGGCGACGATCGAGTGACCGATGTTGAGCTCGTACATCCCCTCGATACGGGCGACGGGGACGACGTTGCGGTAGGTGAGCCCGTGGCCGGCGTTGAGCGTGAGGCCGGCGGCGCGGGCGTGGGCTCCGCCGCGGGCGAGCTCGGCGAGGGTCTCGCGCTGCCCGGCCGCGGTGGTGGCATTGGCGTAGGTGCCGGTGTGGAGTTCGACGGCCGCGACGCCGAGGGCGACGGCGACGTCGATCTGCCGCGGGGAGGGATCGATGAACAGCGAGACGGCGATTCCCGCGTCGTGGAGCCGGCGCACCGCCTCGGTCGTGGCGGTCCGGTGAGCGATGACGTCGAGGCCCCCCTCGGTCGTGATCTCCTCGCGCCGTTCCGGGACGAGCGTCACCTGATCGGGTTTCACCTGACAGGCGATAGCCACCATCGCCGGGGAGATCGCCCCTTCGAGGTTGAGCTTCACCTGGACGGTGCGCTTGAGCACCTCGAGGTCGCGATCCTGGATGTGGCGGCGATCTTCCCTCAAGTGGACGGTGATCGCGTCGGCTCCGCCGAGTTCGGCGAGCGCCGCCGCCCACACCGGGTCGGGCTCGACGGTGCGGCGGGCCTGACGGATCGTGGCGACATGGTCGATGTTGACGCCGAGCGTGGCCATGGAGCTTCCCGGTGGAGGCTGAGGAAGGAATCAAAGCGTCGAGGATAACAAAAAAAAGGCCGGCCCCGGGGTGCGGGGCCGGCCCTGTGGTTTTCCGACTGGCGAGTCGCCGGTCCGTTCTTCTTCAGCCGGCCCCGGAGCTCCCGACGGGCCTGGCTGCCGTTTAGTTCTTCTTCAGAAGGATCACCGAGTTGCCCCGGCTGGTTCGCACCTGGAGCATGACACCGTCTTCGAGCGACTCCTGCTCGACGGCATCGGCGAACTCGGTGATCGTCGACACCGGCTTCCGCCCCACCTTGCGGATCAGCATCGAGGGGCCGATCCCCGCCTCATCGGCGAGCCCCTGGTCGTCGACGCGCTCGACGACGACCCCCTCGAAGCCCTCGTAGGGATCGGCTTCCCCGCCCCGCTCGGCGTCCTTGTTGCGAACCTCGAGGCCGAGGGTCTTGGAATAGTAGGTCTCGGCGTCGATCTCCTCCCGCTCGGCCCTCCGCGGCGCTGCGGCGCCGAGCTTGTCGGGGAGCGGCCGGACGGCGATCTCGAGATCCGACTTCTTCCCTTCCCGGAGCACGGTCACCCGGTGAGGCTTGTCGAAGTCGGACCGCTCGACAACCTCCTGGAGCGTCCGCGGGCCATCGACAGCCTGGCCGTCGAAGCTCGTGATGACGTCGAGCTCCTCGACCCCGGCCTCGGCCGCGGGCGAGCCGGCAACGACGTCATTGACGAGCACCCCCTTGCGATCCTTGACGCCGAGCTTCGAGGCCATCTCGCTGGAGAGGGCGCCGATCTGGACGCCGAGGTAGCCACGCTGGACGCGCCCCTTGGCGACGAGCTGCCCGCCGACCCACTTGGCGAGGTTGATCGGGATCGCGAACCCGATCCCCTGGTAGCCACCGTTGTTGGAGGCGATCGCCGTGTTGATCCCCACCACCTCGCCGGCGAGGTTGACCAGCGGTCCACCGGAGTTGCCCGGGTTGATGGCGGCGTCGGTCTGGAGGAACTTGGCCCGCTGCACGCTGCCGAGTTCGCGTCCCTTGCCGCTGATGATCCCGGCGCTGACGGTCGTCTCCAACTCGAAGGGGTTGCCGATGGCGATCACCCAGTCGCCGATCTCCATTTTGTCGGAGTCGCCGAGCTTCGCCACCGGGAGGTTGTCGGCGTCGCCGAGCCGGACGACGGCCAAGTCGCTATCCGGATCGGTCTTGATCTCGACCGCCTTGTACTCCCGGCCGTCGGAAAGCTCCACGGTGACCGTGTCGGCTCCCTCGACGACATGGTTGTTGGTGAGCACGATCCCGGAGGCATCGATGATCACCCCCGAGCCGACGCCGGAGCGGCCCGGCATCCGCCGGCCTCCGCCTTCGCCATCGGGGCCATTGAACTCGAAGCCTTCCGGTGCCCCCTCGGGGAACATGTCTTCAAACGGGGTGCCCTTGAAGGGATTGCCGTTGCCGCGGCGGCCACCGCGCTCGTTGCCGGCGGCCTCCTTCGGCTTCGACTCGCTGCGGACGACGACGACGCTCGGCGTCGCCTTCTCCGCGGCATAACGGAAGGCGCGGGAAAGGGCGCCGGCGTGCTCGAGGGCGGCTGCCGGCGGCTCCTCGGCGCGGGCTGTGGCCGGAAGAGACGGCACGACAGCCGGCAGGCCGAGGGCCAGGCCGGCAAGGGCGACGATCGCGGGGGTGGTGCGGGCCAGGCCCGACCGCGGCGAACTGGACAGGGATCGCTTCATGGTGGATTCCTTCGGTGACAAGGGAAAAAGGGAATGGAGCAAGCCGAACGCCCACGGGCCGCTGCCGGCGGGAGCCGGCGGCGGCCGTGGTGACGGCTCTCGATTTTGAGGGTGTGCCCGGCGGGAGGGGCCCCTAAAGGCTTCTCTTTTAGAGGCTTCTGTTCTAGAGGCTCCTCCGCCGGTTGCCGGCCGCCGCGGCAGGGGTCCTCCGGACGGGGATTCGACCCACCATCCGTTTCGGGCCCCGCGCGGGTGTTCGGCGCGGACGCACCCGACTTGTACGGCCGCCCCAGGGGGATGGTTCGGCGGGCGGAAAAGTTCCCCTGGGGCGATCGGGCCGCGGCGAAGTACAATGCTTTCGTGTGGGTCTCCGGTCCGTCGACCGGGGGCAGCCCCGCCGCGTCTTTTCCAGCCGCGGCGCGGCCGCCAACCGATGCCCCCGCCGCGGTCGATCGATCGCGTCTTTTTTCTCTCGGTGGGCGAGCGATGAAGCGGACGAA
>CAJBCV010000065.1 GCA_903951635.1 uncultured Planctomycetaceae bacterium
CGAAGTCCACTGGAGGGGCCATTGTGGGTCGCGGGACGTTCCTCCGAAACCCCTCCCGTGTGGGGGGTGTTGTCGAAGGGGGCCGGGGCGGTCACTCGGAGTGCCTAGATCGGAGTGCCTGGATCATGGACGTGCGGACGGTTTTGCCGGCGATCGCCGTGGGGTGGTCGATATTGTCGGCCGGCCTGCTCGGAGGGGAACGGGGCCATGCTGCGGAAGCGGGGTCGGTGAACGACGCCGCGGGTGCCGGCCGCCATGTGGCCGCCCTTGCCGACGACGCTCTCGAGGGACGCGAAGGGGGGAGTCGCGGGGGCAGGGCTGCCGGCGCGTACATCGTCGAGACGCTCCGCGGCGCTGGCCTCCGGCCGGCCGGGGACGAGGGAACCTACTACCAGCGGTTCGGGACGATGCGGAACATCCTCGCCCTCGTGCCGGGCAGCGACCCGGCCTGCGAACGGGAGTTGGTCGTCGTCGGGGCCCATTACGATCACGTCGGCTACGGCACGGCCGCCAACAGCTACGGCCCGACCGGGCTGATCCACAACGGCGCCGACGACAACGCTTCAGGGGTGGCCGGGGTGCTCGAGATCGCCGAGGTCCTCCAGGCGATGCCGGCCAAGCCGCGGCGGCCGGTGCTCCTCGCCTTCTGGGACGGGGAGGAAAAGGGATTGCTCGGGTCGTGGCACTTTGTCCGCGTCCGTCCGCAGCCACTGCTCGACCTGCGGCCGGTGTTCGTGGTCAACCTCGACATGATCGGCCGGCTTCGCGGCGAGCGTGTCGAGATCTACGGCGGCCGAACCATGCTCGGCCTGCGGAGGATCCTCGCCGAGGCGAATCGGGGGACGGGGCTGGAACTCATCTTCGACTGGGACATCGTCGACGATTCCGATCACTTTCCGTTCATCGAATCGCGCGTGCCGACCGTGATGCTTCACACCGGGCTCCATGACGAGTACCACCGCCCCAGCGATGACGTGCAACTGGTGAACACCGCGGGGGTCGAGGCGGTGGCGCGACTGGCCCTCGGGATGGTGATGGCAGTCGCTGACCAGCCGGGCGCGCTTGCCGGCTTCCGGGACGCCGGTCGCCGGGAGAAGAACGCCCACCGGGACAGCCTCGAGCGCGTCGTGCCGGCGGGGTCGGTGGCGACGCGCGGACGGTGGGGCATGAGCACCCGATCCGACGCCGGGGATCCCACGGCTCCGGTCGTGGTTCGCGTCGTCCCCGATTCGCCCCTCGATCGAGCCGGCCTCCGAACTGGAGACCGGATCATCGCCATCGATGGCGAGCCGATCGTCACCCAGACGGCGATGCTCGAACGGATGGCCACGGCTGGCGATGCCTTGAGGCTCACGCTGGAGCGTGCCGGCCGAATCCTCGACATCGACGTGGTCGGCGGCCGGGCGCCGGCGTCGACGGGCGAAACGCAGACCGCCGTGCCGTCTCCGGCCGCGGACGAGGGCTCGGGGGCCATGACGAGGCCGATCCCCCCCGGCAAGCCGTTGCCCGGCCGTCCGGCACCGGGCTCCGCTGCGTCGCTCCCTGCAGGCCTGAAAAAAAACCGACCCTGAAGACACGCGAGGCGTCTCCAGGGTCGGTTGAAAACTGGTGCGCTGAAAGTTGGTTCGGTTGAGAGCCACGTCGGCACGTGCCGCAGGCTACGAGAGCCGGGGCGGTCGAACGTCAGGAGATGCAGAGGTCAGTCGTCGTCGTCTTCTTCCTCATCCTCTTCCTCTTCGTCCTCGTCGTCCCACTCCTCGTCATCGTCCTCCCACTCCTCGTCATCATCCCCTTCTTCCTCGTCCTCTTCGTCATCCTCTTCGTCGTCTTCCTCTTCCTCGTCATCCTCGTCCTCGACCTCTTCCCAGTCGTCATCCTCGAGGTCGTCCTCTTCCTCGTCGTCATCGAGGTCGTCGTCGTCATCCTCGAGATCGTCCTCGTCCTCCTCGTCCTCATCCTCGTCGTCATCCTGCTTGCCGACGAGCGGCGACGTCGAGGTGCGGCTGCCGGCGATCTCGAAGAGCTCCTCGGCGGCGAGCAAATCGGGAAGTTCGTCCCAGCAAAACACGTCGGAGTTCAACACGCTTCGGGATCCCCTGGGGCTCGCAACGCTGCTCACTGAAAAACCTCCCTCGAGTCTGTCCACCGGCCCTGCGACGGACGGTGAACGGTCAGACGATAACGATCCACGTTGAGTTGTCGGTGTAGGTGCCATCATCGCTGCCTGTCCGTTGGTGTGCGTCCTCGATGATTCCCGGTTGCTCGTCCCCAGCGGGATGGCGTCGGGTCGGGCATGTCGCCGGTCGGTCGTCCGAGTATCGGCAGATTCCTTCGCACAATTCTGTACCCGATCGTGCGGAATCATCCAACCTTCGGGAAAAAAATCGTCAACCGGCGTCGGGTCGGCCGTCGGACCCCGTCGGGGGACGGGAAAGTGTCGCCGCAGGTTCGACCGAGTGCAAGCGGGGCCTGGGAAACGAGAAAATGTTCAAGTCCGCTCCGACGAGGGGGCGGCGGTCGCCTCCGAGCCGGGAGGGGCGATTGGCCCGCGCGTGGTGACCGGGCCGATGTCGGGGAGATCCTCGATCCGTGACAGGCCAAAGGCCCGCAGGAAGTGCTTCGTTGTCTGATAGACGTTGGGACGACCGAGCTCTTCGGTCCTCCCTCCGACGGCGACCAGATCCCGCTCCATGAGCTGCCGCAGCATCTCCTCACACCCGACCCCCCGGATGGCTTCGATCTCCGCCCGGGTCACCGGCTGACGGTAGGCCACGATCGCCAGGGTTTCCAGCGCCGCCGCGGACAGCCGGTTTTCCGCCGGGGTGGTCAGGAGTCTGCGGACCCACGGCCCGAACGGGGCCCGGGTGAGGAGTTGGAATCCGCCGGCGATCGGTTCGACCCGGACGGCACTGCCGCTGGCGTCCTGGATGGCCGCCAGTTCCCGGAGAAGCGTGCGAGCACGGGTGCCGTCGGAGAGCCGGGCAAGCTTGGCCAGCCGGCGAGTCGAGAGCGGCTCCCGGGCAATGAACAGTGCCGCCTCGAGCCGGGCCAGTTCCTCCGAGCGGGCATGGGGGCCTGGGGCCACCTCGGCCAAGGGGGGACGATGGCCGCCGGGCGTGGGCCGTGGCCCCCGTCGGCGGATCGGTGCCAGGGAGGCGCGGGGGCCTCTTCCGGACGCCGCTCGGCGTCGGAGGAGGTCGGGGAGTCGATTCGAACTCCGGCGATGGAGCGGCAAGGGTGCGATCTCCCCGAAACGATCGTGAGGAGGGGCCTTGGATGAGGTTCCCGTCCCTGGGCAGGCGGCCGCCACCCTTCGACAATCCTCACAGGTCCTGGAGCGTCCCCTTGGACGTGAGGACCTCGATGAGGCTGAATCCACGGAAGGTCAGCGTAACAGGGGTGTCGACGGGCCGGCTGCGGTGCCCCCGGTGCGCATCGACCAAGCGGTGACCTGGCCGACGAGATTGTCCAGCGCGGCCACCGGATCGGCTGCAGCCGCCTGGAAAACGCGGTGGAGCTGGCCGGTCGGTTCGGCGGGGATCCGGCAGCTGCAGCGGTGGAGTCCGTCGCCCCCTTGGCCTGGCGTCCAGTCGATCCTCGTGGCCCCGAGGGCCCGGAGCCGAGCCTCGAGTGACTCCCGCCCCGTTTCCCCCCCGATCGGCAGCGAGTCGTCTGCCCCGCGGAGGATCGCCGGTGGCAACGCGGTGGCGGTAATGCCCGGGTCGGGCTCGCGTACGAGCGGGACCGTCGGTGGCTCGAGCGGCCCGCCGCGAACGGCCGTCGGGGGAGCGATGTCGGCGGCCGCCGGTCCGGCGCCGGCCAATGTGGCCGCTGGGCCGGGAAGGGCGTTCGCCGCTGCGACGCCAGGATCGGCGGATGGGGGGAGTGGAGAAGACAGCCGCGGAGAGGGGCGGGGTGGGGCGGGAGAACCGAGGCCGATCGCTGCGATTATTGGATCCCAGAGGCATTCCCGGATGGCAACCCGAGTCGCGGCGGGGATCTTGTGCGACACCATGGCCAACAAGGGCACCACGATGAGGCACGCGATCAGCAGGGCGGAACGGATCTTCATGACGGAATCGGCGTCCGAACGACGGAGGTTCCCGGGAGGGAACGACCGAAAAAGAGGCCGCTCTCCAGGCCCACCGACGGGGTGTCGGGGGCGGGGAAGGTAGTCCGGCCGCGCGATCGGGACAATCCTGAATGGAGCGGGCCCGAATGGAGCGGGGTTCGCAGCGATGTGTCGGGCATCCGCCGCCAGCAGGCGGCGGAACCGTTCGAGAAGCCGACGCCGGTTACGGCCGTGGCCCTGGGAGGCGGGGATCGGCCGCGAGGATGCCGGGCTTGAGTTCGATCGGGGTCTGCTGACGGCAGTGCACGACGAACGCCTGGAGGACCTTCTGGAAAGCGATTTGCTCCAGAGGCTTGCGAAACGTCTCCGGCTCGACCGTGCCGGGATCGACGTCGGTGACCTTGGCCAGATGAACCCCGTACGGGGACACGAAGGGCTTCGAGATCTCCCCCTTGGTGAGCTTGAACACCTGCGAAGCGAACTCTTCGGAGAGCAGGCCGTGCCGTGGCACGAAGCCCAGATCCCCCCCCCGATGCCGACTCGGCCCGGAAGAATACCGCTCGGCTGCTTCTGCGAACGTGAGCTCTTCGGCGAGGATGTCGGCGCGGATCCGTTCGGCGCGGGCGAGGACCGCGGTGACGGCGTCCGGCCCCGAACTCGCCTCGGGGCGGAGGATGATGTGGCTGGCACGGACGCGGGTGCCGTCGAAGTCGTAGCGGTGCATCGCGAGCACCTGCCGCATGACATCCTCCGTGATCATCGGAAGGATGATTTTGGGCACAGCGATCTCGAAACGCATCTGCTCGCGCAGGCCATCGTGGTCGAGCCCGGCGGCCGTGAGAAACGTGTCGAGGCTCGACTGCCTGGCCGTGAGCTCCGTGGAGAGTTGGGCGATCCGATCGTTGATCTCGCCATCGGTCACCTCGACCTGACGACGGTCGATCTCGGCCCGGAGGAGGGCCTGCTCCAGGAGTTCCCCCACGGCCTGGGCCTGGACGCGGTCTTGCTGGTCGGCGGGGATCGGACGCCCACCGCTCCGCCGGCGGACGGCCTGCTCGAGGTCGACGCGGGTCAGCCGGGTCGTCCCCACGGTGGCGATGACCTCCGATTCGACCTCTGGCTCCGCTGCGGTGTCCTCCGCTGGCGCGGCTGCGGGCTCGCTGTTCTGGCTCGAAGACTCCCGACCGTTCAGCGCGACCACGAAGCCGACGACCAGGAGGAGGATCGCGGTCGGCCGCTGCCGTCGGAAGCCAGGCGTGGGCAGGATGTTCATCGCCCCCTCATGTTGAAACCGTATCGTGTCTGGGCATCGTGCGACTGGGTCTCAGACGCCCCTGGGGATCATCGTATCCAACCGCGTCCCGCGTCAGAAGCGCCGGGCCGGTTGCGGCCCCGGCACGCGTCCAACTGGCCGGCGGCCGGGCCGGGCGGCACAATCACCGTGCAGCGCGGTGCCGGGCCTGAAGCCGCGGAGCCGGAGTGACAGGGACGGGTGGCCGGAGGTGTCACGACATGGCACGGATCGCGATCAGCTTGTGCGGAGAGGGACGCGGGCACGCGACGCGGATCTGCACGCTTATCGAACATTTGACCGACGAGCACGAGATTCTCGTCTACACCTCCGCCGACGCGTTGGCATTCCTGAAGCTCCGCCATCCGCCCGGGGCCGGGAACGTCGAAGTGCGGGAGATCCCGGGCCTCGTCTTCCAATACTCCGGCGGGCGCCTCGATGTCGTCCGCTCAATCACGGCCGGACTCGAATACCAGGCACGGACCCTCGGCCCGCTCACCGATCGGCTGATGGCGGAACTCGAGGCGTTCGGCGCCGACCTCGGGATCACCGATTTCGAGCCCGCCCTGCCGAGGGCCTGTGCCCGTCAGGGAATCCCGCTGCTGAGTGTCGATCACCAGCATTTTCTCCTCGCCTACGACCTCGGTCTCCTCCCCTGGTCGCTCCAGTGGCATGCGTGGCTGATGGGGCATGCGGTCTGGGTGTGCACCGTCGGGGCCTCCGACACCATCGTTTCGGCGTTCTTTCGGCCGCCGCTGAGGCGCGGATGGGAGCACGTCGTCCAGGTGGGGCCGCTGTTGCGCCGCGATCTGCTCGGCGCGGCACCTGCCGATCGCGGGTATCTCGTCAGTTACCTCCGTCGCCATACGCCGTTTGCGACGCTCGCGAGCCTGGCCGACTGTGGGCTGCCGGTGAGGGTCTATGGGCTCGGCGAACGGGAGTCTTTCGGCGCGCTGTCGTTCCATGCGATCGACGGCAGCCGGTTCGTGGAGGACCTCGTCGGCTGCCGGGCGCTGGTCGCGGCCGCCGGCAACCAGTTGATCGGCGAGGCCCTCCAACTCGGCAAGCCGATGCTCGTGCTTCCCGAGAGCGCCCACGCCGAGCAACTCATGAACGCCCACTTCCTCGCCGCGATGAACTGCGGCGATTTCTGTCTCCTCGAGGAGACGACCACCGAGCGGATCCGGGCGTTCGTCGGCGGGCTCGACCGGTTTCGGCCGGCCCTGGCCTCCGTCGCCGGGCGGATGGATGGCACGGCCGACGTGCTCGATGTCATTCGCCATCGGCTCGCCCAGCCGCGGGCTTCCGATCGCGCGTCCGCTCCGACGACTGGGGCTGGCGTGCTCGGTGTCAGCGGGCGAGATGAGCGAGAATCGCCGGGAGGATGGCACGCATCGCCCGGGCCCGGTGGCTGATCACCCCTTTCACCTCGGGGGCGAGCTCGCCGAAGCTGCGGTGGTATTCGGGAACGATGAACAGCGGGTCGTATCCGAAGCCCCCCTGACCCTCGGACGCCGTCGCGATCCTTCCGTGGCAGGTTCCCTGGGAGCGGGCGACGATGGTGCCGCGCGGATCGGAGAGTGCCGCATGGCAGGCGTAATGGGCTCCACGCCGGATGGCGGGCACTGCCGCGAGGCGCTCGAGGAGCAGGCTGTTGTTGGCGTCGTCACCGCCGGCGGAGAAGCGGGCGGAGTGGATCCCCGGCGCGCCGTCGAGGGCGTCGACACAAAGGCCGCTGTCTTCGGCGAGCACCCAACGCGACAGGGCGATCGCCTGCTGACTCGCCTTGAGGGCGGCATTCTCCGCGAAGGTCGTGCCGGTCTCCTCGACCGATACCGATCGAGGGCACTCCCGCAGGGAGACGACCTGGATCCCGTGGGGCTCGAGGAGCGCGGCAAGCTCTCGGACTTTTCCGGCGTTGGTCGTCCCGAGGACGAGTTCCTCGTGCATCGCGTGTCCCCCGGTCGATCAGTGCCAGCCTTCCGGGGCCCGCGGGACCTGGATCGGCGCCGGCTGGACGTCGAGCATGACACCGTCGACGGTTCTCGGAAGCATCACGCCGGTGGCGAGGCGTGTGGGATCGGGGCCGAGTTCGCGGACGATGCGGGCGATTTCCGGGTGGATCGTGGCCGCTCCCTGGGCGCCGGGCACGGTCTTCGAATCGAGGCTGCCGATGCAGACGATGCTCGACTCGCGGTCGTGATATTCCCAGGCCTCCCATCCGGCTTTGCGGAGCGAAACGGTGAGGCGATGAGCCTTCTCGGCCGCTTCCACAAGCCGGCCCTCGAGTTCGACGTCGTCCTCGCCGGCGGCGATCGCCTTCTGGTCGAACGTGCCCGAACCCGTGAACGTCGCCACCCGCACGGAGTACAGGCCGGGGCAGTCGAGGAGCGAGTGGGTGACGTCGGCGTTCATGTCGAGGACGAAGCGATCGACCTGCTGCCGGGAGAAGTAATCCTCGGGGAGGAGCGGGTTGGGGATCACGAAGGCAAGGTGCATCGGCCCCTTGCCGGCCGTTCGCTCGAGACCGATCATCTTGCGGAAGTCGGAGAACGACTGGCTTTTGCCACTGTTGCCGGTGAGGGCCTCGGGGCGCAGCGACTTCACCTTCGCGAGCATCTTCTGGCCGCGCGGATCGTCGAACGACGCGAAGTCGCCGACGAGAACGGCGACCTCCACGACCTGCTCGGCGTTGGCGTAGCGCATCTTCTTGGGGCTGCCGTCCGGATTGAGGCCGAGGCCCGGCTGGCTGCCGGTGTAGTCGAACGACTTCTCGTGCGTGTAGGCCTTGATCTTGTGCGTGCGACGCAACTCCTGGACGAGCCTCCTGGCGTCGTCCCGCGCTCCTTCACCGCGGAAGGTCGTGGCCAGCACGAGCCACGGGCCGTCGCGTTCCGCGAGCGGATACATCGCTTTGGAGTCGACTTCCGCCTGGCTGAACCACGAGGTCGGCAGCCAGCCACTTTGGGCATGGGCTTCGGGGGCGGCCGTACCGAGAAGACAGACGGCGGCCAGAAGCCAGGCGGGGGCGTTCGGGAAGGTGACCGGTTTCACGCGAACGGTTCCTTGGCGGAGACGGGTGGGCCTGGAAAGAGCGGGCGGGGAGGAGGGTAGCAATGCCCCCGGAGCCATGCCAGACCGGTTGTCAGTGGGGAAGCGGCAGCGGAGAATGAACCCCCGGCGGAACTCCGCGTGCCCGAGGACGGCGCCTTTCAGGGGCGTTGTCAGCCGGGGGCATCCCCAGAGAAAAGCTTTTTTCAGGGGTTTATCCACAGCCTGAGCGTCATCGGAGGATCCCGTTTTGCCCCCTCATGACGCCCCTCTCCGGCCGCGACAGCCCGACGAATCCCGGGGCAGTGAGCCATCCGGTCGCCGTCGCCGGGTGGCCATTTTGTTCCTCGTGGCGTGGGGAGCCGTCATGATCGCCCCCCCGCTCTACCTGCTGGCCAATCGCAACGCTTGGCTGGCGAGCTTGGAAGCCCCGGCAGCCCAGGAGAACTGGGAGGATTTCCGTCGTGCCATGCGGGCGGAGTCGGGCGCTGAAGGGCCGGTGGGGCCAGTGCAACGAAAGGTCCCCAAAAGCGTCGAACCACCGCTTCGGGTGTGGCTGCGCGACTATCTCCCCCTGGCGATCATCGCCTGGGGGGTTCTCGGTGGAACCCTGGGCGGATTTCTCGGGATGATGGTCGTCGGAGCGAGCGCGAGCCGCGGAGCGACCAAACGCCCCCCCGAAGGCGACTGAACGGAAGGCGAAGCCGGGCGGGCCTTGCCAGCCGCGGAGGCCCGATCCGGACGCCCCGCTCGAGATCCCCAAGGCTCACACGGGGCTCACTTGCCGAACACGACCCCGGCCGTGGCCGCGACCACCACAAACAGGATCAAGGCGATCCCCAGGACACCGAGCAGAGAAAACACGACGCAGGCCCTCCGGCTTCCGGGAGTGACGGCGGTCGAAACAGCCCCGGACTCTGACGCCAAACGTCGGGGCAACGCCGCTTCGGCCCCATCGTAGGCTTGGCTCCCGCCATCCACAAGGCGTTTGCGGGCGGGCGAAACGGCTCCCTGTCACGAGGTCGGTTGCCGGAACACCTCGTCCGAAACGACGTTCCGGGCCGCCCGGCCGACGTCTTCGAGCGAGCGGCGTTGGGCGGCGTGGTGCCACGGTGACACATCCTGCAACTCGGGCATGATCTCGAGGATCTGGCCGATGAGCATGTTGGCCAGGCGGTGCGTCGCCGTGCCGTCGGTCTGCTCCCGGATGGCGGCGGCCGTCTTCATCAGCTTCACCATCCGCGATCGCTCGAGCACCGGCCCCGAGAGTTGGCCCTCGGCTTCGACGAGAAGCTCGGCGATCGGCACTTCGAGCACCTCCTGCCAGCCGAGCAGGTCGGAGATCCGCAGGTCGCAGTTCTCCTGCTCCTGCCGACGGACGACCGAAATCTCGACGCCGAGCCGGCGGGCGACGTTCCGCAGCGTCACGCCCTGCTGCTGGCGGACCTCCGCCAGACGGTGGAGGCGCTTCTGCTGACGGGCCGGTGTCCGGGACTTGAGTTGTGGGGGGGCGAGGCAGGCGTCGGCTTCGGCGCGGACCGCGTCCGAGACGCCACTGTCGGCTACCGCGAAGGGGTGCTGCATCCCGTCCTCGGAATCGTCGAAGCGATCGTGGAAGCCGGTTTCGTAGTGGACAGTCGCCATGGTGGAATCCTCCTGCTGGGCCGAGCCCCGCGGCGCGAAAGCGCACCGGGAGCGCGGACCATCGAACGGGGGTACAGCGAGCACGAGAGAAATTGGGCCGGCGCGAACGCCGCTCGCCAGAACCGGATCCTGCCTTGCCAGGGGGACCCGACTGGATAAATCTACCGGGAACGTCAAATCGGTGCTGCCGATCGGCCGTCGCCGGCCACGCCCTGTGGGGGCCGTGACAGGAACCAATACGCCGGAAGGGCCGCGGACGTTCGCGCGGAAAAGGAACTTTTTTCTCCTCCGCGGTGGCCGGCTCCCCGTTCCCCTCCCTTCGATCCTCATCGAGACCATTCCATGGCCCCTGTCAGCAACGCTCCAGACGGCTACCACGACCTCCGCGACCATCTCGCCTGGGGGGATGCCGGTCGGCGCCACATGGTCGTGGTGGCGGGCGAGGATGCCGTCCGCTTTGTCGACGGATTCTGCACCGCAGCGCTTGCGACCCTCGCAGCCGGGACCGGCACCGAGGCCTTCTTCCCCGACGCGCGGGGGCAGGTATTGCTCTGGGCCACTGTCTTCAAGGCGGCCGACGGCGTCTGGATCGACGCCGATCCCCCCGGCATGGCGCCCGCGGACGGAGCCTCGGAGGGATGGTCGCTCGCCGCCCACCTCGATCGATATCACATCCGTGAACGGCTGGAGATCGTCGACGGTTCCGATCGCCATGCCGCGCTGTTTCTCGCCGGGCCGGCTGCCGGCGCGTGGCTCGAGCGCGAGGCGATGCCGTCCGTCGATGTCGTCGCAGGCCTGCCCGGTCGGGGAGGATCGCACCCGGCGCTCACGGCGCCGCTTCTCGGCCGCGTGGCCGATGTCGCTGCCGGTATCCTGCCGGGCCGCTGTGCCGGGATCCCGGCGGCGATCCTGCAGGGGGAGTGGCTGGGGCCGGGGACGTATCTCGTCGTCGTGTCGCGCGACGATGCGCCGCGGCTCGTCGAGCGCTGGCGCGGGGAAGGGATCGTCCAGGCATCCGCCGCAGCCATCGACGCGGTGCGACGTGAGGAGGGGCGTCCGTCTCCCCGCGACGTTCCTCCCCGCACGCTTCCCCAGGAGCTCGATCGCGACATCGCTTCCATCTCGTTCACGAAAGGGTGTTATCTCGGCCAGGAGACGGTGGCCCGTCTCGACGCCCTCGGGCATGTCAACCGGCGCTTCGTGGGGATCGTTGCCGATGGTGACGGGGCAGCGGGGCCGGGGGCCACGGTGACGATCCGCGGAGGGGGAGAGACGATCGGCACGATCACTTCGGGAGGCCCGTCTCCGCGGCTCGGCGGATGGCTGGGGCTCGGGCTGATGCGGACGCAGGGCCTGGAAGCCGGCGTCGAATTGGAGGTCGCCGGGATGCCCGCCCGGTGGGTGAAGCTGCCGCTGCCACGAGGAACATCGGGAGGAAAGCCATGAGCGATGCAACGCACGGGACGCCGGCCGGTGGGGCCGACGAGGTGCTCCTGGAGGCGAAGCGATTCCGGGTTGTTCGTCGCCTCGAGCCTGGCCCGGGAGGGGCGGGGCGGGTGCGCGATGTGATCGAGCATCCCGGCAGCGTGGTCGTCGTTCCACTCGTTTCGCCCGACGAGGTTTGTCTCGTCGAGGTCGTTCGTGTGGCGGTCGGCCGGACGCTCCTGGAGTTGCCCGCCGGCACGCTTGACCGCATCGAGTCGCTCGAGTCGGCTGCAGCCCGCGAACTCGCCGAGGAGACCGGTTACCGATCGCACCGACTGACGATGGCCGGCGCGTTCTGGATGTCGCCGGGGATTCTCCGCGAGCGGATGCACCTGTTCATCGCCGAGGGGCTCGAGGCCGGCGAGCAGGATCTCGAACCAGGAGAACAGATCCGAGTCCGGGTCGTTCGTTGGGAGGATGCGATCGCGATGTGTCTTGAGGGCGCGATCGACGATGCGAAGACGGTCGCCGGATTGTTGCTGGTCGATGCCCTCCGCCGCCGATCAGCGGCCGGTGATGGAATCGCCGGCTTCGGGTGATGGGCCTGCTCCGGGGCCATCGAAAGCAAAACGCGGGTGGCGGTCGGCGAGGAACATCATCCCGCCAAAGAGTCCGCAGACGATCGTCACGAGCAACCAGAGCAGGCCGATCGCCACCGCCTTCTCGGCCGGGACGCCGTGGGGGGCAAGGAGAACCGCCAGGCCTCCCTCGCGGATTCCGACCCCGCCGATGCTGATCGGCAGGACCATCGCCAGCGCCACCAGCGGCACGGCCGCGAACCAGACCGAGACGGGGAGATCCGTCCCGATCGACTTCCCCACGGCATCGACCACCAAGGCTCCTCCCATCTGCACCAGCAGGCTCCACATGATGGCCGATACGATCAACGTCGGTCGTTGTTGATACGGGAGAAGCCCGGCCACGACGCTCTGCACGCTGGGATGGGACGGGAGGAGATTCGCGAGGGTGTCGAGGTGACCGACGATCAGGCTCGCCGGCAAGAGGACGGCCGCGAGGAGTGCCGCACCGACCAGCAACGTGGGGAGCAGGGGGAGAGAGGCCTGGTTGCTGATCAGGGCCGTGAGCGCAATCACCCCGAGGGCAGCGAGCCCCGAAAGCCGGTCGGCAAGGACGGTGCAACCGGCCAGCACGCGACCGCGCGTGGTGCCCGCGAGTCTGTACGCTTTGACGACATCGCCACCGATCGACGTCGGCAGGCAGAGACTGAAAAACTGCCCCTCGAAAAAGCGGCGGATGAAGACCGTCAACGGATAGTCGAATCCGATCGGGCGGGCCAGCACCGCCCAGCGGATGGACGCCAGGCACTGCACGACGAGCCCGAGGGCCAACGCGGCCCCCCACCAGCGCCAATCGACGGTCTCGAGCAACTCAAGGAGTTGGGGCCAATCGACGCCGCGGAGCGTGATCGCCATGAGGGCGACGGTGCCGGCGATGCGGAGGATCATCCCGACGGCGCGCCGCGTCCGACCGGTGCCTCCCGTGGCCGGTTCCGGAGCGGAGAGGGACGAGCTTTCCGGACGTCCTGGCATCGGTATCTTCCCTGCGTGAAGCCTGCGTGAAGCCTGCGTGAAGCCTGCGTGTCGGCGCCGTCAGGAGGCTCGAAGTCG
>CAJBCV010000066.1 GCA_903951635.1 uncultured Planctomycetaceae bacterium
CCGCCTAACGCCGAAAGCGAGGGGTCGCCCGTGCTCCGAGAGCCGGCCTCGCCGGTGAGCGCAGCCCGGAGGGCGAAAGCGATAGCGGCGCGGAGAGAGCGGAGGGCATGGATGCCCTCCGCGAACGTCCGGCGACGGGGCACGGGCGACCCCGAAGCCACGTTTGAGTTGGAATCAGGGTGGACCGCGGGAAGAGCACCGCTACCCGACGAGGCCATCCTCGGTCATCTCGCGGGCGTGGTAGCTCGAGCGGACAAGCGGCCCGGAGGCGACCTTCGCGAATCCCATCTGGCGCGCCATCGCCCCGATCTCGTCAAACTCCTCCGGCGGCACGTAGCGATCGACCGGGAGCGAATCGAGCGTCGGCTGGAGATACTGCCCGAGGGTGAGGAAGTCGACCGAGTGGGCGAGGAGATCGGCGAAGACATCGAGGAGCTCGTCTCGCGTTTCGCCGAGCCCGAGCATCAGGCCGCTCTTTGTCTTCACCTCCGGCATGATCCGCTTGGCACGGCCGAGGAGCTCGAGCGTCCAGGGATAGTGGCTCTTGCGGCCACGGACCTCGCGATAGAGGCGGGGCACCGTCTCGGTGTTGTGGTTGAAGACCTCGGGACGGGATTGCATCACGATCTCGAGGGCGCCGGGCTTGTCGAGAAAGTCGGGGACGAGGACCTCGATCGCGGCGCCGGTCGCGGCCCGGACGGCGTCGACGGTGCGGCGGAAGTGGTCGGCGCCGCCGTCGGGGAGATCGTCACGGGTGACGCTCGTGATCACGACATGCTTGAGCCCGAGCCGCCGGGCCGCCTCGGCGACGCGATCCGGCTCGTCGAGCTCGAGGGCCTCGGTCTTGCCGCGGGGGACGGAGCAAAAGCCGCAGGGGCGGGTGCAGACGTTGCCGAGGATCATGAACGTGGCCGTCCGTGCCGACCAGCATTCGAGCCGGTTGGGGCACTTGGCCGACGAGCAGACCGTCTCCAGGCCGAGTTCGGCGATCAGGCCGGCTGTCTCGCCATGGCCGCCACCCGGCGCGAGATTCTGTCGCAGCCACGGGGGGAGGCGACGGCCGGCAGGGAACGCTGTGGGGGGCGCGGCGCACGAGGCCGCGGCGGGCGCCGACACGTCGACGATTGGCAATGAGGCGAACGGGGAACCGCGGTCATCCGACACTTCTGAAAACCTCCCGGGAGTCGCCCCCCTGCCCGAGCGGCAGTGGGAAGCCCGACTGGATGTGGGACGAAGGGAAAGCGTAGGCATCGACGAGCTGTTCGACCAGCGCCGAGCGGGCATCCTGGAGGCGGACGCGGCGCTGGACATCGGCCTCGATGCACGACATCGCCACCGGGCCGCGCGGGGTGACCGCGGCGGTGCGGATCCGGTGGGTGATGTCGGGGGCGGTGTCGGCGACGCGGGTGACGTTGAGCCAGGCCCCGTGGCTGACGACCCCGCGGCGAACCGCCATCCCCACGGCGGCGAGGAGGCCGGTGCGGCCGAAGACGCCGTTGAGCCCAGAGTCGCGGGCGGCGCCGCAGCGGAGCCGACGGATCGTCCCCTCGAGGCCGGCTTCCATCCGCTCGACGCAGCCACCGGCATCGTGGCGGTCGAGCCCGAGATCCTCGAGCGTGGCGATGAGGGCAACATGGATCTGCCCCGGGCCGTGGAGGATCGCGCCGCCACCGCGGCCGAGAAAGCGGACGTCGAGGCGCCGGCGGGCGAGCTCCTCGTCGGGGAGATCGATGTCGCGCCTCGACCCGAGCCGGCCGATCGTGATCGAACGCTCGAGCTCGCAGATCACGACCGTGGGCGGGCGGCCCCCCGGCTCCGAAACATCCCAGGCGAGCCGGTCCTGCATCGCCCCCCAGGCGTCGAGGCTGATCGGGCCGGCGAGCCACACGGCGACGCCCCGGCGGGCGGGACGGCCATGGCCGACGGTGGAGCGGGACGGCGGTGTCAGGGCAGCGGGCATGCCCCGTTGTAGCACCCGTCACCGGGGGGCCGCCACGCCGGCCCGCGACAGCCGCCCGCGGGGCCCTGGAAGCCCTGCGAGCCCTGCCGCAGGCGGACAGGCGCCCATCCGGCCATCACCGCTGTGGCGAGCCTGTTCCCACCGATCGCGGCAGTCGCGCGATGCTCTGCCCCATAACGATCACTCCTTTGCCGCCGGCTCGCTCTCGGCGGCGTCATCCGGGAAGCCCCAAAAAGGCTTGCACTTAAAGACGTGCGGCTTCTCGCGGCTGAACGACGGACACACGCCGAGGGTGATTAACCGATTCCCCTCACCGACATTCATTTCCACGATGCTTTCCCGATTGTCTCGCCACCACTCTTCAAACCGCTGAACTTCGCCAGGCGAAGCCTTCCAGAGCCGCAGGGCCGTTGTCATCAGGTGATGGAGTTCCTCCCCGGTGAGATTGGGGGAGTAGAGCCCCACGCTCACGACCTTTCCCTGCTCGATGTGGGCATAGGCCCGTTCGGCCGGGAACGAGATCGCCTCCCCTTCATATTCCACTGAGAACTCGCGAGTCCCCCAAGCTTGAACCAATTCCCCGATCTCAGGATGCTTCTGGATCGTTGCCTTTTCCTCGTCGCTCAACGGGATCGCATCCGGCGAGGGAGGACTGTCGAGGCGAAGCTCCACCGCCGCCTTCTGCTCCGGCTCCATGGCACACGAGGCCACAGCTGAGAACACGAACCCGGCCATCACCGCTGCGGTGAGCCTGTACGCGCTGGATCGCGGCAGCCGCTCGATGCTCCGCCACATGCCGATCACTCCTTCGCCGTCGGCTCGCTCTCGGCGGCGTCATTCGGGAAGCCCCAAAAAGGAATGCATTTAAAGACATGCGGTTTCTCGCGATTGAACGAGGGACACACCCCGACGGACACCACCTTATCTGCCTCTCCGATGTTCATTTCCACAATGCGCTCCCGATTATCTCGCCACCATATTTCGAACTTTTGAACCGCCTCGGGCGAAGCCTTCCAGAGCCGCAGAGCCGTTGTCATCAGGTGATGGAGTTCCTCCCCGGTGAGATTCGGCGAGTAGAGCCCCACGCTCACGACCTTCCCCTGCTCAATGTGGGCATAGGCCCGTTCGGCCGGGAACGAGATCGTCTCCCCTTCATATTCCACTGAGAACTCGCGATTCCCCCAAGCTTGAACCAATTCCCCGATCTCAGGATGCTTCTGGATCGTTGCCTTTTCCTCGTCGCTCAACGGGATCGCATCCGGCGATGGAGGACTGTCGAGGCGAAGCTCCACTCGCGTTTTCTGCTCCGACTCCATGGCACACGAGGCTCCAACGATGAGAGACATCACACCGACACAGAGGATACACGGAGCCGTCAGGAGCCGCCCGATGCCCCGTAGAGCCAATACTTCAGTATTCACAATTGGCCCCTCGGGAGTTGCGGATGATGTCGAGCCGTTGCTTCACCCAATCAGTCCGCCCATCGCCCCCCATACCAACCCATACTGGCAGGATGGAATCCCGGATGTACTTCCAGCGATCGTTCTTCTCGGCGGGGTCGGTATCCATCCAATTCGCGGAAGGCCAAGTCCCCACAGCGTCCGCGAACGTCGGGCAGCCGAAGCTCTCGAGCCCTGACTTGGCATTCCACGAGAAGGCTGGCTTCAGTGCGAGTGACAATGCCGCCATATCCGCATAGTACTTATTGAGCACGTCGGTTTGCTCCCGCTGTGCAAGATACTTCGCTCCGGCGACGACGTCCCCTCGATCAATCGCTTCCCAGGCCTTGAGATTCTCTGGGATGAGCCCCATCCGTCGGATCCCCTCGATCCCCTCGGCTCCGAAAACGGCGGACTGCTTGCCGACGTCGTCGCGGATCGCTTTGGCCATGCTGACAATCAGACTTTGCATCTGATCGCAGAGCTTGCTCATGTCTTCGTAGAGGCACAACAAGCCCTGCTGCTGTCGCTCGATCTCGTCGTACATCTCGACGAGCACCACGCTTCCCGCATGGGTCGCGAGCCCTGCCCAGAGCTGCTTGTCGGGGTTCTGGAAGTAGATCCTTCCATACTCCAGATAAATCTCCTGAAGGACCTTCCGTCCTTCGAGATATTGCTTATAGGACGCAGAGCAGCGGAGTTCGTAGGCCAATTGCGATGGGCTGCGGGCCGTGAGAACACCATCGCGGTTGTAACTATAGAAATACGGATTATCCCCGTTGCTGGTGCCGGATCCTCCGCCCGGGAGTTGCTGCGCGTCCGCTGGCGGGGCGGGCGCCGGTCCGGCAGGGCCGATGCCGGGGGCAGGAGCCCCTCCTCCGGGTGCCGGCGGAGCAACCGGCGCTGGCGGCGCGACGGGCGCCGCTCCCGCCTGCCCTGGCGGGCCGTTTTGCAGTGCCGCAGCCTGCCCCCCGGCCGCCCCCGGCGCTGATGAGGCGCCCGCAATCGGCGCCCCTGTACCACTCGGCAGGACTGCAAGCGTCCCACCCGTCGCTGACCCGAACGGCACCGGCGGCAGAATGCCCGGGGACCCGGGCGAGGCCACCGTCGCCCCAGAAACAAACCCCGTCGAGCTGCCCGCTCCCGAGAGCGCCGAGAAGAGTACCGTCCCCAGCCCGCTCTCGGTGCCAAACGCTCCCATTCCGGCAAGCCCCAGATCCACCGCCATCAGCGTTCGCTCTTCAAGCCGCTCCGCCGCAGAAAGCGTGTGTGTGTGTGTGTGTGTGTGTCGCTTTCCCGACCGCCCCGACTTCAGCCCGCCTGACGTGCTCGCTCGCATCACAGCCTCCCGTCGTGAAAAGTCTGTCCGCCCCCCGCCGCTAGGTGGTTTGTAGGCCACCCCTGCGGGGGTGTCAATCTTTCGGCGCAGGGCGATCCGCTCACTTCGCCGCGGCGAGCGGCTTGATACGGAGGTTGCGGTAGCGGATCGTGCCCACGAGGCCCCCGTGGATCTGGAGGGCGATCATCCCCTTCCTGGCGATGCTGTCATCGGGCTCGATCCAGTCGACCGTCTCGACGCCATTGAGCTCGAGGCGGATCCGTTTCCCCTCGGCGCGGATGCGGTAGGAATGCCAGCCGTCGATCCCGCCGGCGAGGGCCGCGGCCACCATCCGTTCGGCCGGCACGGCGAGGAGCTTGTTGCGCCGGCTCTCGTCGTAGAGGGCGCCAAAATAGCCCGGCCCGATGTCGGCCTGATAGCCGCTCACTTCGTGGTGATTCGGGATCCGCACCGAGCGAAACTGGACGCCGGCGTTGGCCCCCTCCTTGGCGTCGAGCTTGTACTCGAGGCGCAACTCGAAATCGCCGTAGTCGCGAGCGGTGGCGAGAAACTCGTTTTGCGGCGCGGCAGAGTCGGGGGAGCCGGCCACGATCTGGCCATCCTCGATCCGCCAGGTAGCGTCGAAATCGCCCCCCCAGCCGGCAAAGGTCTTGCCGTCGAAGAGCGACTCGAAGCCGGGGTCCTCGGCATGGGCCGTAAACCCCTGGGCCGCGACGACGAGCATGACGACGAGGAAGGAGGAGAGCGTGAACGACCAACGACGGCAGGAACCCATGGGATCGACTCCATGTGGGGAGGGAGAATTGTCAATCAGGTGGGCGTGCGTGGCTCGAGGGCCTGACGGAGGTCGCCCCAGTCCATCGCCACCCAGGGGACGGCGTCGGGGAGCGAGATCAGCGGACGGCCGGCATGGCCGTCGCTGCCGAGGGCGTCGAGCTCGCGATCGACGGTGCTGCCGAGGCGATCGAGCCAATCGGGAACCTCGACCCCCGAGCCCCCCGCCAGGCCGATGAAGGAGACGGCCTTTGCCTCGAACCGGGCCCCAGCCCCGTCGTCGACGCCGCTTGCCAGCTCGCCGACGGCCGGCGCGACGAGGGCTTCGAGCTCGTCCTGCTCGAGGACGGCCGTGAACGGACGGCTGACCCGATCGGCGATGCACGCCAGACGCACGCCCCACTGCGCTTCGAGCTTTTTAAGCTTCTCGACGAGC
>CAJBCV010000067.1 GCA_903951635.1 uncultured Planctomycetaceae bacterium
CGCCGCGAGTTCTTCTGGGAGGCGGGGGCGTCGTTCACCGGGCTTGCCCTCTCAGGACTCCTCGACGGCGGCTTCTTCGCCGGACAGACCCGGGCTGCCGACGGTATCCAGGCCTGGGCCAATCCGCTGGCCGCGAAGCTCCCCCACTTCGCCCCCAAGGCGAAGAGCGTGATCTTCCTCTTCATGTACGGCGGCCCGAGCCATGTCGACACCTTCGACTACAAGCCGAAGCTCTACGATCTCGACGGCCAGACGATCGAGGTGAAGACGAAGGGGCGCGGCGGCGAGAAGAGCCAGGGAAGGGTCGTGGGGCCGAAGTGGAAGTTCGAGCCCCGCGGGGAGTGCGGGAAGATGGTCTCGACCCTCTTTCCGCACCTCTCGAAGCATGTCGATGACATCGCGTTTCTCCATTCGATGACGGCCGATTCGCCGATCCATGGCTCGGCGATGCTCCAGATGAACTCCGGCAAGATCCAGTCGGGATCCCCCTGCCTCGGTTCGTGGGTCAACTACGGCCTCGGCAGCGTCAACGAAAATCTCCCCGGCTTCGTCGTCATGCTCGACCCCACCGGCGGGCCGATCTCCGGCGCCAAGAACTGGTCGAGCGGCTACATGCCGGCGACTTACCAGGGGACGCTCCTCCGCTCGAAGGGGGCGCCGATCCTCGACCTCGCCCCGCCGGACGACATGTCGCTCGAGAGTCAGCGGGCGCTCCTCGACGCCCTCCGCACCGAAAACAGCGCCCATCTCCTCTCGCGCGGCGACAACTCGGAGCTTGCCGCCCGGATCGCCTCCTACGAGCTGGCCTGGAAGATGCAGGAGCATGCCCCTGAGGCGGTCGACCTCGCCCGAGAGACGGCCGAGACGCAGGCCCTCTACGGCCTCGACAATCCGCGCACCGCCGACTTCGGCCGCCGCTGCCTTCTCGCCCGGCGGCTCGTCGAGCGCGGCGTACGCTTCGTCCAGCTCTATTCCGGCGGCGCCCACAACGACGACAACTGGGATGCCCACGGGGATCTCGAGAAGAACCACAACTTCCACGCCGGCAACACCGATCAGCCGATCGCGGCGCTCCTCGAAGATCTCAAGCGCTCCGGTCTCCTCGACAGCACGCTCGTGGTCTGGGGAGGGGAGTTCGGCCGGCAGCCGACCGCCGAATATGCCGAGGGGACCGGCCGCGATCACAACGCCTACGGCTTCACGATGTGGATGGCCGGTGGTGGCATCAAGGGGGGGGTGAGCGTCGGGGAGACCGACGAGCTCGGGTCGGCGGCCATCGCGCCCGAGCACGACGGCCGCACCGGGTTCCACGTGAAGAGCCTCCACGCGACGGTACTCCACTGCCTCGGCATCGACCCCAACCGGCTCTCCTACTTCTTCGGCGGCCTCGACCAGAAACTCGTCGGCGTCGAGCACGTTGAGCCGATCAGCGAGATCCTGGCGTGAGGGAGGATCGCGGAGATTCGCCTTCTGTGCGACGATGGTTCTTGTTCGTCGTTGTGGCGTCTTGGCTCGGTGTCGCAGCCACGGCGACCGCCGCCGATCCCACCTTCGCCGAGCAGGCCGCGGCGGTGCGGGCCGGGACGTCGGCGCGGATCCGGGTGGCCGATCGGGCGCTCACCGAAGAAGAGTGGGAGGAGGTCGCCGGCCTCGAGGCGCTTTCGCATCTCGATCTCCAGGAGGGAGTGGCTGATGATGCGAAGGCCGTCTTGCTGTCGCGGTTGCCGCGGCTGGAGCGACTCGTGCTTCGGGAATCGCCCCTTGGCGACGACGGCTTCAAGCACCTTGCCGCCTGCCACACCCTCCGCGACGTCAACATCCCGCAGGCGCGGTGCACGCTCGTGGGCCTTGCGGCGCTCGCCGAACTTCCCCGCCTCAAGAACCTGCGGCTGGGGAGCTCCGGCCTGTGTCCCGAGGGGAAGGGGGGGGCCGAACTGGGGATGACGCTCCTTCAGTTCCCGTCCCTCCGCTCGCTCCACCTCATCGATGTGCCGCTCGGCGATGCGGGGCTCGAGGGAATCGCCCGCTACGACGGCCTTTGGAATCTCTACCTCGACGGTGCCGGGATCTCCGACGGGGCGTGGGAGCGGTATTTCGCCCTCCACCCGGAGGTCCACGTCCACGTCGACCAGGCCCACCACGACCGCGACCCGAACCGGCACGAGTGACGCCCGGACGGGGCGAACCAAGGGCGAGGGGGCGGGGCGGTGGTAGAATGGGTCTTGGCTCCAGAGGAATGCGCCATGCAAAGCGTCTTGTCAGCCAAAGCGTTACTCAACGACTTGAAGGAGCGGTTAGCCACCACCTATGGCGACAGACTCGATGTCGTGGTGCTCTTCGGATCCGAGGCGCGGGGCGACGCTCGGGCGGACAGCGACATTGACCTGCTCGTTGTGCTCTGCGGCCCGATCGATGACTACGGCGTCGAACTCGAACGCAGTCTTGCCGCGGTCTACCCGGTGGCGCTCCGTGTCGGACGTCGTGTGAGTGTGAAACTGCTGGATCGCCGGGAATACGACCAGGGTGATTCCCCACTCGTGCGCGAGATTCGTCGGACGGGCGTGGCTGCATGAAGGAGTTCGTCCGCAGCCAGTGGAGAAGGGCCGAGAGATCGCTGGCGTCCGCGGCGGCGCTCGTCGCGATCGATCCCGATTCCGCCGCGTCGCGGGCGTACTATGCCGCTTTTCACGCCGTAACGGCGGTGATGGCTGCCCGGGGCGCGTCGTTCACGAAGCACACGGCGGTCCGTGCCGCCCTCCATCGCGATCTCATACAGGCGGGGATCCTCCCGACAGAATCCGGCCGGGACTACGATTTTCTCCTCGATCTCCGGGAAACGGCTGATTACGGCGGTGTCGCCGAAGCATCTCCCGCCAGTGCCGCTCGGGCGATCGAGAAGGCGTCGGCCATCCTGAAGTCGATCCGACCCCTCCTCTCCGATTTGGATGGCGAGAAGGACCGCGAGGTCGGCCCCTGATCTGATTCTCGGGCAATCCGGGGGTGTCGGTGGCCGGGGCGGGCGGGTATTTTCATGGACCGGGACGGGGGGCTCGTGCGAGCCGATAGCCGCGCCCGGCTTGCCCCATGCCGATCCACGATACCGCCCCGGAGCCGTCGATGACCTTCCGCCCCGTTCACCGCCTCGCTGCCCCGCTCCTCACGCTCCCGTTTGTCATGGTTGTCATGGTTGTCATGGTTGTCATGGTTGTCATGGCGATCGTCGCCGCCGGCCTGTCGTCGACTCCGGCCCACGCGGGCGTCCCTGCCGGTGGCGCCATGGTGCAGGCAGCCAACGTCTGGCTTGCCACGCTCGCCCCCGAGCAGAAGGCCCGGGCGCTCAAGCCTTGGGAGGATGCCGGCCGCGTCGGCTGGCACTTCATTCCCAAGTTCGAACGCAAGGGGCTTCCGCTCCGCGAGATGGTGCCGTCGCAGCAACAAGGGGCGTTCGATCTCCTCCGCGCTGCCGTCTCGCAGGCCGGCTACGACAAGTCGCGGTCGATCATGCAACTCGACGAGATGCTCCGCCTCCAGGAAGGCTCGAACGCCAAGAACATCCGCGATGCCGATCGCTACTTCTTCACGATCTTCGGCACCCCGGCCGAGAAGGGAACCTGGGGCCTGTCCGTCGAAGGGCATCACCTCTCGCTCAACTTCGTCGTCCGCGACGGCCAGGTCGTCGACAGCACGCCGCAGTTCTTCGGAGCCAATCCCGCCGAGGTCCGCGCCCGCTTCGCCGGCCTCCCCGAGCCCGGCTTCCGCGTCCTTGGCGCCGAAGAGCAACTCGCCTTCGATCTCGTCCGCTCTCTCGATGCCGGGCAGAAGGCGAAGGGGATCATCGCCCCCGAGTGCCCCAAGGACATCCGTGCCGCCGGCGAGACGCAGTCGCCGAAGGAGCCCGCCAAGGGGATTCCTGCCACGGAGCTCAAGCCGGAGCAGCAGGCTCTCCTCCGCCGGATCATCGAGACGTACTCAAGCGCGATGGCCGACGAGGTCTCCAAGGAGCGCCTCATGCTCATCGAGAAGGCCGACGGCGGCTGGAACGCGATCCACTTCGCCTGGGCCGGCGCCACCGAGCCGGGCATCGGCCACTATTACCTCATCGAGGGCCCGTCGTTCGTGATCGAGTTCTGCAACGTCCAGCCCGATGCCGAGGGAAATCCCGCCAACCACATCCACTGCGTGTGGCGCGACCGGACCGGTGATTTCGACTTGCCGGCAAACCCTTGATCTTTCAGTCCGGTGTCTCGTCCGGAGCGTGAGACCGCCATGCGACCGTTTGCCGTCCTCGTCGCGTTCGTCGTGTCGATCATGTTTGCGGCCGCCACGTCGGCCCAGGTGCCCGGAGTCGTCGCCGGACCGCGCCCGCGAGGCCGCGTCATCGACGAAACCGGCACGCTCTCCGCCGTCGATTCCGCGGAGATCGAACGGCTCGCCCGATCGATCCAGGAGACGACGAAGGCCGACATGATGGTCGTCGTCATCCCGACCACGGCCGGTGAGCCCCACCGCCGCTTCGCGACCGAGCTGTTCAATCGCTGGCGGCTCGGCGACGGTGCTCGCAACGACGGTCTGCTCCTCTTCGTCGCCCTTGTTGACCGCCGCTCCGAAATCATCCTCGGCGATGGCCTCGATTCTCCCGGTCAGCGCGCGGCGAGCCAGCGGATCATGGATCAGGTGATGGTGCCCCACTTCCGAGCCGGTCGCCCCGCCCGCGCCATCCTCGACGGCGCGACTCGCTGCGTCACCGACATCGTCGGCCTCTCGGCCGAGGTGCCCGGCGCCGACGACATGGCACCTGTGCCAGCGGCCACTTCGGCGTCACTGGTCGAGAAGCGTCCCGAGCCGATCCTCGAGCCGCTGCTCGAGCCATCCTCACCGGCCACTCCGACTCCTGTCCCGACCACGGATGTCCTCCGCCCCGAGCCGATCGCCCCGCCCCAGCCTTGGATCCCCCCTACTGGATTCCAACGCGAGCCGGAGACGACGAGCGATCCGGTGGGGATGATGATGATCGTCGGGGGCGGGGCCGCCGCCGGCGCCGGGGGCATCGCGGCGATCCGTTCGCTCTACCGCTACCGTCGCCGGGGCTGCCCGCATTGCGGCACCGCGATGATCCGACTCGCCGAAGGGGAAGACGACACCCGACTCGAACGTGGCGAACGGCTCGAGGAGCACCTCGGCAGCGTCGACTACGACATCTGGACCTGCCCGGTCTGCCCCGGGGTGGAAAAAGTGCGGTGGGGAGCCCTGTTCACCCGTTACGCCAAATGCCCACGCTGCCGGTCGGTCACCAAGTCGCAGACGATCTCCCGTCTTCGCGCTCCGACGCAGGTCAGAGAAGGCCTCGAACGGATCGA
>CAJBCV010000068.1 GCA_903951635.1 uncultured Planctomycetaceae bacterium
ACGCGGCCATCGTCGAGGTGGACGACGTGCGTCGTGAAGTCGGGATTGAGGGCGAAGCTCGGATGGCGGATGTCGCGTGTCACGCTCGCCAGATCGCGGTGGATGAGGTTGCCGAGATCGGGGCCAATTCCCCCACCTCCGCCATTCATCGCATGGCACTTCGCGCAGCCGGCCGCTTCCGAGAGGAACACCCGCCGGCCACGCCCCCAGCTGCCACCGTCGAGCTCCGCGATCCGCCGCGGCCCGGCCGATGCCCCCTGGCGAGGCGCGGCTTCGGTCGCCCAGGGAAGGACGAAGCGGTGGAGCGGGAGGGGGCGGGGCGAGCCATCCTCGTCGGTGTGGAAGGCGACAGTGAGCCGGGGAGGACGGATGCCGCCGGTAGCGCACTCGACGGTCACATCGACCGGTGTCGTCAGCCCGGCCGGCGCCGTGAAGAGGGCCGTGAAGCCGTTGACGCCGTCGGGGGCGAGCGTCACCGGAAGCGATTCACCGGCAAGGGTGGCCGTGACGACGCACTCCCGATCGGCCGTGAAGGTGATCGTCCCCCGTTCCGGCGGCCACTCGTGATCGAGCGTGCTCCCCGGTTGGACCGCCGGCCGGAGGAGGTTTTGAAGATCGAGGCGCGCGGCGAGGGAGAGCCTGCCGGGGAGGGCGACGGCCCGCCACAGGTCGTCGTGGCCAGCCGATCCGGCCGTCAGCCGGCGGGCGACATCGAGATCGGTGTGCGGCAGCCACCCGATCCAGCTGGGCCCGTTGGTCGACGATACGGGGGACGCCTCGGCGGCGGCTGGAATCCACCGGGCCTCGACCCCCGCCGTCGAGAGATCGACGTCGATCCAGGGATGCTGCGGGATGGAGCCCGAAAGGGACTCGGCCGGCTCGGTCGACTGGTAGGGAAGCGAGAGGGCCAGGTGGGTGCGGCCGGCGATCGGCGCGGTGCCCAAGACCATGGTCCGCCGGTCGGCGGTGAGCGCGGCCGACGCGATTTTTTGCCGATGGCGGGGGACGAGTTTCTGCGCTTGGACGACGGCGTAGGGGGGATGAAGCGTCTCGAAGCGGTCGCCGGCCCGAACATGCGGGCTCCGGTCGATCGTCGTCCGCTCGAGGAGCCCCGACAACGCCGCGGGGTCGAGCGGCCGATCGAAGGCGATGCGGATCTCCTGTTGCGTCTCGGCCCAGGCGGCCACAGGCCGGGGCGCCTCAGGAGCCACCATCGAGATCCGGAAAAGCTTGCCGATCCCCGCCGGGCCGGTGCCCCAGTCGGGCGGGCCGGAGTGACAGGCGACGACAAGATCGCCGTCGGGGGCGACGGCGGCGTCGACGGTGAGCATTTGGAGGCAGGCGAAAAGCTGGCTCGCAGCGACATAGCCGGCCGGAGTCTTCACGAGCGTCGTCCGCCACAGCTTGCCACGCGATTCACCGCAGACGATCGCGTCGTTGGCCCACGAGGCGGGCCCGAATGGTTTTCCTGCCGGCACGGCCGGATTGAAAACCATGCCGCAGGTCGACTGGTGCTGCGGGCCGTAGTCGAATGTCGACGGCTCGTCGATGACGGCCGGATTGTGCCGCGGATGGCGGGGAGGGAAGCCGAAGTGCCGCATCCCGGTGGCGTTCGCCTGTGGCGCCGTGCCGTCGAGGCGGACATGGAGGAGCTCGTCGAGGGGATTGCCGTTGGCGAGCCACGTCGCCCCTTCCTGTTCGGTGCAGAACAGGTCGCCCCGGTCGTTGAAGGCCAGAGCGATCGGGAAGCGGATTCCGGTGCAGACCGCCTCGCGACGGGCCAGATCGGGGGAGATCCGTTGGATCGTTCCCCGTTCGCCGTGAACGTCGTAGCCACTCTTGCCGTCGGTGTCGAGGAGGTAGGGATTGGAGAAGTCGGTGACGTCGAGGGCGAAGTAGAGGCTGCCGTCGGAGCCCATCGCCAGGCCCGTCGCGTCGACGTTCTGTGTGATCTCCTTCCAGCCGGTCGCGACGACGCGCTCGTCGTCGGCCACGTCGTCGCTGTCGCGGTCGAGCAACAGCGACACCTTTCCCTTCGAGGCGACGAACATGCCGTTGCCGTGGGGATAGCCGGGGGGAGTGAGGAGGAGGCCGATCGGGCCGCGGAGGCTGCCGGTGTTGTGGTAGAAGCGGCTGGCGGAGTCTTCGAGGCCGTCGCCGTCGGTGTCGCGGAGGAGGTGGATGTCGCCACCGTAGCCGAGCGCGACGAGCGTGCCGTCGGGGCGGAAGCGGACGTTGTTGACGTTGGGAAGCGCCACCGGGATTTCGCGGACGGCGAAGCCCGGCACGAGCACTTGGATCGCCGGCGGATCGGCGACGAGTTCGAGCGGGGTGCCCTCCGTCTTGGCACGATCCAAGGTCGCGGGGAGGGCCGCGGCGAGCGCTGCGTGCTTCGCGGTGAGCGCGGTGCGGACGGCCGTCGCCTCGTCGCCCGTGAGGGCTCGGTCGAAGAGGAGGAGCTCCGCGATGTCGCCGCTCAAGCTGCCGCGCACCTGCTGGGCTCCGGGGCCGTTGGTGTAGAAGCGGGCGCCGAGAGTGAGCTCGTCGAGGGACAGCGTCCCCTTCTCGACAGGGCGCGTGCCCTCGGGTTTGCCGTCGACGACGAAGCGGACTTCCCCCGCGCTCGAGTCGATCACCGTCTCGAAAAGATGGAGCGTGCCGAAGGGGACGGAGGAGGCGAGGAGATCGCGGGCACCACCAAACCCCTTCCCTTCGGCGTTGATCTGCTCGAGCGCTGGCGTGGGGCCGGGGCCGAGATCGATCGTCAGCCCCGATTCGTAATCTCGTGATTCAGGGGCATTGGCGGCGAAGAGGCCGCGGAAATCTCCCGGATTGGCATGGGGGGCAGCGACGATGAAGAGGGTAAGTGCCTCGGCCTTCATCCCGGTGCCGAGTGCCCGGAGGTGATCGTCGACGCCATCGAACCGCAGGACCCGGGCGTCGCCCACCTCGATGGCCGCGGGCCTTGCTCCTTCATCCCCAGCCGAGAAAGCCCGCCCGGCGGCGGCCCGATCGGCAAGGCTCGCGACCGCTCCGACGCCGGCATCGGCTGCGTCAAGGTGGACGACGAGGCCCGAGGGAAGCTCGGCGGAGGAGGTCGCCGGCGTCGACCCGATGACGACGCCGGCCATGACCACGGCGACAAGGGCACGGGCTGCGGTGAGGCGGGAACGACCGACCATGAAAAGAATCTCCGTCGGAATGCCCAGACTGCTTTCGCCCTACACTAATGCATCCGTCGACCCCTCTCCAACCACTGCGATCATGTCGCCACATCCCGCCGTGCCTCGCTCCGTCGTCGCAGCCGGGCTTTCGCCAGCCTGGCAACGGATCATGCGATTTGCGTCGCTCGAGATCGGGGAGGTGAACCGGGCGACCGACGTGCAATGCTGCGCCAGTGGCAAGGTGCTCAATGTCGCGGTAGCGCTCGGATCGCTCGGCGGTGAATCCCGCGCGGTGACGTTGCTGGGCGGAGCCGCCGCTGGCTGGACCGCGACGGAGTTTCGTGGGCTCGGGATCGACCTCGTCGCCGTGCCGACGGTGGCCGACACGCGCTGCTGCACCACGCTCCTCGATGAGGCGACCGGAAAGACGACGGAGCTGGTCGAAAATGCCCCGCCGATCTCCCCCGGCGAACTGGACCGCTTCGTGGCGGCCTACGAGGGGGCGGTGGCGGGGGCTGCCGCGGTCGTGCTCACAGGATCACTCCCCGCTGGCACCCCATCGACGATCTACCGCGATCTTGTCGAGCGCACTCCCTGCCCGGTGATCCTCGACGCCCGCGGACCGGAACTCCTCGCGGCGCTTCCCCGCCGGCCGATGGTCGTCAAGCCGAATCGAGAAGAACTGGCCAGAACGGTCGGCCGGCCACTCACAGCCGAGGCCGATCTCCGCGTTGCCATGGAGGAGATCCGCGCCCAGGGGGCCGCATGGGTGCTCGTCACCGATGGGGCGAAGCCAGCACTTGTGCTTGGGCCGGCGGGTTGCTTCCGGATCGTGCCGCCGCGTCTCGATCGCGTCGTCAATCCGATCGGCTGCGGCGATTGTCTGGCTGCAGGCATCGCCGACGAGATCGGCCGCGGCCTGGATTCCCTTGACGCGGATCTCCTTGACGCGATCCGATTCGGCATGGCCTGTGCCGCGTTCAACTGCGGCACGCTCCTCGCCGGGCGACTCGAGAGGCCGGCCGTGGAGAGGCTCGTGGCTGCCGTGCGGATCGAGCGGGCGTGACCGGTCGCATGCGATTCCCGACAGCGTTCCGCCGATGAAAGCGGGAGGGCGCCGAGGCGGAATCCCGGCATCCGAGGCAGCGACCGTGTCGCCTCCCGCTCGCCTTCACCCAGGAACTGCGGGCAAACGTGTCAGAGACCCCAGCCGTGTCGAGAGCGGCCCTCCAGCGATTTGTCGTTCGCACCTCCGGCGGACCGCTCGGGGCGGTCTACCGCGGGCTCTACCGGGCGCCGGAGTGGCTCGCCCGGCGATGGTTGCCCGACGACGTCATCGATGTGACGGCAATCCGCCCGGTCGACGCGCCGGGATTCGTCCTGGGGGTGAGTGACATCGACCTTTTGGCCGTGATCCGGTCGTCGTCGGGGGAAAGGCACGTCGACACGGCCGCCGCCATCGCCAGGGGCAACCATTCGCTGCGGAGGATGTTCCCGTTCTTTCAGCATTGTTTTTCCGTCACGGAACATGAGATCCAACTTCCGGCGGCCGATCATTGGCTGGGCGTCTTCTCGCCGTCGTTTCGTGCTCGGCTTCCCTTCCTTCCCGCCCGCCCGACCTTTGCCCGGTTGTTCGCCCTCCAGCACGCCTGCCGTTGGCTCTTTCGCGGCGGGCCCATGCCAGCGATGTTTCACGATCGCAGGCGTGGAGCGTTCGTCAACCAACAGCGGCGCTCGTTTCGAATCCTCCGAGAACTTGCCATCGGACTCGGTCTGGCCGGGGACTCGCTCTATGACGACGCGACCTTCGGCGTGTGGCAACGCCGCGTCGCGACGAGCACTGGCCTGCCCTGGGCAGACAGCGCCGGCCTCGCCGAGTCCTGCGGGTGGTACGCCGCGCCCGAGGGGGTGCTGGCAATCTGGCGGTTTGCCCTGGAGGCGGCACGGACTCTCGACCGTTCAGTCGGTGTCCCTGAGGCGTCAGGGCTGGACGAACGGCCCGCTCCGGAGCCTGCGTGGATGGGAGCCGTTGCCGGGGCTTTCGAGCGCCTCGGCGTGAAGGTCGTGGCCGGCGGATCGGGCGAGCGGGAGACGGACGAAGAGGCCTATCTGATCGTCGATGAGGACCGGGAGATAACTTCCGCCCTGTTCTCGACGATCGCCAGGACGTGGCGGGCCTGCCGGGGGGAGGCTCCGGCCCTGACCGGCGTGGCGCCGATGATCCTCACGCCATCACTCCTCCGCTGGCTGTGCGCAGTCACTCCATGGCGATCGGATCGGCTCCGTGCTGCCGAGGGAGACTTCGCCCGGAGCATCGCCGCAACGTCATTCCCCTGGCAGCAACACGCCCGTTTGGCCACGCTGTTCTGGGTCTGCCGGGATTTTCGTGAGGACATCCAGGGAACCCCCGACGAAATCGCTTCGATCGCCCGTTTCTCCATTCCGCGATTGCTGATCGCGGCCGTCGAGGGGCATGCTCCGACCACTCCGGAGCGGGTGCATGCACGGTTCCTCGAATGCTTCGGGGGCAGCGCGTGGGGCTACGGGGCGCTGCGGGACGGGGCGTATCGGCTGGAGGAGTCGCGGGCCGGACTCGCCGCCCGCGTTCGATTCTTCGCAGCAGGACTGCCGCTGGCGACCGCGGCGTTCGAGCGACTGCTGGCCGCGGTCGAGTCGCTTCCTTCCGCACCGCCGTTGCCGACGCTGAAGGGCCCGACACCACTCCTCGACAGGCTCGGCACGGAGGGCGATGCCCCGCGATCAACGACGCTCACGCCGTGAGATCGCCTCGCGGACTTCTGGCATCAGGGCGAGCGACACGCCATCGACCGCGAGCCTTTGCTCCCCCCGGCACAGATCGGTGAAGTGCCGGTATTGCAGCGGAAGGTCGTGCTCCCAGATCTGAGTTGGGATGGGGCCGCCCACCGTCCAATGGACCGCGTCAGCGCCGTCGGCCGGGTACCCCGGCATGTACGGTTCGCGGAAAAACGTCAGGCCGAACAGACTCACGCGTGCCGCATCGGCGCCAAGCAGGTGATGGATCGCCACCAGGCCGGTGTTGGGAAAGGTGCCGAGATCGCGGCGGAGATCGACGTAGAGATCGGTCACGTCGAGGGATTGGACGTTGGCGTCGGTGCAGTGATCAAGCAACCGCTGATGATCAGGGCCGTTCTCGAAGCAGGCCCAGCGGAGTCGATCAATTCCTGCCGAAAACACCCGATCGATCGGATGGTCGCCATTGCAGCAGTGGTAGAGAATGTCGAGCCGTCGCCCGAGATCCGCTTCGAGCCCCAACGGAACGGGCCATCCATGGTTGAGACGCGCGACGAGATCGTGGGCATCGATCTCCGTGCCAAGCCCGGATCCCACGATCGAACGGCTCGGGCCGACGAGGGCCACTCGCCTGCCGCGGACGAAGGATTGAAAGCTCATGGCGGCGCCGTGGCGGCTCGCAACGCCGGTCAGGGGAGCTTCGACAGGCGGATCCGCCGGTATTCAAGTTGGCCAGAATCGCCTTCCAGGCCGATCGGGCCGGTGTCGGGGAGTTTGTAGGCCGCTTCGAGGACTTCGCCGTTGCAGGTGCAGTGGGCGACGCCATCCTTGACCGTGATCACCAGTTCGTTCCAGTCCTGCGGCTTGTAGTGCTTCAGCTCCTTGTAGGGGCCGGCGAGGAGATAATCGCGGCACTGGAGCTGCGGGGCCCGGATGAAGACGCCGCTGTCGGCGGTCGGCGTGGCCCGGAACTCGAGCTTGAGGACGAAGTTGCCGGGAAACTCTTTCGTCGTCCAGAGCTGCTCGACGCGACGCCCTTCCGGCGGAGTCGTGACGACGATCCGGCCGTTGTTGGCGACGTAGCGGCCATCGGGGCTGCTCTGCCGGAGGTCGAGATCGAGCTGTTTCTCCAGCGTCGGCTGATCGCGGTAGCCCCAGCCGGTGAGGTCGTGGCCATTGAAGAGCAGCTCGAAGCCGGGCTCGGGCTGAAAGTCGTCGGCGGGGGCAGGAACGAGATCGAGCGTCTCGAGAACCGGTCGGAGCGCGGCCACCCACTTCGCGTAGCCCTTTTCGTTGGGGTGGAGAAGATCGGGGAACTCTTCCCCCTTGGCGTCGCCGGCGTCATTGGCAAACAGCGTCCAGGTGTCGACGAGCCGGACGCGCGGGTCCCCCTTCACTTGCTCGGAAACGAGGGCGTTGAGCCGCTTGATTTTGTCCGCAGGCCGCTTCTTGTCGGCGGCGCTCGGAAAGACCTGACAGACGATGATTGGTGTCCGCGGGTTCTTCGCTTCGATCGCCCCAATGATCGCCTTCACGTTGGCGGCGATCGTCTCGGGCTCCGCCCCTTCCTCGAGGTCGTTGGTGCCCATGAGCATGACGACGCCGGCGGGATCGAGGGCCAGGCAATCGTCGGTGAGGCGGAGGAGCATGCCGCGGGTCGTGTCGCCGCTGATGCCGCGATTGGCGAGCTTCGCGCCGGGAAACGCCCCCTGGAAGTCGTCGCCAAAGCCCTGGGTGATCGAGTCGCCGAGGAACACCAGCGCCCGCTTGTCGGCGGCCTTCCGGCCCGCCCACGCACTCCGCCGCTCTTTCCAGAGATTCTTGAACCAGTCGTAGCGGCGGATCGGCCCCGCGCCGGGAAGGCCGTCATCGGAGTCGGGGATCGCCAGCGCCGCCGGTTCGTCGGCGCGGGCCGACGGAGCGGGCAGGGGCCCGGCCGGCATCACGGTGACGCAGCAGGCAAGGAGGAGCACGCGGGCCACGGCGGAGAAAAGAGTGTGTTTCATGGGATCCATCATGCGCGCTCGACGACCTGGCCGGCAAATGGAAGGGTAGCCCTTCTCGACGATGCCGGGCATGGCGGACCAGGGGAACGCCCCGTCACACCGCCTTGGCGGTCAATCCGGCTTTTCTGGCGGCCGCGAGTTGCCGGTCGTCGGCCGAGACAAACAGATCGGCTCCCCAGACTTTCGCAGCGGCGACATGGAGTGCGTCGGCGGCACGGACGGGTGATGCCTTGATGGCCACGATCGACGCCGCGATCACTTCCGCCGTGAGATCGATAAGCGTCGCATCGTGGATGTCGTCGAGGAGATGCCGCTCGAGCTTCGCGAATTGAGCGGCGGTGATCCGTTTCTCGCGGAGTCTCCTGGCCAGGGCCGACACGATTTCGGGAACGCAGATGACACACAGCCCGAGTTCGTCTGCGCCGAGGCAAAGCGCCTCGACCGCATCGCTTCCCGACTCTTCCACGAACCGCTTCGCGAACGCCGAGGAGTCAAAAAACGTCTTCACGCCCCCGTTCTCCCAGGATCGCCGCCGCGAGTCCGGCCCCCTTCACAATCAGCCTCGGCCCGGCGCGTCGCCACGAAGGAAAGCGTCCAGCCGATGGCGCCACCGGGTGAATCTCGGCGACCGGTTTGCCATGCCGGAGGAGGATCACGGTCTCTCCCCGCTCGACGTCATCGAGGAATGACGCAGCGTTGGCACGGAATTCCGTGAACGACACCGTCTTCAAAGGGTGGCTCCGGCGTTGGGGGGGCTACGGTCGCCGCGATCGGGGTGCCGACGTCGCCGTCGATAGGAAACCCATCGATTCTGTACTTGAGTGTACAGACTCGGCAAGAGGCTTGCCATGCGGAGCTTCGCTGCTGTCGTGCAGGCCGCAGGCATCGCTGCGAGCGGCGTATCGGCCGTCTCCACGACGGCCGGAAGGTAAGATGGAATGCTTCCGCCCTTCGCCTCCTCTTTGCTCGTGCCCTCCATGCCTGCCCCGTTCCCCCCCGTTCATCCCGTGCCCCGCCCGCTGCCGGCGCCGATCGCCGATGAGCCGCCGCGGATGACGGCGCGGACGCTCGAGGGGCTCGAATGGGTCCTTGCCCGGGAACTCGAGGGGGTCGGCGCCACCGACCTCCGAATCGGCCGGCGGACGATCGAGTTCTCGGCGGCGCCCGGCAAGGAGAAGGAAACGCTCTATCGGGCCGTCCTCGAGAGCCGGACGGCGATCCGCGTCCTCGAGCCCCTTGGCCGATTCCGGGTGGAGAGCCCCGAGGCGCTCTACGCCGCGATGGAACAGGTCGACTGGCGCGAGCAGTTGAAAGTCTCCGACACGCTCCGCGTCGACGCGGCGATTCACGACACCTTCCTCAATCATTCGCTCTACGCAGCCCAGATCGTCAAGGACGCGGTCGTCGACCAACTCCGCACGCCGAGCGGCCGGAGGCCGAGCGTGGAATTGCGCGGCGCGACGCTCCGCCTCGCGCTCCACCTCGTCGGCGACACCGCAACGATCTTCCGCGACGCCGCCGGCAAGTCGCTCCACCAACGCGGCTGGCGGACCGGGGAAGTCGACGCTCCCCTCTCCGAGGTCCTCGCCGCCGGGATCCTCGCCATCACCGGGTGGACCCCGGGCGAACCGCTCCTCGATCCGATGTGTGGCTCGGGGACGTTCGTCGTCGAAGCGGCGACGATCGCCGCCGGGATGGCACCGGGGCTGTGGCGGGCCCGTCGCAAGGGGCATGGATTCTTCCGGTTCCGCGATTGCGACCGCGATCTGGTCACCCGGCTTGTCGCCGACCTCGAGGCCCGTGTCATCGTTCCCCCCGGCAGCTTTCAAGCGAGCGATCTCGACCCCAAAGCCGTCGAGGCAACGGGGTTGTGTGCTGAGGCGGCGGGCGTGTCGGCGGCGATCTCGATCGAGCAGAAGCATTTCGAACAGGCAGTGCCCGCCGGCGGGAGTGGCTTGGTCGTCACCAATCCCCCGTACGGCGAACGGCTCGCGCTGCCCCGGGCCGGGGCCCTCTTCCGCCGCATCGGCGACTGGCTCGTGCGCGTCGGTGGCGGATGGCGCGCGGCGATCCTCGCCCCCGACACGCCGGTGGCCGGCTATCTCGGGCTCCGCCCCACCCACCGCGTCTATCTTCCCAACGGCCCGATCGCCTGTCGGCTCCTCGAGGTGGAGATCCGGGAGCGTCCGCAGTTGCCGCTGGAGACCGAACGGGCTCCGGCTCCGGCTCCGGCATCGCAAGCTCCGGCCGAAGCGAGTAATCCCCACGACGTCGCCGTCACGCTCCCTCCCGCTCCGTCTTCCGGCCGGCCAGCAAGCGTCGCGGCGGGCCCGCTTCGGAGCGGCGGAAGGCCCGTCGAGGACCAAATCGGCGACTTCCGCCGGCGTCTCGCCAAACGCTTCAAGCATCTTTCCAAGTGGGCGCGGCGGATCGGCACCGATGCCTTCCGGATCTACGACCGCGACATTCCCGAGGTGCCGCTGGTCATCGATTGGTACGCCGGCTGGCTCCATGCCGCCGAATACGAGCGTCCCCACGACCGGACCGAGATCGAGCATGAAGTCTGGCTCGACCGGATGATCGAGGCGGCTGCCGCGGAACTCGGCGTTCCCCACGACCGCACGTTCCTCAAAGTCCGCCGCCGGCAGCGCGAAGGGGGGCAGTACGAGAAGGTCGATGGCCGCGAGGCGCTCCTTCAAGTCAAGGAGGGGGGGCTGGCGTTCGAGGTCAACCTCTCCGACTACCTCGACACCGGGCTGTTCCTCGACCATCGCCTCACGCGCGGGATGGTCCGGGAAGAGTCGGCCGGGAAACGGATGCTCAACCTCTTCTCCTACACCGGCAGCTTCTCGGTCTACGCGGCGGCCGGCGGCGCGACCGACACGGTGAGCGTCGATCTCTCCAACACCTATCTCGACTGGACGCGTACAAACCTCGCCATCAACGGCTTCAAGGATGCCGGCCGCCACCGGATCGTGCGCGACGATGCCCGCGCCTTCCTCGAGCACCGGGCCCGCCGCGGCGAGCCCCCGTTCGATCTGGTCGTCGCCGACCCCCCCACCTTCTCCCGGTCGGCCCGCAGCGAGGTGCCGTGGGATGTCGAGCGCGATCATGCCGAGTTGCTCGCCCTCGTGGCCCGCAATCTCACCCCAGGCGGTATCGTTTACTTCTCCACGAACTTCCGCCGCTTCCACCTGGCGGAGGCCACGCTCGCGGCCGATTTCACCTTCCGCGAGATCACCAACCGGACGATCCCCGAGGATTTCCGCAATGAACGAATCCATCGGGCCTGGCGGATGGTTCGCCAATAACGCCCCCCGGATGGGCCTGCTGTGGCGGCGGAACGGCGGCTGGCCCGTTGCGGCCGGAAAACGTCGGTTCTACATTCGTCGCATGAACCCAACCGCCCGGTCCGGCCGCCGTCTCCTTCTCCACCTTGCCGGGCTGCTGTCGCTGCTCGCCGTCAGCAGTGGCGTCGTCGGGTGCCGCCCGGCCGATCCGGATCTGGTCAAGATCGTCAGCAGCCTGCCCCGGACCGGATCGGCGAAGCACCAGTCCGACACGCTCGTCCGCGGCATCCGGATGGCGATCGACGAGGCGGGGGGAAAGGTGGGCCCCTTCCGCATCGAGTATCTCGATCTCGACGACTCGACCGCCGCCGCCGGACAGTGGACGAGTGAGGCCGAAGCGGCCAACGCCCGCCGTGCGCTCCAGGATCCCGACGTCTGCGCCTACATCGGCACGTTCAATTCCGGAGCGGCAAAGGTGTCGATGCCGATCCTCAACCTCGGCGACCTGCTCATGGTGTCGCCGGCGAATACGGCCGTGGGGCTGACGAAGCCGGGCCTCGGTGTGCCGGGCGAACCGGAGGTCTACCGCCCCACCGGACGGCGGAACTACGCCCGCGTCGTTCCCGCCGACGACCTCCAGGGGCCGATGGCGGCCGACTGGGCTTTTCGGCGGGGCGTCAAAAAGGCCTACATCCTCGATGACAACGAGGTCTACGGGAAGGGAATCGCCGACCTCTTCGACGAACGCTGCCGCGAACTCGGGATCGAGGTTCTCGGTCACGATTCGATCGATGCCAAGGCGCAGGAGTTCAAATCGCTGATGGCGAGCATCAAGGCGACGAAGCCCGATCTCGTCTACTTCGGCGGCACGACGCAGAGCAAGGGAGGGCAACTCGCCAAGGACATGGCCGCGGCCGGCGTCGGCGCGGATCTCATGGTGCCCGACGGTTGCCTCGAGCAGGTGTTCATCGATTCGGCCGGGGCCACGAATCTCGAAGGGCGGTGCTTCGTGACTTTCGGCGGGCTGCCGCCGGAGAAGCTCACCGGCAAGGGGGGCGAGTTCGTCGAGCGCTACCGGGCGAAGTACGGGGAGCTTCCCGAAGCCTACGCCGTCTACGGCTACGAGGCCGCCCGCGTGGCGATCGAAGCGATTGCCACCGCCGGCAGCAAGGACCGCCGCGCGATCTGCGACGCCGCTTTGGCGATCCGCGACTTCGACGGCGCCCTCGGCCACTGGGGCTTCGACGCGAACGGCGACACGACCCTCCGCACGCTCACCGTCAACGTCGTGAAGGGGGGGCGCTTCGTGTTCGAGGAGATCCTCGACGAGGCCGATCTCGTCGCCAATCCCGCCGGGGCCGTCCTTCCCCCGGCCGATGCCCCTTCAGGCGGGCCTCCCTGACCACCGGTCCGATCCTTCTTTGGAATCCACCCGCGTGTCCGTGCAGTTTCTCCTCCAACAGTGCCTCATCGGCCTCACCAACGGCGCGCTC
This sequence comes from uncultured Planctomycetaceae bacterium, assembly GCA_903951635.1. GTDB lineage: Bacteria > Planctomycetota > Planctomycetia > Pirellulales > UBA1268 > QWOP01. The sequence continues at coordinate 12,726 of CAJBCV010000068.1, forward strand.
ATCGCGCTTGTGGCGCTGGGGTACACGATGGTGTACGGGATCATCGGCCTGATCAATTTCGCCCATGGCGATCTGATCATGCTCGGGGCCTGCCTGGCCCTGTCGCTCGTCGGGGCCCTCGGCATGACGGCCGCCGGGCCGGCGACGACCTGGGTGGGGATCGGGGGCCTCGTGCTCCTCTGTGGGTTGTTCTGCGGCCTCCTCAACGTCGCGGTCGACCGGATCGTCTACAAGCCGCTCCGCAACGCCCCCAAACTCGCCCCCCTGGTGTCGGCGATCGGCGTGTCGTTCATCTTCATGAACGTCGGCCTGTTCTGGCTCGGGCCGGCCGACAAGTCGTTTCCGGAACTCCTCCCCTCGACGAACCTCCTTCACAACGACGCCCTCCAGTTCACCTGGAAGGATCTCCTCGTCGTCCTCATCGTCGGGCCGCTCATGGTGGCCCTCTCGGTGCTCGTGAAGGGGACGAAGCTCGGCAAGGCGATGCGTGCCGTGTCACAGGATCCGACGGCCGCGGCCCTCGTCGGCGTCGACGTCGACCGGGTGATCGCCGCCACGTTCTTCATCGGCGGCTTCCTCGGCGGCGCGGCGAGCGTGATCTACGGCCTGTACATCAACACCATCGGCTTCCAGATGGGGTTCCAAAACGGCCTCTATGCCTTCACCGCTGCCGTGCTCGGCGGGATCGGCAGCATCCCCGGCGCCGTCCTCGGCGGGCTCGTCATCGGCCTGGTGCGGGCGCTGGCCAGCGCCTACGTCGGCGAGCGGTGGACCGGGGCGATCGTGTTCGCGATCCTGATCGTGATCTTGGTCTTCCGTCCCGAGGGCCTCCTCGGCCGCCGGGTGAAGGAGAAGGTGTAGACGCCGTGGCCACCAACCAAGCCCCCAAAACATCCTCCCCTCCGGCCTCGCCCGACGGCCCGTGGGGCTTCCTCGCGCAGCGCTGGGAGTTGGTGACGCTCGCCGTGCTGGCGGTCGCGCCGCTGGTGATCCCCGCCCTCGGCGGCGCGCTCGGCGGGCAGGTGACGAATCTCTTCATCTACTGCATCCTCGCCCTGGCCCTCAACGTGATGGTGGGCTACACGGGGCTCGTCCACCTCGGCATCGCGTCGTTCTTCGGGATTGGAGCGTACGTCCTCGCGATCCTCACCGTGCCGATGTACCCGTTCCAGATCGGGTTTCTCGCCGCGGCCGTGATCGCCGTGCTCGTCACCGCCGGCACCGGGCTTGCCCTCGGCGCCCCAACGCTCCGACTCCGCGGCGATTATCTGGCGATCGTGACGCTCGGCTTCGGCGAGGTGGTCAAGGTGACGCTGCGGAATCTCGAGCAGATCACCGGCGGCATGAAGGGGCTCAACCCCGTCCCGCCGCCGGGCGCCGGGGTGACGCTTGCGGGGATCGATCTGGGGAAGGAGTTTGCCATCGACCCGCGCTGGTTCTACTACCTCGCGCTCCTCTCGCTCGCCGGGGTCGTCCTCGGCATGCGGCGGCTGGAAAACTCCCGCCTCGGCCGGGCACTCGTCGCCGTCCGCGAGGACGAACTCGCCGCGCAGGCGATGGGGATCTCCGCGACCAGGGTGAAGCTGGCGGCGTTCGCGATGTCGTCGGCCGTCGCGGGGCTGGCCGGCTGTCTTTACGCGGCGAGCCTGTCGACGACCGCCGATCCCAATGCGTACGACTTCAATCGCTCGATCATGGTCCTCTGTGCCGTGATTCTCGGGGGCCTGGGGAGCATCCCCGGCACCCTCCTCGGGGTCGCGATCCTCGTCGGCTTCGACACGGTCCTCGCGCCGTGGGCCGATTCCTGGATCCAGCAGATGAACGTCAATCCCAAGGGGCTGAGCTATCTCTCCTTCAGTGGGTGGCGGCTGGCGATCTTCGGCGTGGCGCTGGTGCTCGTGATGCGGTATCGGCCGGAAGGGCTGATCCCGTCGCGGCGTCTGGCGGCCGAGCTCCACGAAGGGGGAAGCGGATCATGAAGGAGAACGCAGGCCCCGCCGCGACGCCCCTGCTCCATGTCGATCGGGTGACGGTGCGCTTCGGCGGCCTCGTCGCCGTCTCGGAGCTCGATCTCGATGTCCCCGAGGGGAGCATCGTCTCCCTCATCGGCCCCAACGGCGCCGGCAAGACCACCGCCTTCAATTGCGTCAGCGGCATCTACACGCCGTCGTCGGGATCGGTGCGATTCCGGGGAAAGCGCCTCGAGCGGGCCTTCACGCCGGGAACGATCCTCCGGGCGCTCGCTGTGGGCCTCCTCACCGGCCTGCTCTTCGCCGCCGCGGCGGTCGACGTCGATCGGCTCTGGATGGCGGTCGTGAAGCGGGGGATGATCACCGGCGAGCCGTTCACGGTGTCGGGGGCGATGGAGCGGCTGCGGGGCTACTTCCGATCCGAACTGGCCATCGACCAGATGGCGGGGAAATGGCGCGTCGTGAGTGCCGATGGCAGCGACGTGCTGGCGATCAAACGCGATCTCGGGGAGGCGAAGCTCGTCCGCGACGCCCTCCAGGCAAAGGTCACCGCCCGGCGCACCGGCCCCGGCACCGTCCCCGATGCCACCGATCTCAACCAGCGTGACGACGGCGCCGCGCCGCTGGTCGCACTCCCGCCAGTGAAGGAGGAGGTCCTCGACCGACTCGCGGGCGGCAAGAGCCGCATTCGGTGGCGGGGCTGGCTCGGCCTGCTCGCGGGCCTCCTCCTCGGCACCGCCGGCACGCTCGCCGTCTGGCAGCGCGGCCGGCGCTCGCCGCATGTCGTGGCACGGGCGGGCATCTCCCGCACCTTCCAAAACATCCGCCTCTTCTCGAGCATGAGCGTTCTCGAGAACGTGCTTGTCGGGCTCGACCGGACGATCCCCGGCGGCGTGTTCTCGATGCTCCTGCGAACCCCGAAAAACCGCCGGGACGAAGCCGAGGCGAGGCGCCAGGCCGTGGCGGCCCTCGAGTTCGTCGGCCTCTCCGGCGACGCCAACCGAATCGCCGGGGAGCTGCCCTACGGCGACCAGCGTCGCCTCGAGATCGCCCGCGCTCTGGCCACAGGGGCGAAGCTCATCCTCCTCGACGAGCCTGCGGCGGGGATGAATCCGAGCGAGGCGGGCGACCTGGCCGGGCTCGTGGAGCGGATCCGGGACCGGGGCGTCACGGTTCTCCTCATCGAACATCACATGAACGTCGTCATGCGGGTCAGCGACCGGATCGCCGTCCTCGATCACGGCACGAAGATCGCGGAGGGCACCCCGGCCGAGGTGCGCCGCGACGAAAAGGTGATCGAGGCCTACCTCGGCGGCGAGGGTTGAAAACAGTCCCGCGGCCGCTGCGGGGCATTGGGGGAGAGGGCGATGCCGATCCTGGAAGTGAAGGAACTCGAGGCGGGCTACGGCCCGATCCGGGCGCTCGACGGCGTGTCGATCGAGGTCGGCGAGGGGGAGGCTGTGGCCATCATCGGCGCCAACGGCGCCGGAAAGACGACGCTCCTGATGGCGATCTCCGGGGTCGTGCCGACCCGCCGTGGAGAGATCTCGTTCGAAGGCCGGCCGATCGTCGGGCTCCCCACCCACGCGATCGCCAAGCTCGGCATTGGCCATGCCCCAGAGGGGCGACGAATCTTCCCCCGGCTGTCGGTGCGCGAGAATCTCCAACTCGGCGGCTTCACGCAGACCGATCGGGCGACCGTGGCCCGTGACATCGAGGAAGCCTGCAGCCTGTTTCCCGTCCTCGGCTCGCGGATGAGCCAGATGGGAGGAACGCTCTCCGGCGGCGAGCAACAGATGCTGGCGCTTGCCCGGGCCCTCATCGGCCGGCCGAAGCTCCTCCTCCTCGACGAGCCGTCGCTGGGCCTCGCCCCGCTGATCGTGCAGAAGATCTTTGAGGTCATCGCCAGCCTCGCGAAGCGGGGGATCGCCGTCGTGCTCGTCGAACAAAACGCCCGCGCCGCGCTCAAACTCGCCGACCGGGGCTATGTCCTCGAGACCGGTCGGATCATCCTCTCCGGGCCGGGGAGAGATCTGGCCGGTGATCGGCGCGTCCGCGAGGCCTACCTCGGCGAAGGCTGATCCGCCGTCGGCCCGTCGTTCAGGCGTACCATTCCCGCGGGAGCACAGCCGGACGCTTCCGGGCCACGTTGTCGCAGTCGAGGGGATGGGGGAAGTCGGTCCTCGGCCGAGCTGACAGGCAACGATCCCTCCGCAGGAAGGTGACCTCGAGGAGCGGCGGCACCGGAAATCCCCCGATCCTGACGATCCCGGCGTAGTTGTTGGGATGGAGGTGGACGGGAAGGAAATCGAGCTGCAGCTTCTCGAGCGCCTCGCCGATGCGGCGGCAGACGAAGGGCTGGCCGATCGCGTCGAGGTGATGAAACTCGACGACGAGGATTCGGAACCGGCGGAGCACGGCACGATCGGTGTTGTCGATGACGCCGTACTCGGCCCCTTCGATGTCCATCTGGAGGAGGAGGTCGCCGGTGTGGGCCGGGGCGTGACGCCCCACCCAGCTTTGAAGTGTCGTCGTTCCCTCGCCGTCGAAGGTCCCGAGGAAGACCGGCTCGAAGCTCAGCGGTGCACAGCCGGGAGGCGGGGCGTCGACGGAGCGATCGGCGAGGTGGGAGCCGATGCCGCGAAGGGCCAGCGCGTTCTCGAAGGTCGCCTGTCGGTCGACGCCAGGGGAGAAACAGGCGGCGATGCGATCGAGGTCGTCGGGGAGGAGATAGCCGCCGTCACCGTCGGCGCCGATCCGGACGAGCCCTCGGCCGGCGTCGACCGGCCGGAGGAGATCGACAACCCGGCGGAGGTCGGCAAGCGGCGTGCGCTTCGACGCGAAATAACCGATCCGCGAGGCGGCGGCGGCGACGAGCGTGCGGATCGGGCTTCCCATCGGATCAATTCTGACAGACCGCATCCCGATCGCGGAGAGCGCCTTCCTGGATCGCTTCCGGCCGGGCCGACGAGGGCCCCTCAGGCAGGCTTTCCGGCGACGAGATCGAGCAGCGCGTCCCCGAAGTCGGCCAGCCGCTTCTCGCCGATCCCTTTCACCCGCAACAGGGCCGCCGGGCTCGTCGGCTTGTCGCGGGCGATCCCGCGCAGGGCCTTGTCGTCGAGGATCGTCCAGGCTGGCTTGCCGCGGGCCTCGGCGATTCGCCGCCGCCAGGACCGGAGCCGCTCGAAGAGATCGCGATCGACCCCCTGCCAGTCGTCGGCGTCGGCCTTCGAGGCCTTGGCCCTCCCGGAACGCGGTTCGAGGAGCACCACCGGCCTCTGCCCCCGCATCACCTCCCAGGAGAGGGCGTTGAGCAAGACCACCGGCCGGTCTCCAGGGCTGCGGTCGAGGAGGCCCTGGTCGAGAAGCTGATGGACGAGGTTCTCGGCGGTTCGCTGGTCGATCGAGGCGAGCAATCCGAACGTCGAGAGCCGGTCGTGGCCGTGGCGGACGATGCCGTCGGTCTTGGCTCCGCGGAGGACCTCACAGACATGGCGGACGCCGAAACGCTCGCCGACCCGGGCGACGCAGGAGATCAACTTCTGGGCCATGACGGTCGAATCGGGGAGGCTCTCCGTCTCGCCCAGGCAGACGTCGCACGCCCCGCAGGGCTCGGCCCCGTAGGCCTGGCCGAAATACTCCGAGAGCGCCGCATGTCGGCAACGTGCGGCCTGGGCATACCGGCGCATGGCATGGAGGTGCTCGAGTTGCCCGGCGATCAGGCGTTCCTGCTCGTCGGGATCGAGATCCGATTCGCCGGCGCTCTTCCGGACGAGCGATTCCCAGCTGAAGACGTCGGCGGAGGAGTAGAGGAGGACGCACTCGGCCGCCAGGCCGTCGCGGCCGGCCCGACCCGTCTCCTGTTGGTAGGCCTCGAGACTCTTGGGAAGCGAGGTGTGAAGGACGAGGCGGACGTCGGAGCGGTCGATCCCCATGCCGAAGGCAACGGTCGCGACAACGACGTCGATCGTCTCCCGGGCGAAGGCTTCCTGGGTGCGGCGCCGCTTGGTCGGATCGAGCCCCGCGTGGTAGGGCTTGGCGAGGATTCCCTCGGCGGCGAGCCGGGTGGCGAGCTGCTCGGTCTCCTTCCGGGAGATGCAGTACACGATCGAGGCTTCGCCACGGTGGCGGCCGAGGATGGTGAGGGTCTGGTTGATCCGGTCGGTGCGCGGGACGACCCGATAGCAGAGATTCGGCCGGTCGAACGTCCCGAGGAGGATCCGCGGCGAGCGGAGGTGGAGCTGGGCGGCGATATCGGCCCGGACGCGCGGCGTGGCGGTGGCGGTGAAGGCGTGGACGCTCGCGGAGGGGAAGCGGTCGCGAAGCAGGGCCAGCTGCCTGTATTCGGGGCGGAAGTCGTGGCCCCACTGGCTGATGCAGTGGGCCTCGTCAATCGCGAACCGTTTCACGCCGACGCGGGCGAGGAGGTCGAGGAGCCCGCTGTTGACGAGCCGCTCCGGGGCCGTGAACAGGAGCCGCAGTTCCCCCGCGGCGAGCCGGTCGCGGACGTTCGTCCGCTCCTCCTGCGACATCTGCGAGTGGAGGGCTGCCGCGGGATAGCCGATCGCCTCGAGGGCGTCGACTTGATCCTTCATCAGTGCCACCAGCGGCGAGACGACGACGTCGGTGGTCTCTCCGACCAGCGGCGGAAGCTGGTAGCAGAGGCTCTTTCCCCCGCCGGTGGGCATGACGACAACCGAGTCGTGGCCGTCGAGAGCCGCCGCGATCGCCTCCGATTGGAGCGGGCGGAGTTGGTCGAAGCCCCACCAGCGCGCGAGCACCGCGGAGATGCGGGGATCGGTCGGCAGAGGTTCACCTGCCGACGGACTGGGCGGATCGGAGGGTGGGGGGGCGGCCTGCCCTGGCACGTGGATACCTGCTCGTGGTGAGGAGTCGCAGGATACCACAGCCTCCCGGTGGAACGCGGCCTGGGGAGGGGAGGGCCGGCTGTGGCTCGTTCCGCCATCCGGCCGGGTGATCCCGTCCGGGGCCGGCGCCTGAGTACAATCGGTCGTATGCTCTGGATCGCCTGGAAAATGCTGATCGGCAATCGTGCCAAGTATCTCGGCATCGTGTTCGGCGTCGCCTTCGCCGCGCTCCTCATCGCCCAGCAGTCGTCGATCTTCTGCGGCTTGATGGCTTTGACGGTCAGCCAGATCCTCGATGTCGAGGGGGCGGGCGTGTGGGTGATGGATCCGAAGGTCAGGTATGTCGATGACGTCAAGCCAATGGCCGACACCCACCTCTACCGGGTGCGGGGCGTACCGGGCGTCGACTGGGCCGTCCGGCTCTACAAGGGGATCGCCCGGGCCCGCCTCGAGAGTGGCTCCTACGAACAGGTGATCCTCCTCGGCCTCGACGACGCCACGTTCATCGGGGCCCCGCTCACCATGATCGACGGGAGCATCGACGACCTCCGCTCCCCTGACGCGGTGATCATGGACGTCGTCGGCTACCGGAAGCTCTGGCCGGACGAGCCGTTCAAGCGGGGTCGGATCATCGAGATGAACGACCGGCGGGCGGTAATCGTCGGCCTCGCCAAGGCCCGCAAGACGTTCCAGAGCTTTCCGGTGGTCTACACGCGCTACTCCCAGGCCGTCCGGTTCGCCCCCCCGGAGCGCAAGGTGCTGTCGTTCGTCCTCGCCGAACCGCTCCCAGGCATCGCTCCGGAGGAGTTGGCCACACGGATCGGCGCCCAGACCGGGCTCCAGGCGCTCTCGCGCGATGCCTTTCTCTCCAAGACGATCCGCTACTATCTGCTCAACACCGGGATCCCGATCAATTTCGGCATCACCGTGGGGCTCGGGTTTCTCGTCGGTACGGCCATCGCGGGGCAGACGTTTTACCTGTTCATCGTGGAGAATCTCCGTCAGTTCGGCGCCCTCAAGGCGATGGGGACCAGCAACGGCACGATCCTGCTGATGGTTCTGGCCCAGGCCCTTCATGTGGGCCTCGTCGGGCTGGGCGTCGGCATCGGCCTGGCGGCGCTGTTTGGATGGGCCACGCGATCGTTGTCGAAGCTCTCGTTTTACATGCCCTGGCAGGTGCTCGTGATCACCGGCGTGGCTGTGTTTCTGATCGTCCTCCTGGCGAGCCTCCTCTCGATCCGCCGGGTGTTCGTCGTCGACCCGGCGATCGTGTTCCGCGGCTGACCCCCCCTCCTTGTCGCGAAGGCTGAGTCTCGATGCCCTCCTCGGCTCCCCGATCGCCTGCCGTTGAAGTCCGGGGCGTGACGCGCGACTTCGGCTCCGGTGATGCCGTGGCGCGGGCGCTGCGCGGGGTCGATCTCGACATCCCCCACGGTGAGTTGCTCATGCTCGTCGGCCCCAGTGGCTGTGGGAAGACGACGCTCGTCTCGATCATCGCCGGCACGCTCCAGCCCACCGCCGGGGAAGTGAAGGTCCTCGGAGAGGATCTGGTCTCCATGGCCCCGGCGGCGCGGGTGCGGTTCCGCCGGGCGAACGTCGGCTTCATCTTCCAGTCCTTCAATCTTCTCCCTGCCCTCACGGCCGTGGAGAATGCGGCGGTGCCGTTGATCATCGGCGGTTGGTCGCGGCGCAGGGCCCTCCCCGCCGCGGCGGTTCTGCTCGAACGGCTCGGCCTCGGCAGCCGGCTGACGAATCTGCCGAACGAACTCTCCGGTGGTCAGCAGCAGCGGGTGGCAATCGCCCGTGCGCTCGTCCATGAGCCCCGGCTCCTGATCTGCGACGAGCCGACCAGTGCCCTCGATGCCGAGAATGGTCGGATCACCATGGAACTGATCTCCGGGATCGCCGTTCAACCGGAAAGGGTCGTGATCGTCGTCACCCACGATCAACGGGTCTACCCGTATGCCGACCGGATCGCGACGATGGAAGACGGACAGATCGTTTCGATCGAGGCACGGAGAAGCGGGGAGGTTGGTGCGCCCACACAGCACGCCTAAGATGAAATCCATGAACGCGACCGAGCCCTCCGCCGCGGGGGCTTCCCCGTCCCCCCCCGTCCCTTCGCGTCTCGAGCGCCCGAGGAGCATCGCCGACCTGGCGACGCAGATCGGTCTTCCTCTGGCGGCCTTGACGCTGGCGGCGTTCGCCGGCTGGTTCGTGTGGACGACGCGACGGGTGGAGCATTCACCTCCCCCGCCGGCCATGCCTCCGCGGAGCCCGTTCGCCGCGACGCTCGCCTGCTCCGGGATCGTCGAGGCGCAGTCCGAGAACATCGCCGTCGGTTCCGCGACGCCCGGCGTCGTCGTCGAGGTGCTCGTGAAGGTCGGTGACAGGGTCGAGACAGGAACGCCGTTGTTCCGTCTCGACGACCGGGATCTGCGCGGCGAACGCGAGGTGCGGAAGGCGGCGGTGTCGCAGGCCAAGGCCGAACTGATCCGCCTCGAGGCGGAGCCGCGTCGGGAGACGATTCCGCCACTCGTGGCCACGGTCAATGAAGCCAAGGCCGCCGGAATTGCGGCCGCCGATGCCCTGCGAAGGGCCGAGGATCTGTTTGCCAAGCAAGTGATCACCGAGCAGGACGTGATCGAGAAGCGCGAGGCCGACGCCTACGCCCGCGCGGCTCTCCAGAAGGCCGAGGCGGAGCTTGCCCTCCGTGAAGCCGGGTCTTGGAATTACGATCGCGATGTGTCGCGGGCTGCGGTGCTCAAGGCGGAAGCCGACCTCGCCAAGCTGGATGTCGACGTCGATCGGCTCACGGTCCGGTCGCTCGTCGCGGGCGAGGTCTTGCAGGTCAACGTGCGCCCCGGAGAGTTTGTCGGTGCCCCGCCCGGGCAGCCGCTCATCGTCGTCGGAAACGTCGACCGGCTCCATGTCCGCGTCGACATCGACGAGTTCGAGATCGACCGCTTCGATCCGGCCTTCGCAGCCCGTGCGGTACCGCGGGGGAGCGCCGGCACCGAGTACACGCTCGCCTTCGTCCGCGTCGAGCCGTTTGTCGTGCCGAAGAAATCGCTCACGGGGGACAACTCCGAGCGGGTCGACACCCGTGTTCTCCAGGTGATCTACGACTGCTCACCGCGCCGGGATGGCCCTCCCGGCCGAGGGAAGAGTCTCTTCGTCGGGCAACAGGTCGACGTCTTCATCGAGGCCGATGACAGGGCGGGGAGCACAGGGCGGGTGGACGAGGTGAGCGGGGGAGAGGATGCGACGTGAGGGGAGGGGGGGAAAGCCCGTCAGGAAAGAACGGGGGAGACTGAGCAAGGAGGGCGCCCGACGACCTTGGCCGCATCGATTCCAGGCTTGCCAGACAGGGCGGAGGTTGAAAGACTCCCCGCCCCATGAGTCCACCGTTCCGCCACCGCCGCGCCCGCTGCCGCCCGTTCCGGGGCGTGGCCTTGGGGTGTCTCCTGCTCCTGGCCGGTGGTGCCGGAGATGCGACGCTGATGGCCGAGGAGCGTTCTGCCGCGACGATGGAAGCGGGGGGAGTGTTCATTCCCGCCAGTGATCCGCAGGAATTGTGGCGGGAGACGCGGGCGGCTGTGGCCGCCGAATGGCCGCTGGCGAGGGTTGTGGAGCCCGACTTCGCGGCTCTGGAATCGGGGCAGGG
>CAJBCV010000069.1 GCA_903951635.1 uncultured Planctomycetaceae bacterium
CGACCACATCGGCTGGTTCGAGCAGGGGGACGGGAAATACTTCTACGGCTTCAACGTCGAGAATGGCCGGATCGTCGACCGCGACGGTTTTCAGCTCAAGACGGCGCTGCGGAAGATCCTCCGGGATCTCTCGCCCGGGGTGCGGATCACGGCCCACCAGAGCCTCCTGTTCACCGATCTCGCGGCCGGCGACCGCGACCGGATCGCCGAGATCCTCCATGCCCATGGCGTGAAGACCTCGGAGGAGATCTCGACGCTCCGCCGCTGGAGCATGGCCTGCGTCGCCCTCCCCACCTGTAGCCTCGCGGTGGCCGAGAGCGAACGCGTCCTCCCCGGGCTCATCGACAGCCTCGAGCCGGAAGTTGCAAAGCTCGGCCTTTCGAACGACGCGTTCACCGTTCGCATGACCGGCTGCCCGAACGCCTGTGCCCGTCCCTACAACTCCGACATCGGCATCGTCGGGCGAACGGCGGGGAAGTACACGCTCTTCCTCGGCGGCAGGCTTCTCGGGGACCGGCTCAACGAGCAATACAAGGATGTCGTTCCCTTCGAGGATCTCGCCAAGGAGATCACCGCCGTCCTCGCCTGCTACAAGGCGGAGCGGAAGACGGCCGAGACCCTCGGTGACTTCTGCCACCGCAAGGGGATCGAGGGGGTGCGCACCTGGGCCGACGCCTGGCTCGCCGGCGCCCGCGGCCACGGCTGATCAGGGTGGCTTTGACTTCTTCCGCGCTCTGGTGGCGCCGATGCCGTTCACCCCTCGAGCGGAAAGCGGCACTCGACCCTGCGGAATCGCATGAAGTCGCGGTCAGCCGTGTGGATAGTCGCTTTGTGGGCGATCGCGAAGGCCGCAATCTGGGCGTCAGTGACAAGATTCGGGCCGGCTGTCTGCGCCTCGCGCAGCAGGTCGAGAACGCGGGCGGCGTGATCGTGTTGCGGCTGCAACACGCGTGTGACGCTCCGGTCGAGCCACGAGCGGACGTGCTCCGAGACCTCCGCGAGCGTCATGGGGCGCTCGAAGACACGGCGGCTCATGCCGATCCGCACGAAGGCGAAGATCACCGGGTGGACGAGGCCGATGGTTTCGCTACCGGACAGGCAAGCCTCCCACCAAGCACGTGCGGCGTCGTGAAACGGTGAACCGCGGTCGTAGGCGTAGAGCAGCAGGTTGGCGTCCGGCACGATCATCGTTTGTCGGCGGTTCCCTTCAGGGATCGACTGACGTCAAGAAAGGCCTCGACCTCGAGGTCGTCGGCCAGGTCGCCGAGCCGGGCCGGGTCGATGCCAGCCCGCAGCCCCATCGGGCTGGGCTTCACCTCGAATCGAGGCTCCGACGCTTGGACCGCGATTCCCGACAGCCCGCGGCGCACCGCTTCGTTGAGCGTCGCTTTCAGACTCTGTCCCGTCGCCTGCATCGCTGCTCGGAGCAACTGCTCGACATCGGGATCGACCGTGATCGTCGTTCGCATCAAGGCATCATAGCATCACGATTTTCGTGACAGCAAGATGCCTTTTTCTGTGGTCGGGGAGCACGAGCCGGCGTCAATTGGCGGGTCGCAGCGGCAGGAAAAGAGCCAGTTTGACCTTAATCCCAATTCGGCGTGCAAATTGGGAGTGTGTTCCCGGGGCCTTTGCCAGCAGCGAATCGACCGGGGCCCGGATCGCTGATTCTCGCACCGCACCGCTCCGGCCTCGTGCCCCTCACCGGGCAAAGGCCTCGGGCTTTTCCAGCACGAACATGTGGCCGTGGTCGCTGGTCACGATGACGGCCGTGTCGTCCCAGCCGCCGTGCGCCTCGACCCAGCCGGTGATCGCCCGGAAGGCGGCATCGCCGCTGGCCACCGCGCCGATGGCCGCATCGATGTCGTTGCCATGGCTCGCCCAGTCGACATCCCCCGCCTCCACCATCAGCCAGAAGGGCTTTTCTTTCGCAGCAAGGACATCGAG
>CAJBCV010000070.1 GCA_903951635.1 uncultured Planctomycetaceae bacterium
CCACAATCCGATCCGCGAAGCGGGCGATGTGGCGCGGGTCCGGGAGCTCGACGACCTCGATCCCCTCGCCTTCGTCTTCGACTGCGTGCGGGCCACGCGTGCCGGTCTCGACGACACGCTCCCGGTGATCGGCTTCGCAGGGGCCCCGTTCACTCTCGCCGGCTATTGCATCGAGGGGGGGACGAGCAAGGCCTGGCTCCACACCAAGTCGCTGATGTATCGCGAGCCCGCCGCGTGGCACGATCTCATGGACCGGCTGGCACGGGGGGTGAGCCGCTATCTTCTCGCCCAGCTCGACGCCGGCGCGCAGTGTGTTCAGCTCTTCGACAGCTGGGTCGGCTGCCTCGGGCCCGAGGACTACCGCCGCTATGTCCTCCCCCACAGCCGGACGGCGATGGCTGCGGCACTCGAGCGGGCGCCGGTGGTCCACTTCGCCACCGGTAATCCCTCCCTCCTCCCGCTCCTGGCCGAGGCGGGGGGGACCGTCATCGGCGTCGATTGGAGAATCGGTCTGGACGAAGCCTGGCAGGCGATCGGCCATGACCGGGCGATCCAAGGAAACCTCGATCCGGCGGTGCTGCTTGCCGATCGGGACACCGTCCGCCGCCGCGCGGGGGATGTGCTGGCCGCCGCGGCCGGCCGACCGGGGCACATTTTCAACCTCGGGCACGGCGTCCATCCGCAGACGCCGGTCGAGAACGTTCTCGAACTGATTGCCGCGGTGAAGGAACTGGGATCGCGGGTCTGAGGGAATCCCAGGGCTGTCCGGGCAGACGGTTCCGAAGGGGCCCTCTCACGCCTGGAACGGGGTGCTCGAGTCTCCCTCTCCCCACGGACCACTCCGGCAGGGTACAAAGGCGTGTTGCGCGCCACCGCCCTCCGGACGACGTTCGCGCAGCATCCCGATTCTCACCGGTGGACTCCTGCTGCATGGCGACGCTCGAACAACGACTGTTCCACCTGTTCGAAAGCTCTGACCTCGTGATCGCCCGGTCAGCGGCGACCGTGAAGGTCAACTGTCCACGCGTCGGCCAGGTCAGTGGGACCGTTGACGGGCTCCAGGGAGAGGGGCTCGGCGCCGGCCCCCATACGGTGTCGCTCGAGCTGTCCGCCAGCCGGCGCGGCGGGATGACGCTCGAAGCCCGGGTCAGCTCCCAGCGGGGGCGGACCGGCCAGCCCTGTCCCGTGCTCGCCGCGGTCCTCCTCGAAGTCGATCGTCGCGGCCTCCTTGCCGGGATCCACGACAACACGCCGGTCACGCTCCATGTCGTCCCGACCGAAGACGTGGAGGTCGAAGACGAGATCGCCGCAGACGCCGAGGAGAGCGATACCGAGGCCGGAGCGGGCGACGCGGAGCCTGCCGAGGGGGCCCAGCCCGATTTCGAACCGGCGATCGTGACCCGGAAGCCCCCCGTGCGGATGCCGGCTTGGGCGACCGATCTCGAGGATCGCAGACGCCTCGTCGAGCCGGCCGTGCGGACCCGCGCCATCTCGGTCGCCGATGGACGGCGGGCGAGCGGAGCGCTCGTCTTCCTCCTCGATCTGGCCGCTTCCGCCGATGCGTCGGCCGCGGTGATCATCCCCTGCCGGATGCAACTCGACGTCGCCGGGCATGCGACGGGGCGCCCGCGGCCGGTGATCATCGGTCCCGGGCAGTCGGCCGACTCCGACTGGGATCAGGTCGATGCCCAGGAGCGGGCGATCCTCGCCCGACTCATCGGCACCGTCCCGCTGGCCGACGCCGCCACGCCGGAGCCGCTCGAGCGGCGGACCGTGTCCCGCATCGCCATCAGTGCGCAGTCGGCGGTCGAGCATGTGGCGATGCTCTGCGAACAGGGCCGGCTCGTCGTCCAGCCGGAACCGCGCCGCAATCCCGAACTCGTCGTGCCGTTGGCTTGGGACGGCGGCCGGGCGTGGGAGTTTGCCCTCGTCCTCGAGCCGGAGGACCCGCCGTCGCTCCGCGGGGAGACGCTCCGCGAGATAGCCGAGAGCGAAGGGCCCACCCAGCTTCCCCGCCCTGGCAAGGCGACGCTCCGCGGCATGCTCGTGCGCGGGAGCGAACGGCGCGACATCCGCGAGCCACGCGCCATCCTCCGCGCCGGGCTCGTGGTCTTCTCCGACCGCATCGCTCGCCTGTCGCTCGGGGAATCCCCCGGCAACTCTCAGGCGGCCGGTTGGCTCCACCAATTCGAGCGCCGTGGGCCGATCGAACTGGCCGGCTCGCAATCGGACGGCCTCATCGAACGGTTGGCGTCATTGGCCGATGTCCCGCGCCTCCTCCTCCCCTCGTGGACCGGCTGGCGAATCGAGTCGGGAACTCCCCGACCGAAGCTCGTCCTCGACGATTCTCGGGCCGTGACCTCGACCGAAGACGATGCCGATCCCGATGGCGCGGCGCGCCGCGGTCGTCGCCGTTCGGTTCCCCGTGTCCAACTCGCCGGAAGGGTGTGGTTCGAGTACGGAGGAATGCAGATCGAGGCCGACGATCCGGCGGGAGGCGCTGCCGACGCCGAGCGACGGGTGTTCGTTCGTCGTGACCGCGCGGCCGAGCGCGAAGCGCTCGCGATGCTCCCCCGATTCGGGGCCACTGCGGCGCGGCCCGAGGTCGAGGGGGAGACGGTCACCCACCACGTGGAGATCGCCAGGGCGCGTCTCGACTCCTCCGTCCCACAGCTCGCCGCGGCTGGCTGGGCCGTCGAGGTGGCGGGCCGGCGCTATCGTCCCGCCGGAAGTGTGGCTTGGAACGTCACCAGCGGCATCGATTGGTTCGAGCTTTCCGGGTCGGTCGATTTCGGCGGCGTCATCGCCGACATGCCGGCGCTCCTGGAGGCCCTCGCGCGCGGCGACCGGGCCGTGGAACTCCCCGACGGATCGCTCGGCATTCTTCCCGACGGGTTCGCGGCCCAGTTCGAGCCGATGGTGGCGCTGGCGCAGAAGCACGACGGGCGGCTGCGGTACGGACGCATCCAGGTAGCGCTCCTCGACGCCCTCCTCGCCGGCCAGCCGCAGTCGCACGTCGACGAGGCGTTCGACCGGATCCGCAGCGAATTGGCCCGCGGCGAGCGGCCGGAGGCCGAGAACGAACCGGAAGGCTTCAAGGGGACGCTCCGCCACTACCAGCGGGAAGGGCTCGGTTGGCTGACGTTCCTCGAGCGGATGGGGCTCGGCGGCTGCCTGGCCGACGACATGGGTCTCGGCAAGACGATCCAGGTGTTGGCGATGTTCGTCCGCCGCCGCGAGGTCGTGACGGCCGGCGGGCTGGCTCACCGGCCGTCGCTGGTGATCGTGCCGAAGAGCCTCGTCTTCAACTGGATCGAGGAAGCGGCGAAGTTCGGCCCCGCCCTCCGCGTTGTCAACCACACCGGCAATCAGCGGACCGAGGGGTCGGAATCGCTCGCCGATGCCGACCTCGTTCTCACGACGTACGGCACCTTGCGTCGCGACATCATGCGGCACCGCGATGTCGAGTTCGACTACGTCGTCCTCGACGAGGCGCAGTCGATCAAGAATGCCGGGAGTCAAGCGGCGAAGGCCTGTCGTCTGCTCCGCGCCCGCCACCGGTTGGCGCTCACCGGCACGCCGGTGGAGAACCACATCGGCGAGCTGTGGAGCATTTTCGAGTTTCTCAATCCGGGACAGCTCGGCAGCGCCGCCCGCCTCAAGCGATTTCTCTCCGGCGGCCGGGGGGGGAGTGCCGCGGAGGTCGTGGCCAGGGCCGTGCGTCCCTTCCTTCTCCGCCGCACCAAGTCGCAGGTGCTCTCCGACCTCCCGGAGAAGACCGAGCAGACGATCTTCTGCGAGCTCGGGGAGACGCAGCGCAAGGCCTACGACGAGCTTCGCGAGCACTATCGGCAGGAGCTGTCGGGCCGGATCGGCAAGATGGGGATCGGCCGATCGCGGATCGCCGTCCTCGAGGCGCTCCTCCGGCTGCGACAGACCGCCTGCCATCCCGGGCTCGTCGATGCCGGCCGGATCGACGAGCCGGCCGCCAAGCTCGAGACGCTCCTCGAGCAGCTCGGCGAGGTGCTTGCGGAAGGGCACAAGGTGCTCGTCTTCAGCCAGTTCACCAGTTTCCTCTCGATCGTCCGCCGCCAACTCGACGCCCGCTCGATTCCGTACGAATACCTCGACGGCAAGACGACCGATCGCCAGGCCCGCGTCGCCCACTTTCAGGAGGATCCGGACTGCCGGCTGTTCCTCGTCAGCCTCAAGGCGGGCGGCCAGGGCCTCAATCTCACCGCGGCCGACTACATCTACATCCTCGACCCCTGGTGGAACCCCGCCGTCGAGGCCCAGGCCGTCGACCGTGCCCACCGCATCGGCCAGACGCGGCGGGTGTTCGCCTATAGGCTCATCGCCCGCGACACCGTCGAGGAGAAGATCCTCGCCCTCCAGGATCGCAAACGCGATCTTGCCGAATCGATTGTCCGGGCCGACGAGAACATGATCTCGACCCTCACGCCTGAGGATGTCGAACTGCTCCTCTCCTGACGGCCGAGGCTCTCACGGAAAACTAACGGCGGAGGGGCGTCGCCGGAGCGTAAACTCCCCACCATCGCCGTCTTTTCGGCGACGTTTCCAGGGAGCGGTGACGCGATGCCGGTGGGATTCGACTTTGTCCAGGGCCCGGGGGACCGGGCGGCGACCTGTGGGTTTTCCGGTGATGGCACGGATCACGGTGGTCTCGGCGTGAAGCAGCATCCACTCAAAGGCCGGAGCGGTCCTGGGGCGATCCAGCCGCGGATCCTCGTCGTGGACGACGAGGAGGATCTTCTCGAACTCGTCCGCTTCAACCTCGCCCGCGACGGCTATGACGTGCTCGGTGTCGTCAGCGGCGAGGAGGCTCTCAAGGCCGTCCGCCGCGACCCGCCCGATCTGATCGTCCTCGACCTGATGCTTCCCGGCCTCGACGGCCTCGAGGTCTGCCGGCGGCTCAAGGCAGACCCGCGGACTCGGGAAATCCCGATCGTCATGTTGACCGCCAAGAGCGAGGAGCGCGACGTCGTCTCCGGACTCGAACGCGGCGCCGACGACTACATCACCAAGCCGTTCAGCCCGAGAGTCCTCTCCGCGCGGGTCAAGGCCCTGCTGCGGCGGCTGGAGTCGGAGCGGAACGCCGATCTCGAGTCGACCGTGGAGGTTCACGAACTCGTCATTCACCCCGGCCGGCACGAGGTCCATCTGGCCGGTGAGGTGGTCGATCTGACCTACACCGAGTTCGCCCTCCTCCACTTCCTCGCGAAGAAGCCCGGCTGGGCGTTCACCCGGACGCAGATCGTCGATGCGGTGAAGGGGGAGGATTATCCCGTCACGGAGCGATCGGTCGACGTGCAGGTGGCGGGATTGAGGAAGAAACTCGGCGACCACGCCTCCTACATCGAGACGGTGCGCGGCGTCGGGTACCGTTTCCGCGCCTGATCGACGGCCTCCTTTCCGTGGCCGTGCCGGTTGTGCGACACTGTGGACGGCTGGGTGGTCGTACGACGACGCGCCGGGCCGCATGGCTCTGGCGAGCCAATCTCCGGAGGTGCCCTCCCGCCGGGGATCATCGATCTCCACGCGTGATCGCACGGCACTCGCATCCATGCCTCGTTCCCGACTCGTTTGGCGATGGTTTGCGATCTGGTGTCTCCTTGCCATCGGGGTTGTGGTGGTCTCCCAATGGCTCGCCTCGGTGGAGCTGGCCCGCCTGGCCGACGCGATGCAGGTGGAGCAGATGATCGGGACGGCCCGGACGTTGTCGGCCGGTGTTCCGGATGAACCCGCCGCCGACCGATCGTGGATCGCGGAGTTCACCCGCGGCACGGGGAACGCGCCGGGATCGTTCGTCGAGGTCTTCGACCGGGGGGGGCGACCGATCGCGGCGGCCTCCGCGGCGCAGGATGCGCCCCCGAGCGCCGATGGGAGGGGGCTCGATGGTGGCTCGCTTGCCGAGGCGATCGCCGGACGTCGGTCGACGTCGGGGCGCTACGATGCGCCGAGCGCCAGCCGGACGGTGTCGGTGGTCCATCCGATCGTGCGGGCGGGGAGAACCACGGCCATCGTCCGCGTCACCGCCAACACGACGGCGCCTGACGCCGGTCTGGCGGCGGCCCAGCGACGGTTGGTGAGGGGGGCCCTGATGGGGGCGGCCGCGGCGATGGTGGCCGGTTGGCTCCTCGCACGGCGAACGGCGGGACCGTTCGAGGATCTGGCGAATGCCGCCTCCCAGGTAGCCGCCGGAGCGATCGCCGTTCCCCTCCCGGCGTCGGACATCGAGGAAGTGTCGAAGCTCGCCGGAGCGATCGAGGCTCTCCGTGGCCAACTCGTCGAACGCGGGCTGACGATCGGCCGCCAGGGAACGCAGCAAGAGGCGGTGCTGGGGAGCATGATCGAGGGGGTACTCGCGGTCGACGCCCGGCAGCGGATCGTGAGCATCAACCGGGCGGCGGCCGATCTCCTCTCGCTCGATGCCGCAGGCGTCCTCGGTCGGCCGATCCAGGAGGTCGTGCGGAATGCCGATCTCCGACAGTTCGCCCTCCAGGCGATCGACTGCCGGGAGACGTTGGAGGACGACCTCGTCCTCCGTGCGGCCCGCGACCGCACGCTCCGCGTCCGCGGGACGCCGCTGCGCGACATGTCGGGGGAAGGAGGAGCGGTGATCGTGCTCAACGACATCACCGATATCCGCCACCTCGAGAACGTCCGTCGCGACTTCGTTGCCAACGTCTCTCACGAATTGAAGACACCGGTCGCCTCGATCAAGGGTTTCGTCGAGACGTTACTCGAAGGCCGGGTCGACGATCCTGACGACCGGCGGCGATTCCTCGAGATCATCGCGCGGCAGGCGGACAGGCTCGGAGCGATCATCGAGGATCTTCTCGCCCTGTCTCGGATCGAGCAGGCGGAGGGGATGGGCGACCTGCCGCTGGAACGGGTCGGCGTCGCCGACGTGTTCTCCGCCGTCATCGCCGAGTGCGGCCCCCGTGCCGAGGAACGCTCGATCGCCATCCGGCTCGATTCGCCTCCGGGGCTCGAGGCCGAGGTCAACGCCCCCCTTCTCGAGCAGGCCCTCATCAATCTGGTGGACAACGCCCTGAAGTACAGCGAGCCGGGGGGCGAAATCGTGGTAGGGGCAGCGGCCACCGCGGACGGGATGCTCGAGTTAATGGTCCGCGACCGGGGCACCGGCATCGGGGCGGAGCATCTGCCTCGCCTCTTTGAGCGCTTCTACCGGGTCGACAAGGGGCGGAGCCGCAAGCTCGGTGGCACGGGCCTCGGCCTGTCGATCGTCAAACATATCGTCCAAGCCCACGGCGGCACGGTGGCCGTCGAGAGCACGCCCGGCATCGGGAGTACCTTCCGGGTGCGTCTCCCCGTGAGCCGGGGGTGATTCCGCTGCAAGTCAGCCCTTCGGCTTGGCACTGTGGAAGTCGACGATCTGCTTCCAGGCCTCCTCGGGGGTCTCGGCCCAGGAGAAAAGATCGAGGTGGTCGTCGGAGATCACCCCTTCGTCGGCCATCTGCCGGAAGTCGATGATCTTCGACCAGTACTCGCGCCCGAAGAGGATGATCGGCACCGGTTGCATGCGGTGGGTCTGGCGGAGGGTGAGGGTCTCGAACATCTCGTCGAGCGTGCCGAACCCGCCTGGGAAGAGGACCACCGCCGCCGCGCGGAGGATGAAGTGGAACTTCCGCAACGCGAAATACTTGAATTGGAAGCAGAGATCGGGCGTGATGAAGGGATTGGGCTGCTGTTCGGCGGGGAGCTTGATATTGAGTCCGATCGACTGGCAGCCGACGTCGAAGGCGCCGCGGTTGGCGGCCTCCATGATCCCCGGGCCGCCGCCGGTGACGACGACGAAATCCCGGGCGTCGTCGCACTGGTTGTCGATCGAAACGAGCTTCGCAAACTCCCTCGCCGCGTCGTAGTAGTGGCTGCGGGAGAGGAGCTTCTCGGCTCTCTCGACGTCGCGCTTCAGTTTCGGAGATTCAGGGTTCCCCTGCGCGGCCCGTCGGGCCTCGGTGAGCCGGCGTTTTGCGGCGCCGCGCTCGACGATCTGCGTGCCGCCAAAGACGATCACCGTGGAATGGATCCGGTGTTCCTGGAAGGCAAGCTCCGGTTTGTGGAGTTCGAGGAGCATCCGCACGCCACGGGTCTCGGGGCGATCCATGAGGATGCGGTCGTGCTGCGCCAGACTGTAGCTCGGGCTGGCGAGGATCGCCTCCATGTTCTCCGCCACGAGCGCGACATCGTCACCAAGCGTCGTATCGGGGAGGATGGCGCAGGTCTTCACCGGCTCGGCTGGCTTCGGTTCGGCTGCCGGGGAGGGCGTCGGAACGTCGGGTTTTGTTCGCTTGGGCATTGGGAAGGGGGTGCTCGCGAGGGGAACAAGCCGGTGGAAGGAAACGACGCGGAGAACCCAGCCTCAGAGGGCCGCGAGATCGAACGACGCGCCGATCGCGGGGATGGTCGCTTCCCAGCCGAGCGTCGTTTTCAAGTGATCCGCCATCCCGTGGGCTGCCGGTGGCTCGCCATGAACGAGGAACACGCGCCGGGGCGGTGCCATGCTCCCGAGCCAGCGGGCGATCTCGCGACGGTCACCATGGCCGGAAAGGGCATCGACGCGGCGGATGGCTGCCCGCACCGGGATGTCGCGGCCGTGGATCTTGAGGAACTCGGCCCCCTCGACGAGCGTTCGCCCCCGCGTGCCGGCCGCCTGGAAGCCGGCGACGAGCACTGTCGTGCGGGGATCGGGGAGCCGACGGGCAAGATGGTGGAGGATGCGGCCGCCGTTCATCATGCCGCTGGAGGCGATCACGATCCCGGCCCCTTGATGGCCGTTGATCGCCTTCGACTCCTCGGCGGTGCGTGCCATCCGCACCCAGGGGGAGACCAGCGACTCCGAAACACCTTCCATCCTCGCCTCGGTGAAATCGTGTTCTGCCACGTGGCGGCGGAACACCTCGGTCGCTTCCACGGCCATCGGCGAATCGATCCAGACAGGAATCTCGGGGAGCCGCCCGGCCGCCATGAGCGTGCGGAGGAGATAGACCAATTGCTGGCAGCGGCCGATGGCGAACGAGGCCACGAGCATCATGCCACCGCGGTGGATCGCCTCCTTTGTCACGGCCTCGAGTTCGTCGAGGGGCCGGCTCGCCGGATGGTCTCGATCGCCGTAGGTGCTCTCGCAGACCAGCACGTCGCAGGGAGGGGGCGGGACGGGATCGTTGTAGAGCGGGGCGTCGTACCGGCCGACGTCGCCGGAGAAGAGGCAGCGGAGCGGCGAGGGTTTGCGGTCGAGTTCCATCTCCACGAACGAGCTTCCGAGCATGTGGCCCGCGTCATGGAACCGGGCCCGGATTCCTTTGGCCGGGGAGAACCAGGTCTCGCGGTCGAGAGGCTTCACGAGCCGGAGTGTCTTCTCGACGTCCCGCTCGTCGTAGAGCGGGAGCGCGGGGTGGTGTTTCGAGTAGCCCTTGCGGTTGGCGTAGGCCGCATCCTCGTCTTGGCACTTCGCCGAGTCGTAGAGGAGGAGGCCGAGGAGATCGGCCGTGGCCCGGGAGGTGAGGATTGGCCCCCGGAATCCCTCGCGGGTCAGCCGCGGCAGCCAACCGGAATGATCGATGTGCCCGTGGGTGAGGACGACGGCCTCGATCGACGAGGGAGGAATCGGGAAAGGCTCCCAATTCCGTTCGCGGAGGCGCTTCTCCCCTTGGAACAGGCCGCAGTCGACGAGGACTCTCTTCCCCTCGTGTTCGAGCAGATGGCGGGAACCGGAGACCGTTCCCGCGGCCCCGAGGAAACGCAGCGTCGTCATCAAGCAGGATCCTTGTTCGCAGGCTATGAAGTGAAAGGCTCGTCGCCGGAGGCGGCCCCCGAAAACCCTTGGCCCGTTCCCGGGCACCTCGAGCCGACCACGGCCGGTGTCGGCCCGATCGAAAGTCCGTCAGCGCGGGAGGCTCCGGGTCGTTCCCGCCAGCACCACCTCACCGGGGGTGATCTGCACACCCCCAAGATGGTACTCGGACCGCTCGCCCGATGTCGTCTTCGTCCGCCCAGGCAGGTGCACCAGAAGCACCGGGCCTCCGTCGAGGAGACGGATTTCCGTCGTGGCACCGGCCCCCTCTGCCCGCGCGGCGATCGCCCGCAGCACCATGCCAGGAGGGATCGGAATCGCGCCGAGCCCCGCGGAATCGACGCCGACAGCGAGAAGATTGTCGGTGCGGACCGTGACATCAAGGATCGCCCAGAGCCGCGCGGAGAGCGGGCCGTAGCAGACGATCGCCGAGCACGCCGCGCGGCGGTCGAGGAATCGGACCTGGGGCGAGGAGATCCCGCCGGTGAGGAGCCTTGGGGCATGGCGGGGAAGGTCGATCGCAAGCCAGGCGTTCGCCTCGGCCTCGGTGAACGCTTCCCCCCAGTCACCGGGCCGGTCGAGGCCCGCCATGAGGGACGAAGCCTTCGACATCATTCGCCCTGCCGCCCGCTCCCCCTCGGGCCCGGCTGGAACGACCCCGCGGATGCCGGCAGGGCTGACATGGAGGAGGACGTAGCCTGCCGCGAGCAGGCCGAACATGATCAACCCGACCATGAGCAATCCGGCGGCAGCGGGACGGCGTAACCAACGCCGTCCCGCGCCACCGGCCTGTCGTGGTGGGGCGGGCTCACCGGGGGTGGGGGTCATGAGCCATGGTCTCCCGGTGCCCCTCAAACATCAGCCTGCATCAACCGGCCGTCGCCAGTCGCAACTCGATGACCCGTTCCGTCCCCACCGGCTCGTGGGCGACGGCGAGCTCGGCCTCGAGGCCACTCGGGTGGAGTTCGTCGCGGAGGACGCGGACATCGGCAGGGGCTTCGATCCCGATCCGTACTTTGTCGCCACTCACCCGGACGATGGTCACGATGACCGAATCGCCGACTCGAATCCGTTCGTTCTGCTTCCGTGAAAGAACCAGCATGGGAGACTCCGTTCCTGGGCTGTTGGATGTGATGGAGCGACTCTACAAGTGTCACTGTACGTCTGTCAACCACCGCGGCCCGAGGCCGTCACCGCCTGCCGTCGTGGTCGGCTGAGGTGGGGTGGTTTTCGTGGGCTAGGCAATTTGTGCGGTACAGGGAACATCGTCCGGCCGCGTCGACTTTCTTGGGTGCGACTGGCGCGGTGACAGATGGCGCCTGTTGTGCCGTGCGGGGGGGCTGGCAGCGGTCGGCGCGCGGCAGGGGTACCGGTGCCGG
>CAJBCV010000071.1 GCA_903951635.1 uncultured Planctomycetaceae bacterium
CGATGAGGATCGCAACGCCCGAACGACCAAGGCCCTCGAAGCCTTGCTTGAAGACTGTGGCGAGAACGACGTCGCGGCGATGGTCCGGCATCGGCTGGCGGGCATCGTACGCCAAGGGAGCGACGACGACGCGGTGGTGAAGGCCCGCGCCATCGCCGCCGCCGGCGCTGCCTCGCATCCCGAATCCGCAGGGGGGAAGCTGTGCAAAAATCTCGTCGCCGAGATCGACGGCAAGACGCTCGAGCTGTTCACCGAGCGCACCTGGACAGCCCCTTGGCCGACGATCCGGGCTCGTTTCAAAAACCTCGCGAAGGTCCACGTCCGAATCGTGAAGGCCGATTGGCTCGCCCGGCTCCGCGCCGGCAAGCCGCAGTGGCAGTGGCTCGATGACGGCGATCGGGCGAAGCTCGTGGCGGCCGCACCGCTGAAAGCCTTCGCCGTCGACCTCCCTGCCACGGACAACCTCCGCGACCACACCCACGACATCAAAGCGCCGGAGGATCTCCCCCCCGGCGCGTACTGGGTGCTTGCGAGCGCCGACGCCGACTTCGGCGCCGACGACAACGTCGTGGCCACGACGCTCGTGTGGGTGACGCGCCTGGCGGTGGTCCAGCGCACCAGCGTCTCCCCCGGTGCCGGCGGCCCGCTGGCTGGCCATGTCGTCGACAGCGCCTCCGGAAAGCCGCTGGCTGGCGTGAGCGTGCAAGCGTTCGTCCGTGCCCAAGCCGGCAACCCCGCGCCGTTCGAGCCGGCCGGCAAGGTGACCACCGACGCTGACGGTTTTTACGAGCTCGCCATCGAGCCACAGCGCGAAACGCTCCTCCAGTTCGCAGCGACGCTCGACGGTGCCCTGCACGAGATCGCCTCCGACCCGCTTTCGGTCTGGCACCAAGAGCAGCCGCAGCAGCATGCGAGCTTCATCCTCATGGCCGACCGCGGCATCCACCGCCCCGGGCAGATCGTCCGCTACAAGGGAATCCTCGCCCATGCCGATCGGGCCAAGCGCGACTACCGGGCGCTGGCCGACCGCGCGGTGAGCGTCACCTTCCGCGATGCCAATGGCCGCGAGCTCTCCCGGCAGAGGCAGACGTCGAATGCGACCGGCTCGTTCCACGGCGAGTTTGCCATTCCCTCAGGTGCCCTGCCGGGGCAATGGACCATCATCGCCGAGGGGGAGGGGGCAAGCGGTGTCCTCGGGGTGCGCGTCGAGGAGTACAAGCGGCCGAAGTTCAAAGTCGAACTCGCCGCGCCACGAAACCCCGTCGTCATCGACAAGGCCGTGTCCCTCGTCGGCACCGCCACCACCTACACCGGCCTGCCGGTGGCCGGCGCGAAGGTTCGTTACCGGGTCGAGCGGCAGATGCGGTTTCCCCCCTGGTGCCGCTGGTTCTTTCCGTGGATCCCGTTCGACGGCGGCCCGGCCCGAATCGCCCGCGGCAGCGCCACGACCGATGCCGATGGAAAGTTCACCGTTGAGTTTCCGGCGAAGCCAGATCGTGGCGTGCCGGTCGACAGCCTGCCGGTGTTCACCTACCGGGTGATCGCCGACGTCACCGATCCCTCAGGCGAGACGCGTGTCGCCGATCGGGCCGTCCGCGCCGGCTACGCGCCGCTCCAAGCCGATCTCAAGGCCGAGGCCTGGCAGGCGACCGGCCCGGATGGCACGCCGGCGGAGGTAACCATCACCGTCACGACGCAGTCGCTCGATGACGAGCCGCGCGCGGCCACTGGCACGCTCGCGATCCATCGCCTCGTCCAGCCCGAGCAGCCGCTCCGCGGCGACCTCCTCGAGCCCTTCGCCTCGGTCCTCCCGCGCCCCGCCGCTCGCCCTCTCCCCGGGGGCAAGCGCGGAGCGAAGCCGGGGCGGCTGCCAGCGCCCCTTCCCAGCCTCGATCCGAACGATCCCGAGGGCTGGGAGAGCGGCGCGGAAGTCTTCAAGCTCGATGTCACCACCGACGGGGTCACCGGCAAAGCGGTGGCGAAGGTCAAGCTCCCCCCTGGCATCTACCGGGCGGAGTTCGTCGTCGCCGGAGCCAACGGCACCCCCGACGTGAAGGACCGCCACACGATCGAAGTCGTCGCCCCCGAATCGACGGCTTCCGTGATCAAGCGCCCCCTCATGCTCACCGCGGCGACGACGACCGCCCAACCGGGAAGCACCTTCGACGCGATCGTCGCCACTGGCTACGACGAGGGCCGCGTGCTCGTCGAGGTGTTGCGCGACGGCAAGCTCCTTTCGCGCCACTGGACCGAGCCAGGGCGGACGCAATGGCCGGTGCGGGTCGAGGTTGGTGACGACCACCGCGGCGGCTTCACGCTGCGGGCTTGGATGGTGCGCGACGGCCGGCTCCATCTCAAAGAGCAGGTGATCGACGTCCCCTGGACGAACAAGCGGCTCGAGATCGCCTGGGAGCGATTCACCCGCCGCGTCGAGCCGGGAGCGAAGGAGATCTGGCGGGCGCGCGTGAAGTCGGCCGACGACGCCCTCGACGGGGCAGGGAAGGGGGTGCCGGCCGAGATCGTGGCGACGCTTTACGACCAGTCGCTCGATGCCCTCGCCCCGCTCGCCTGGCCCCCCGGGCTCTCCGGGCTGTTCCGCCGCGAGAGCTCCCCGGTGAACACGCTGTTCAGCAATCGGCCCGAGGTCCTCCAGCAGATCGTCGGAAGCTGGGTCGTGCCGCAGGTGCCGGTGGACATCAGTTGGCGCCGGTTCCGCGATCCGTTCGGCCCCCAGTCGATGCAGTTCTTCGGCTTCAACCGCCGCGGGATGATGCCGATGATGCGCGGCGCGATGCCGGCAGCGCCGATGATGGCCGACGCGATGATGGCCGACGCGGCCCCGGGCCGGATGATGGCCAAGGGAGCGCCGGTCGCCCTCGGCCTCGAGATGGACTTCGCCGCTGTGGGCGACGGGGAAGGCCCACCGCCAGCGGCCAACACGGCTGCCGCCGCTCCGCCGCCGCCCCGGAAAAACCTCGTCGAGACGGCCTTCTTTCTGCCGGCCCTCACGAGCAACGACGACGGCAGCGTGACGATCGAGTTCACCCTCCCCGACACGCTCACCACCTGGCAGTTCAAGTCACTCGCCCACGACGCGAGCCTCCGTTCCGGCACGCTCCTCGATACTGCCGTGGCCGCCAAGGACCTGATGGTGGAGCCGGTCGTGCCACGGTTCCTCCGCGAAGGGGACGTCGTCGAGATCCCGGTGAAGGTCGGCAACCGCTCGACCGGCTCCCTTGCGGGAAAAGTCCGCTTGGAGCTCTTCGACGCCCGCACCGGCGACTCGCGCCAGGCCCTGCTAGAGACACCGGCCGAGCAGCCCTTCGAGCTTGCCGCCGGGCAGTCGAAGCCGGTGGTCTTCCGGGTGCGCGTGGCCGATGGCACCGAGACCTTGCGCTATCTCGCCACCGGCTCGGCAGGCCGGGCCGCCGACGGTGAGGAGGCGTTTTTGCCGGTCCTCTCCCGGCGCGTCCTCGTCGATGAATCGGTGCCGATCACGCTCCGCGGCCCCGGCTCGAAAACGGTGACTATTCATCGGCTCGCAAACGTCAAGGATCATCCCTCGATCGCCAGCCAGTCGCTCGTCGTCCAGGCGGCATCCAATCCCGCCTGGTATGCCGTCCTCGCCCTGCCGTCGATCGCCGAGCCGACCGACGAGAGCGTCGAAACGCTCTTCACGCGGCTCTACGCCAACGCCTGGGCCGGGCACATCGCCCGCTCCGACGCGCGGATCGCGGCAGCGTTCGAACAGTGGCGCAATCCCCCGCCGGGACAGAAGCCGCTCGAAAGCCCGCTCGAAAAAAACTCCGAGCTCATGCAGACGCTCCTCGCCGAGACGCCGTGGGTGCGCGAGGCGGTCGACGAGCGCGAGGCGCGGCATCGCATCGGCCTCCTCTTCGACGCCAACCGGGCGGCCGACGAACAGGCCTCGGCCCTGCGGCGCCTCGAGGGGATGCGGGCCGGCGACGGCGGCTGGCCCTGGTTCCCCGGCGGACGCACCTGCACGCCGGTGACGCTCTCGATCCTCGCGGGCTTCGGCCGGCTCCGGGCCGCCGGGGTCGATCTCGACATTCAACCGGCGCTCGCCACGCTCCCCTGGCTCGACGGTCAGTTTGTCGAGTGGCGGAATGAAGCGAAAAAAAGAGGCAAGGGAGAACCGACGATCGACTCTGGTGTCGCGCTTGCCCTCTACGCCCGCAGTTTCTTCGCCGCCGACATGCCGCCGCAAGGCGAGGCCGCCGCGGCGATCGAGTTCTGGCGCGACAACGCACGCACGACCTGGATGAAGGTCGACGCCCGCCGCTCGCAGGGGCATCTGGCCATCGCGCTGTTCCGATCGGGTGACCGCGAGACGGCCCTCTCGATCCTCGACAGCCTCCGGCAGCGCGCCGTCGATGCCGACGTGAGGCCGGGCGAAGAGAAGGATGCCTGGCAGGGGATGTGGTGGCGCGATCCCCACCCGGCCTGGTGGCAGTGGGCCGCGGCGCCGATCGAGACTCAAGGAGTCATGATCGAGGCCTTCGACGAGGTGGCCGGTGACCGCGAGGCCGTCGAGGCGCTCAAAGTTTGGCTCCTCTCGCAGAAGCGCACGAGCCAGTGGCGCGGCAACCGGGCCACGGCCGATGCCGTCGGCGCGCTCCTCGGCCGCGGCGCCGATCTCCTCGCTTCGACGGAGCTCGTGAGCGTCGATGTCGGCGGCGAGAAGATCGCGCCGGGGAACGACGGCGCGCCTCGTGCCGAGGCCGGCACCGGCTTCATCGAGACGCGCTTCACGCGCCGCGAGATCGAGCCGAGGATGGGGAATGTCACGCTCTCGCGGAAGGAAAAGGGGCTCGCCTTCGGTGGCGTCCACTGGCAGTATCTCGACGACATCGCCAATGTCCCGGCGGTGGGGCGAGCGGAGCTGGCGATCGACAAGCAGCTGTTTGTGAAGCGGCAGACGAAGGCCGGGCCGGAACTCGTGGCCGCGGCGGCCGATGGCACGACGCGCGTGGAGGTGGGGGACGAGCTCGTCGTGCGGCTCGTGGTCACGAGCGATCGCGACTACGAGTTTCTCGAGCTCTCCGACCATCGCCCGAGCCTCACCGAGCCGGTCGACGTCCTCTCGGGGTGGCGGTGGGCCGATGGGGCCGGCTGGTATCTCGCCGTCCGCGATGCCTCGACGCAGCTGTTCTTCGAGCGGCTGCCACGCGGGACGCACGTCTTCGAGTATTCGCTCCGCGCCGCGCACCGGGGCACGGCCTCGAGCGGATTCGCCTCGATCCGCAGTCGCTATGCCCCGGAGTTCTCCGCCCACTCTGGCGCCATCGCCCTGGAGGTGGAATGAGCAGCGGCGTGCTATTCTCTCCCGTATGAAACATCGACCGGACCCGACCGATCGCCGCCGCCGCGACGAGGATGGCGCGGAGGTGAGCACCGAGCTTGCCCGGGAGCGCAACCGGGAGGCGGCTGACCGCACCTTACTCGCCTGGATTCGCACGAGCCTGGCGATGGTCAGCCTCGGCTTCGGCATCGAGCGTTTCGGCCAGGCGGCGGTGAGCCTCGACGGCGGCGGATTCTCGCCGCTCAAGACACGGTTTTACGGGGCGACGCTCATGGCCCTGGGGATCGTGGCGACGCTCGCCGGGATGTGGGAGCACCGGCTCGTCCTCAAGGCGGTCTCCAAAGACGACTACCGCTATTCCGACCGCCCCCCGATCGCGCGCTGGCTCGGTGCCGGTCTCATCGTCGTGGGGATCGCCGGGCTGGCCGCGATGCTCGTCGCCTTCTGAACGCTCAGGAAGAA
Organism: uncultured Planctomycetaceae bacterium; assembly: GCA_903951635.1. Lineage (GTDB taxonomy): Bacteria > Planctomycetota > Planctomycetia > Pirellulales > UBA1268 > QWOP01. Next base: position 5,786 of record CAJBCV010000071.1, read on the forward strand.
GCCGTGGTCTGGGATCATGTCTACGACCCGCTCGGCTCCCCACTTCTCTCCACGCTCGTGGCGATGCTGCCGCTGGTGGTGCTGCTGGGATTGCTCGCCGGCTGCGGGTGGTCGGCACAGCGCGCCGCCCTCGCCGGTCTGCTCACGGCCCTCGGCGTAGCCGTCGGCGTCGTCGGCATGCCGCTGGATGCCGCGGCGGCAGCGACGCTCTACGGCGCCTGCTTCGGGCTGTTCCCGATCGGGTGGATCATCGTCGCGGCGATGTTTCTCTACAGCCTGTCGGTGGAGGCAGGTGCGCTCGATGTCATGAAGCGATCGGTGACCAGGCTCTCGGCCGATCACCGCATTCAGGCGCTGCTCATCGCCTTCTCCTTCGGCGCATTCCTCGAGGGGGCGGCCGGCTTCGGGGCGCCGGTGGCGATCTCGGCGGCGCTCCTCACCGGCGCCGGGTTCCCCGCCTTCGAGGCGGCGTGTCTCGCACTCATCGCCAACACCGCTCCGGTCGCGTTCGGTGCCCTGGGCACCCCGATCATCACCCTCGCGAAGGTCACCGGCCTCGAGGAACAGGCGATCTCGGCGATGGCGGGGCGGCAACTCCCCTTCTTCTCGCTCGTCGTCCCGGCCTGGATGGTGGTGACGATGTCAGGCTGGAGGGGGCTCGTCGGCGTCTGGCCGGCGGTGCTCGTCTGCGGAGCGTCGTTTGCGCTGGTGCAGGCGGGCGTGGCAAACCTCGTCGGCCCCGCGCTTGTCGATGTCGTCGGCGGGCTTGTGAGCCTCGCCTGCCTGGCGGCTTTCATGCGGGTGTGGCAGCCGCGGGATTGCTGGCGCTACGGCGCGGCGGTTGGGCCAAACCTGACGGGAGCCTCGGAGGCGATCGATCCGCCGGGTAGGATCGTGTGGGCTTGGATGCCGTGGGTATTTCTGTCGCTCTCCGTGTTCGCCTGGGGATTGCCGGCGGTGAAATCCGCCCTCGAGGCCAAACCGGAGAGCGTCCTCGCGGGTGTCGTGCCGGGTGCGGCGGTCGCTCCGGAGTTCCCCGTTCCCCGTCTCCACGAGGCGGTCGCGAAGGTCGCGCCAGCGACGCCTCTCGACCGCGAACTCGAGCGCGCCGTCTACCGGCTCAACTGGCTCTCCGCCGCCGGCACCGGGATCCTCCTGGCGGCCCTGGTCGCCATCCCCTGGCTGGGGATCGGCCCGCGGCGGGCCTGGAGGATTTGGAAGGAGAACCTCGCCCGTCTCTCCATCCCGCTGGTGACGATCGCGGCGATGCTGGCGCTGGCCTTCGTCACCCGCTACTCGGGGACCGACGTGATCCTCGGCCTGGCGATGACGCGCACGGGCCCCGCCTATCCGTTGTTCGCGGCGCTCCTCGGCTGGCTCGGGGTCGCCCTCACCGGCTCTGACACCTCGAGCAATGCGATGTTCGGCAGCCTCCAGCGGGTCACCGCCGAGCAGCTCGGACTCGATCCGCTTCTCATCTGCACCGCCAACAGCACCGGTGGCGTGATGGGGAAGATGATCGACGCCCAGAGCATCGTCGTCGCCGCCACCGCCACCGGCATCGATCGCCAGGAAGGGGCTATCCTGCGGCGGGTCTTCCCCCACAGCCTCGCCTTGGCGGTGCTCGTCGGGATTCTCGTCTGGCTGCAGACCGGCCCGCTCCTGTGGATGGTGCCGGGACCGGCCCGGTAGCCAGCAGGGAGAAAAGCCGTCCCCCCGGAGGTGGAGCCGCCCCCGGTGCGGCGGCGTGCTGAGGCGGTAGAATCTATTCATCTGTCGCCCCTCCCTGCCTCCCTGCCTTCCTCCCTCCCTCAGCCCCGGTAGGCTCCGCCATGCGACGTGTGAACGTGCCGCTCCTCATCGCCGTCCTCCTCCTCCTCATCGGCGGCGCGGCGGGCACCTACCTGCTCCATCGTTTCCAAGTGCGGCGCAATGCCGAGGACATGGCCCGTCAGGCCAAGCGGCAGATGGACGAGGGGAACGACGAGGAGGCGATCCGTCTCCTCGCTCGGTATGTCGCGCTCCGGCCGGACGACGCCCCACGGCAACGCGACTATGCCGAACTCCTCCTCCGGCAAGTCGATGCAGGGAAGGCGAACGCCCGCTTCGTCGCCGCCACGGTCGCAGCGCTCGAGATCGCCGTCCGCAAGGATCCCGACAACGACCCCCTCCGCGAGAAACTGGCAACCCTCCTCGGCCGCATGGGCGATCCCGATTCCATCCTTGCCGCGAACAAGCACCTTGCCATGATCCGGGAGCGGCGGACATCCGACGAGTCCGACGAGGACACCCGGCGGATCGACCGCATGTACGCCGCCACGGCGGCTCAGTCAGGGGAGTTTGACGAGGCGGAGACCGTCCTCGCCGCGCTCACCGGCTTCGACCGGCGCACCCGACAATTCGACCCCGCGTTCCAGCCCGCGCCGGGGCATCCCGAAACTTTCGCCGCCCTCGCGGAGCTTCTCGAGAAGCACCGCCGTGATCCGAAGACGGCCCGGCAGGTCATCGAGCGGATGGTGGAGGTCGGCCCAGACGACGCCAGCACCTGGAAGGTCATGGCGACATGGCGGATGGGACACCAGCAGGCAGATGAGGCGCTCGAGGCGGTGGAGAAAGCCCGCGTTCTTGACCCCGACGACCAAGACGCAGCGCTGCTCGAACTGCGCTTGGCTCTCGTCGGCAATCGTCTCGACCGGGCCGAGGAGCTCCTCGCCGGGCCGCTCGGTGAGGCCACCGACTCCGCGGAGGTCCCGGCGGCCAAGGCCTATCTCGCGCGGCAGAAGGGAAATCTCGACGGAACGATCGAGATCCTCCGCAAAGCGATCGGTGACTTCCCTTCCAGTCCGGCCTTCAGAACGGATCTCCTCTTCGTCTTGGCCGAGGTCCGAAAAATCGACGAACTCGGTGAGCTGATCGTCGAATCCCGGCCGATCCTCGGCAAGGACGCCGTCCCGATCCTGTGGGCCGAGGCCATGGTCGCCATGTCCGAACAGAAGTGGACCGAGGCGTTGAAACTCCTGGATCGGGTCCGGCCGCAGGTCGCCGCCGACACAGCCATGACCCGCCGCGTCGACCTGTCGATCGCCACCTGCCACGGGGGCCTCGGCCAGCGCGATCAGGCCAACGACGCCCGGAAGCGGGCCTTCGCCGATGCGCCAGAATCGCTCGGCGCGCGCTTCAACGAAATGATCTCCCTCGACTTGGCCCAGCGCTGGCAGGAGGCGCTGGTGATCGCGGAGGAATTGGCCGCCCAGGCTTCCCCCGAGAGCCTCGCCGCCAATCCCGCGCTGTCGAGGACACTCCTCCGCCTTCGGATCCGCGATCAGTTGACCCGGAATGCCGATCGCCGCGACTGGACGAAGGTCGATGCGCTCGTCGACCGGATCGCCGCCGAGCCTGACGTCGATCCGATCGAAATCGGACGGATGAAGATTGAAATCCTTGCCGCGAAGGACAAGCTCGACGAGGCCCGCGCCGCCTCCGACGAGATCATCGCCGCCCATCCCGAGAATCCCTCGCTCTTCGCCCAGCGTCTCGTCCTCCTCGCCGCGGCCGGCGAGGTCGAAGAGGCTCGGGCCAACTTGAAGAGCGCCGCTGATTCGATCCGCGATACTCCCGAGGTTCTCGAGGCCGAGGCGAGGCTGGCGGCGACCGGCCCTGCCTCCGAAGCTGGCGAATGGCTCACCGATCTCGAGGCGCGGATGGGGCGAGTGACCGGCCCTGCCGCCGACCGTTGCGCTCGCCAGTTGATCGCGATCCATGTCGGCCGTGGCAACGTCAGCGACGCCGAACGCGTGGCCGGCACGCTCCTCGCCCGACGGCCGAACGATCTGGCCGTTCGCCAGGTCGTTCTCGAACTCGCCGCCGAACGCGATGCCGTCGACGAGGTGGCCCGCCAGACCGCCGAGATCGTCCGCGCCGCCGGCCCGACCACCGCTACGGCGAAGCTCGCCACGGCCGTGTCGAAGATCGTTGGCGTCCGCTCGAAGCGGCAGGGCCTTCAAGTCGCCGACACCCCCACCGCCGCCCTTTCCGCCGAGGATCTGGCCGCTCTCGGAGAAGCCCGGGACCTGCTCACCGTGGCAGGCGCCGAGCGACAAGGATGGTCGGAAGTGCCGCGGATGCAGGGGGCGATCGCGGAGATCCAAGGCGACCCCAGCGGCGCCATCGGTCACCTGAGGAGAGCCGTCGAACTCGGTGAATCCTTGCCCTTCGCGCGGCGGCGGCTCGCCATCCTGCTCACGGCCGCCGGTCGGCTCGACGAGGCGGCGCCGGTGATCGCGTCGCTCGGGGATGCCGGTGGGCCGACCATCGACCGAATCCGCGCCCAGATCCTCGCCGGCGCCGGCCGCACCGACATCGCCCTGAAGATCGGCGCCTCGCTGACGCCGGAGGATTGCCGAGACGTGCAGCAATTGATCTGGTACGCGCGGCTGCTGGCATCCTGCGAGCGGCTGGACGAGGCCGAGCAGGTCTGCCGTCGCGCGACGGAGGCGGCTCCCGACGATGCGGTGGCCTGGTCGTTGCTCCTCCGACTGCAGGCCACGGCGGGGGCCGGCGATCGCGCGGCGGAGACGACCCGTCGGGCGCTGGCCGCGCTCGAGGGTGACGCCCGCGAACGATTCGAGATCGCTGCCGACGAGGCGCTGGGCAATCCCGAGGAGACCGAACGCGCGGCCAAGGAGGCCGTCGAGAAGGCCCCCGACGACCTCATCGCCGCCCGGCGTCTCGTCGATCTCCTCGTGCGCCGGAAGCGCCCTGCCGAGGCCCAAGCGGAATTGCGAAGGATCGTCGCCCTCGAATCGGCGCAGGGGAGTCCGACGGTCGTCTGGGCCCGCCGCGCGCTCGCTTCCCAACTCGCCGGCAGCCCCCGCTACGTCGATCTTCAGGAGGCGATCAACCTCCTCGGGAAGAACGTCGACGACGAGGGTCTGCAATACCTCGACGATACGGCGTTGGCGATCAGCTTGCTGATCAACAGAAGCGATCCGGCCAGCTGGCGCCAGGCCCAGGCGCTCTTCGAAACGCTTGCCAAGCGGCGCCCCCTGACGATCGATGAACGGATCAGCCAGGCAAGGGTCCAGACGCTCGTCGGCAACCGGGTGAAGGCCCGTGACGAACTACGGGCCATCGCCTCCTCCGCCAACACGAGCACGGCCGTCCTCGGAACGATCGTCGAACTGTTCATCAACGAGCAGGACTTCACGGAGGCGAAGGGGTGGCTCCGCCGCCTCCAGGAATCGGCCCCCGACCTCCAAGCGACGATCCGCCTCGAGGCGAAGCTGGCGATGGCCGAAGGGGACCGTGACCGGGCAGCACGCGTGGTGGCGAAGCTCTTCGACGATGAACCGCTGAGCGCCCAGAGCGCTCCCCGTCAGCTGTCGGCGGCCCGGATCGCCACGGACCTCGGCTTCCCCGAAGCGGCCGACACAGTCCTCGAGCGCTATGCGACGCTTTCACCGGATGGGGTGGCCGCCCGGGCCATGTCGCTCGGTCGCCAGCATCGCACGACCGAGGCGATCGAGCTCTTGGGGACGGTTCGGGGGAAGGTATCGGTCGGGATGTTCCTCGAGGCCCTGGCGGTGATCCTCCGCCACGCCGAGGCCGCGTCCGACCCCGCCATCGACGAACAGGTCGGCGGCTGGATCGAGGCGGCACGCCGGGAAAACCCCGGCTCCGACGAGACGATGCTCCAGGCGGCGATCGCCAAGGAGGCCCTCGGCCACACCGCGGAAGCCGAGGGGGACTACCGTCAACTGCTCGCCTCCGGCGGCCTGGGGGATGTCCAATCCGGCATCGTGGCCGCCAATCTCGCCTGGATCCTCGCCCGCCCGGAGACGGCCGATCAGGCGCTCGAGTTTGTCGAGAGGGCCATCGCGGAGCTCGGCCCCCTCCCTGACATTCTCGACACGCGGGCGCTGATCCGACTGGCGAAGGGGCAGACGATTCTCGCGCTCGAGGACATGAACGACGCCGTCCTTTCCCCCTCCCCCCTCAAACTCCTTCACCTCGCCATGATCCAGGCCGAGATCTCCGACCTTCCCGGCGCCCGCGCGTCGTTCGCCCGGGCCAAGGCCCTCGGACTCGGTCGGGAACGCCTCAGCCCCGACGATGCCACGCGATTGGAGCGGGTGGAGTCGTTTCTCGCGTCCGCGGATCGAAAGAGCTGATATGCCGATCGCTTCTCCCGTGTCCGAGCCCCGACATCAGCGTGCTCCGAGCCGACGGGGCGTCCTTCACGGCCATCGCGCCGGCCGATCGATCTTCGCCGGCTGGTGGCTCGCCGTCGCGTTCATGCTCGGCCTGGGGGGCGTTCCGCCGTCGGTCGGAGCGGCTGAATGGATCGTTCCCTTCGGTGGAAATGCCTACGCGGTGACGTCGAAACCGGGCTCGAATGACGGGCTCGAGCGCGGCGGGTCCGAGGTCCGATGGCACGATGCCGAGACGACCTGGAGCGTCTGGTTCCATGTCGACCGGCCGACCGAAGCGGAGGTGGAACTGGTCTCGGCCGAGACCGGCGGGCGCGCCGAAGTGGTCCTGACGATCGGCGACAGCGCCGTCACGGCCGAACTTTCCGGTGACGATTCATCGACCGCCCGTTTCGGGCGCTTCTCCCTCGCTGGCCCCGGCTACGTCAAGGCCGAGGTCCATGGGGTGCGACGCGAGGGGGGGGCCTTCGCGAGCAATCCGGTGCTGCAGATCCGCTCGGAGACGCCCGATCTCGCGGTCACGGCGGTCACCACCAACGACGGCGCGATGTATTACTGGGGCCGTCGCGGCCCCTCGGTCCACCTCGGCTACTCGCTCCCGGCGGAGAAGGATATCGAGTATGCCTACGGCGAGGTGACCGTCCCGGAGGGTGAGGACGCGCTGGGAAGCTTCTTCATGGCCAACGGCTTCGGAGAAGGCTATTTCGGCATGCAGGTCAACGGGCCCGCCGAGCGGCGCGTCCTGTTCTCCGTCTGGAGCCCTTTCACGACCGACGACCCGACGAAAGTGCCCGAGGCCGACCGCGTGATCCTGCTCCGCAAGGGGGAGGGCGTGCGGACGGGGGAGTTCGGCAACGAGGGGAGCGGTGGCCAGAGTTTTCTCGTCCATCCTTGGAAGGCCGAACTCACCTACCGTTTCCTCACCCGCGTCGAGCCGGCTGGCGACGGTACGACGACCTACACATCCTGGTTCGGCGAGGGGGACTCGTGGCGGTTGATCGCCTCGTTCCAGCGTCCGCGCACCGATCGCCACCTCACCGGCTTCCATTCCTTTCTCGAGAACTTCCTCGACACCACCGGCAATGTCGGCCGCCGCGGACGCTATGCCAACCAATGGGTGCGGGACACCGAAGGCACCTGGCACCCCATCAGCACCGCCCGGTTCAACGGCGATGCCACCGCCTCGGGCGGCCATCGCCTCGACTACGCCGCCGGCCTCGAGCAGGACGGTTTTTTCCTGCGAAACTGTGGGTTCTTCTCGCCGCCGGTGAAGCTCGGAAGCGTCTTCACCCTCGATCCTCCACCGACGAAACGGCCGACGATCGATCTCGAAGCGCTCCCTTGAGCGTCCACCGGAAAGCCGCTCCCGCTCCCCTCCGACGGACGACGCGTGTCATTGTCGGCGAGCAGGCTGTGGATAAAGTGCCGGCCCGACCGTACGAGGCGGTCGCGAGCGGGGCGAAAGGGAGCGCTGCCGCTCAGGCGAAGAGCCGATCCTCGATGCGGCCGGCGACGTCGGTGAGACGGTGATCGCGGCCGGCGTGTCGGAAGGTGAGGCGCGTGTGGTCGAGCCCGAGCGCCGCCAGGAGCGTGGCGTGGAGGTCGTGCATGTGCATCCGGTCGACGACGGCGTGGTGGCCGTAGTCGTCGGTCGCACCGTGGGCATGACCGGCCCGGAAGCCCCCACCGGCGAGCCACACGGTGAACCCTGCAGGGTTGTGATCGCGGCCGGTGCCGTTCTCCTGCGCGTACGGTGTGCGGCCGAACTCGCTCCCCCACCACACGATCGTGTCGTCGAGCAATCCGCGCCGCTTCAAATCGCGCACCAAAGCGGCCGCCGGCTGGTCGGTGGCGCGGGCATGGACGGCATGCTTCGGCATGTCGGAGTGCTGATCCCAGGCCGGGTTGTTGGAGTTGTCGGTGTAATTGACCTGGACGAAGCGCACGCCGGCCTCGCACAGCCGGCGGGCGAGGAGACACTGGCGGCCGAAGTTGTCGGCCGGCCCACCGTCGATCCCGTAGAGGGAAAGAGTCTCGGCCGTCTCGCCGGCGAGATCGAGGACGCGCGGCGCCGCCGATTCCATCCGCGCTGCCAACTCGCCGGCGGCGATCACCGCCTCGAGCTCGGCGTCACCGGGGCGCTCGGCGGCCTGGGCGGCGCTGATCCCGGCGAGCAGATCGCGACCGGCCGCCGCCAGGGGCCCGCCACGCGGCGGCGCGAGGTTGCGGATGCCGCTCTCGCGCGCCGGCAGGCCAGCCCGCCCGATGGCCGTGCCTTGATGGATCGGTGGGAGAAAGGCCGTGCCGAGATTGCGGGGGCCTCCGTTGCCCAGGCTGGGGGAAAGGCTGACGAATCCAGGGAGATCGTCGTTCTCCGTGCCGAGGCCGTAATCGAGCCAGGCTCCGAGTGACGGACGCACGGCAGCGGTGGCACCGCAGTGGAGGAAGAGCGTCGCCGGGCCGTGGGCGATCCCCTCGGTGTGAAGGCTGCGGATGACGCACAGATCGTCGGCGATCCCCGCCATCGCCGGGAAGAGATCCGACACCCAAAGGCCGCTCTCCCCGCGCCTGGAAAACTCCCACAGCGGTTTCATGACGCGCTGCGGCGGGCTCTTCCCCGTCTTGGCGAGGCTGCGGAGGTCGGCAAACGGCATCTGTTTGCCGTCGTCGGTCGTGAGCCGCGGCTTGGGGTCGAAGCTGTCGACCTGGCTTACCCCTCCAGCCATGAACAGGAAGATCATCCGCTTGGCGCGGAGGGGGAGGTGCGGGCCGATCGTGGCGGCGGCATGGCGGGCGTTGAGGCCGGCCCAGGCCAGCGCTCCGAATCCGCACCCGGCACGCACCAGCGCCGCACGCCGCGACAGGACGAGCGGTGACGCCGCGGTAGGAGCAGTCATGGCAAACCTCTCACGGGAGCAAACAACGGCGATGGCGTCTGAAAGATCAATCGAGAAAGCGGAAATCAGGACTCGAGACGATCGACTGACAGAGCACGGCCCAGGCCTCCGATTCCCCGTCGGTGCGCGCGAGAAAGGCCGTGGCCGCGTCCCGCTCCCCGGCCGAGGGACGTCGCGCGAGAAGGAGCCTGAAGGCCCGCTCGATCCGCGCCTCCCCCGAGCCCGCCTCGGCAAGAACCCGCCCGGCGACGGCGCGGCAGGCGGCGACGATGAACGGGTCATTGGCGAGAAACAAGCTCTGCGAGGCGACGGTGCTCTTCGTTCTGGTCCCGGTGGAGGCGTTGATGTCGGCGAAGTCGAACACCTCGAACAGCACAGGCCGGCGGTTGCGGAAGGCGGGGGTGTAAACACTGCGGCGGACGTCGTCGAAGACGTACCCATACTCGATCGTCTGCGCGGCGGTGTCGTTGGCGTCGATGTCGCCGGCCCCGACGATCGACAGGCCGCCGACGGTCCGATCGAGCAGGCCCGCAGCCGTAAGCAGGCCATCGCGGATCTGCTCGGCATCGAGCCGCCGCCGCACGGCCCCGCTCCAGAGCTGATTCCCGTCCGCGGAGCCCTCCGCCGCAGCCTGGCGATAGGTACGGGAGAGGACGATCTCCCGGACGAGCGGCTTGAGCCGCGAGCCGTTGGCGATGAAGCGGCGCGCGAGCCAGTCGAGGAGCTCCGGATGGGAGGGGGGATCGCCGCTGGCCCCGAAGTTGTCGACGGTGGGGACGATGCCGCGGCCGAGGAGCCATCCCCAGACACGGTTCACGATCACGCGCTTTGGAAGCGCCGAGTCGGGCCTGCCGATCCAAGCCGCCAGTTCCCTCCGGCCGCTCGACCCAGTCGGGATGGCGAGATCGACGGCAAACACCTCCGGCACGCCCCGAGGAACGACGCGGCCGCGATTCTTCTCGATCCCCCGGACCCGGATCGAGGTGTCGGCCACGTCGGCGCGGTCCTCGACGACCATCGCCGTCGGCCGCGGCGGCAGCTCCGCGCCGAGGCGGCCGAGCTCGTCCTCGATCTCCGCCAGGCGCGTTGCGGCGGGAGTTGCCCCGTCGGCTTTTGGGGGAGTGGCGGCGATCTCCTTCTTCAGTGTGGTGCGCTCAGCCTTGAGCAGGGCCGTTGCTGCGTCGATCTCGGCGCGGCGCGAGGCGATCGGCGCCGGCTCGGGAAGCGGCCGGGCTAGCCACCGCGCGACGTTGTCGGTCTCGTTGAGGAGGGTCTTCGTGCTCGAGAAGATTCCGGCCAGGGCGTGGTAATCGGCGTGCGTGATCGGATCGAAGGGATGATCGTGGCAGCGGCTGCAGCCGATCGATAGCCCGAGGAAGGTGCGCCCGATCGTCTCCAGCTGTTCGTCGATGATGTCGAAGCGGAGTTGGGCCTTGTCCTGCTCCTCGTAGTTCGTGGGGCCAAGCGCGAGGAAGCCGCTCGCGACCAGATTCCCCTCAACAACGGCAGGGTCGGCCACACCGTCGGCGGCGAGGCGGTCGCCGGCGAGTTGGGCCGCGACGAACCGATCGAAGGGGATGTCGGCGTTCATGCCGGCGATCACCCAGTCACGGTAGCGCCACGCATCCTTGAACAGAAGCGTGCGACCACCGCCGCTCGATTCGGCGAATCGGGCGAGATCGAGCCAGTGGCGGCCGAATCGTTCGCCGAAGGCGGGATCGGCCAGGAGGCGATCGACGAGTTCGGCCACCGCCCCATCGGGATCGCTGGCATGCGCCGCGACGAAGGCGTCGGTCTCCTCGGGGGTCGGTGGCAGGCCGGTGAGGTCCTCGCTGATCCGCCGGAGGAGGCGCTCCGGAGAGGCCTCGGGCTGTGGCCGGAGGCCGGCGGCATCGAGGCGGGCGCGGATGAAGCGGTCGATCGGATCACGGTTCCAGTCGGGATCGGCCACCTCCGGCGGAACAGGATCCGCCAGCGGCAGGAAACTCCAAAACCGTCGCCCCTCGTCGGCCGTCATCCCCTTCGCCGCGCCGGGCAGGAGACGCGTGCGCGGCCCGATCGAGCCGCCACGGGGATCGTGGGCCCCGCGGCGCACCCAGGCTTCGATGATCGCGATCTCCTCCGCCGAGAGTTTGCCGTCGGGCGGCATCTGGGGCGCTCGAGGGTCCCAGCGGATCGCCCGCACCAGCAGGCTTTGGTCGGGCTCTCCCGGCACGATCGCCGGTCCGGAGTCGCCCCCCTGTGCCCAACCGTCACGAAGATCGAGGCGAAGGCCACCGTTGATGTCGTGGTCGGCGGAGTGGCACGCCAGGCAACGAGCCGCCAGCAGTGGCGCGATCGTGTCGGCAAAGCCCTCATCGACCGCGGCCGGCCCGGGCTCCGCCGCGGGGAGGGAAGGGAAAGAACCGACGGCGAACCAGAGAGCGCCGCCGGCGATCGCCGCGGCGACCGCTGTGCCCCTGCTCCACACGCCCCTTCTTGCCGCCATCGCCTCACCCCCGCCCGCTCACCCGATCGTGGCAAGCGCTCCACGGGATTCTACCTCAGCGCCGATGGAGGATCCTCCCCCATTCACCATCTGTCGGGGAGGATCCGCAGCAGCCAGGCCACGATCCGCCAGCGGCGCGTGACATAGACGTGCGAGCGTCTCCGCCTGATCGCTGCCACGATCTGCCGGGCCGCCGTCTCCACCGGCGCCACCCAAAACAACCCTTCCCCCTTCGCCATCGCCGTGTCGACAAAACCGGCCTGGATGTCGGTGATCGCGATGGGGAGCCTCCGGGCGGCGGCCCGGTGGCGGAGCGCCTGGAGGTAGCGGCTCACGAACGCCTTGCTCGCGCCGTAGGCAGGCGCGTCGCCATGGCCATGGAGGGCGGCCAGGGAGGAGAGGCCGACAAGATGTCCCGACCGACGGGCCTCGAAATGCCGCATCGCCGCCACGGCGATCGCCGTAAACCCGGCGACATTGACCGCCACCGTCTCCGCTTCCGGGGGCCAGTCGAGGGGCGCATTCTCGTGGCCGACGCCTGAAGAGACGACGACGAGTTCGACGCCGCCGAGGTCGGCGACGAGCCGATCGAAGTGCTCGACCGCTGCGTCGCCGTCGCGAAGGTCGATCGCCCTGTGGAGGACCGTGCGCCCCGGGTGCCGCGCCGAGAGTTCGTCGGCGAGATTGGCGAGCCGCGCCTCCCTCCGTGCTGCGAGTCCGACGGCCCATCCGCCGTCGGCGAGTTGCCGCGTCACGGCCTCTCCGATGCCGGAGGAGGCGCCGACGATGATCGCCCGCGGGGGTTGGGGTGCCGTTGTCATGGCGAAAAGGATAGCACCCGCTTGAATCCGCCCCAGCCGGCCGGCCACACTTCACCCACTATGAACACACGCACTTTCGGTCGGACGGGGTGGAATGTTTCGGAGATCGGCTTCGGCGCCTGGGCCATCGGCGGGGGCCAGTGGGGTGGGGCCGACGAGAAGGCATCTCTTGCCGCGCTCCATGCGGCCCTCGACGCCGGCATCAACTTCTTCGACACCGCCGACGTCTACGGCGACGGCCTCTCCGAGCGCCTCATTGCCCGCCTCCGCCGGGAACGGTCGGAGCCGTTCCATGTCGTCACGAAGGCCGGCCGCCGACTCTCCCCCCACACCGCCGACGGCTACAACGCCACCAACCTCGCTGCCTTCGTCGATCGCAGCCTGACGAACCTCGCCGTCGACTGCCTCGACCTCGTCCAACTCCACTGCCCACCGACGGAAGTCTATTACCGCCCCGAGGTCTTCGAGGCCCTCGACGGGCTCGTGAAGGCCGGGAAGATCCGTTTTTATGGCGTGAGTGTCGAGAAGGTGGAGGAGGCCCTCAAGGCGATCGAGTACCCGAATGTCCAGTCGGTGCAGATCATCTTCAACGCCTTCCGGCTCCGGCCGGCGGAGTTGTTCTTCGAGCAGGCCGCGCGACGGCAGGTGGCGGTCATCGCCCGGGTGCCCCTGGCCAGCGGTCTCCTGTGCGGAAAGTTCTCCCCCACGAGTTCCTTTCCCGAAGGGGATCACCGCCTCTTCAATCGCCAGGGAGCGATGTTCGACCGGGGAGAGACGTTCTCCGGGGTCGACTACGAAACCGGGCTCGACGCCGTCGAACGGCTCCGCCCCCTGGTGCCGGCCGGTGCCACGCTGACGCAGTTCGCGCTCAAGTGGATCCTTTCCTTCGACGCCGTCACGACCGTGATCCCGGGGGGACGGAGCCCTGAGCAGGTGCGCGGCAACGCCGAAGCAGCCGATCTTCCCCCCCTCGACGCCCGCACCATCGCCGCCGTCCAGGCGATCTACGACGACGCGATCCGACCCTTGGTCCACCATCGGTGGTGATCCGCCGCCGGATGCGGCGGTCGAAAGGCCCAGGAAACCCTTGGCGTTTCCTGCGGCCGACCAAGCGGACGAAGGCCAGGGATGGCTTCGTCCGCCGGCAGCCACCAGAACGCGGATCAAACACACCGCCGCCGGATGCGGCGGTCGAAAGGCCCAGGAAACCCTTGGCGTTTCCTGCGGCCGACCAAGCGGACGAAGGCCAGGGATGGCTTCGTCCGCGCTCTTTACAGATTCATCCCGAGGAATCCGCCAGCAGCGTCGCTGTCGGCCTGTTCGCGGGCCAGTCGGTCGAGCGTCCGCCCCAAATCGCCGGCGGCGATGTAGCGGTCGAACTCCGCCTCGACCGCACGGCGGACGCTCAGGTCAAGCCAGGCGACGGCCGGCTGCGTCAGCCAATCGCACGTCTCCTTGGCGAGCTTCACCGTCAGATCGCTCCCTACCGTGCGGGTGTCGAGATCGTCGGTGAGCAGCGTCCCTTCGACATCGAAAGTCACCCATCCCCGCTCCGGAGCATTGGTGAACCGGAACGTGCAGGAGGCGTTGGTGAGATAATAGGCATTGCGGACGCCATGCTTGGCGACCGCGGCCTGCATCCGCCCGAAAAGCGCGCGGAACCGGGGCGATGCCTCGGCCGGCACCTCGGCGCGGGCGACGGCCCGCAGGGGCGTGCAGTCGAAACGGATCACAACCGGGGGAGGCGAGGTTTCCATATGAAGCAAAATACCATGCCGTCTGCCGCCGCGCCGCTGGTCCGCATCTCCGGCGGCCGGCGGCTGATGGGAGTGCTCTGGACCGTGACGGTCCACGCCGTTTCCCCCGCGGCCGGCGAGCGGGGGGTGGCGGCGGCGCTCGACGAGGTCGAGCGGCTCGACGCGATCCTCTCCGACTACCGGGCCGACTCGGAGCTCTCCCGCCTCTCCGCGGCGGCTCCCACCGACCGCCCCGCAACGGTGAGCGACGACCTGTGGACAGTCCTCAGCCGGGCCGTGGCCTTCCGCGATTCGAGCGACGGCGCCTTCGACCCGACCGTCGGGCCGCTGACGACGCTGTGGAGGCAGTCGCGTCGCTCAGGCGCCCTCCCGCTCCCGGCGAAGCTCGACGCCGCCCGGGCGGCCGTGGGCCCCTTGAGCCTGATCCTCGTCGACGAGCCCCGCGGCGTCAGCCTCACCCGCCCCGGGATGCGGCTCGATCTCGGCGGCATCGGCATGGGCTACGCGATCGACCGGGCCCTGGCGATCCTCACAGAACGGGGGATCGACTCGGCGCTCGTCGATGCCTCCGGCGATGTCGGGGCCTCGGGAGCGCCACCGGGGGAGGAAGGGTGGCGGATCGCGATCGACCCGATCCCCGGCACCCCAGCGGCCATGAGCGGGCAGATTCTCCTCGCCCATGCGGCGATCACCACCAGCGGCGATGCGCGGCAGTCGGTCTTGATCGGCGGCCAACGGTACAGCCACATCGTCGATCCGCGCACCGGCATCGGCATCGACGGGCCGGCGGCCGTGACGGTGATCGCCCCCGACGCCACCGCCGCCGACGCCCTGGCGACCGCGGCCAACGTTCTCGGCCCGGTCCGCGGCCGCACGTTCCTGGAAAACGAGGCAGGATGCGCCGGGCGGTTCGTTTCGGTCGACGGGGAAGGCGAGAGCAAGATCCGCCAGGTGCAGACGAGTCGCTGGCCGGGTGCCGGGGTCCACGCGATCCCACCCCGGCCCTGACACGGCTCTGTTCCTGCCCACCTTCTTGCCCAGCTTTCCGGGCCGGGCGACCTTGCCGGAAGGGGTGACGATTCCCCGAAGTTTGACGGTTACGGCGACGATAACACCTTTGCCGTCGCTGCGCCCAAGTGCACGCGAGTCGGACGCAGCGTCGGGGGGCACTGCGTCGGGATCGGTCCGTCGGCTTCGACGGGCGAACCCCTTGGGCGCAGCGGCAGCTCTTTCCTCACCGCGATCTCAAAGCCCGTACGCCGGACCCCCCACCGTGCCAAACCTCCTGCTGCGACGAGCCTGGGCGGTCATGACGAGCCTCACGCTCGTGGCCAGCGGTTGCGCACCGCGGCAGCCGTTCTACTTCTTCGAGGACGGCGACCTCTCGCACTACGTTGGCGCCATCCAGAAGATCGAATATCCCGACACGGTCCACCAGCCCCTCGACGAGGCGGCCGGCACGATCGAGCCGCTCACGCTTTCCAACGCCAACTTCGATCAGGTGTGGGAAGTCTCGCTCGAAGACGCGATCCGGACAGCGCTCGAAAACGGCAAGGTGCTCAGGAGCCTCGGTGGCCGCTTCCAAAGCTTCGGTGGCCCGCGGCCCCAGGCCGGCGAGCCGGCGGTGTCGCTCCTCACCAACCCGGCCGCGTATCCCACCGTCTACGATCCGGCGATCAGCGAAACCGACCCCTTCCGCGGCGTCGAGAGCGCGCTTGCGTCGTTCGATGCCCAGCTCTCCAGCTCGCTCACCTGGGCCCGGCAAAATCGGCCCCAGAACGTCGGTGGGATCGGGACTCAGATCTTCCAGCAGAAACTCCTCGGCGACATCGGCACGTGGACGACCGGCATCAGCAAGGTGTCGGCGACCGGCAGCACGTTCGGGATCCAGAATCAAACCGTCTACGACAACAACAACTCCCCGATCCGCCAAGACGGCGTGCCGTCGACATGGCTCACGAACTACGACTTCACCTTCAACCAGCCCCTCCTCCAGGGTGCGGGCCTGACCTACAACCGGATCGCCGGCCCCGATGCCTTCAACAACATCAACGGCCGCCCCAACTTCCGCGGTGTGCTCATCGCCCGCGTTCTCGCCGACCAGTCGCTGGCCGATTTCGAGATCGGTGTCCGCAACATGGTCAGCGACACCGAGCAGGCCTACTGGGAGCTCTATTTCGCTTACCGCAATCTCGAGGCCCGCAAGGCCGGCCGCGACAGTGCGCTGGAGGCTTGGCGGAAGGTTCACGCCCTTTATGTCGAACAGTCGCGCGGTGGCGAGGCCGACAAGGAGGCCCAGGCGCGGGAACAGTATTTCTTCTTCCGCAGCGACGTCGAGAACGCGCTGACCGACGTCTACCGCAGCGAGAACCGGCTTCGCTACATGATGGGGCTCTCGGCCTCCGACGGCCGTCTCATTCGCCCCTCCGACGAGCCGACGACGGCCAGGATCACGTTCGATTGGCAGCAATCGCTCGTCGAGTCGCTCTCCCGGTCGGCGGAGCTCCGACGGCAAAAGTGGGTGATCAAGCAGAAGGAACTCGAGCTCCTCGCCTCGAAAAACCTCCTTCTCCCGCGGCTCGACATGAACGGCTACTACCGGTTCCTCGGCATGGGTCAGGAACTCCTCAATCAGAACTACGCCCCCTACAACGCCAACGGCACCGATCCTCTCAACGGCACCGACGCCTACTCGACGCTCTCCAGCGGGAGGTTTCAGGAATGGCAGGCAGGGGCGCAGTTTCTCATGCCGATCGGCTTCCGCCGCGAGCTCTCGACCGTCCGCAACTACCAGCTCCAGCTTGCCCGCGAACGCTCCCGGCTCCAGGACGAGGAGATGGAAGTCTCGCACGCGCTGGTCGAAGCGGTGCGGAACGTCGACACGAACTTCGCCCTCTCGCAAACCAATTTCAACCGCCGCGTGGCCTCCGAGCGTCAGGTCGAGGCGGTCCAGGCGGCCTATGATGCCGGCACCGTGACCCTCGACCAGCTCCTCGACGCCCAGCGCCGTCGGGCCGACGCCGAGAGCGCCTACTACCGCTCGGTCGTCGATTACAACCGCTCGATCGCCCAGCTCCATTTCCGCAAAGGCTCGCTTCTGGAATACAACGGCGTGTTCCTCGCCGAAGGCCCGTGGCCCGGCAAGGCCTACTTCGATTCCTACCGCCGTGCCCGGCAGCGGGACGCCAGCCTGTTTCTCGATTACGGCCACTCCCGCCCCGGCGTCTTCAGCCGCGGTCCGATCACGCAGGACTTCGAAGGGATCGGCGCCGGCACCGACGCCCGTCAACTCCCTCCCCGTGATCCGGCCACGATGGAGGAGACGTCGACTCCCGCCCCGAAGCCAGCGGGCGACGGCAAGGCTCCGGCCGGCGGCAATCCGCTCGAGGAGATTCCGACGCCCTCCCCGCTGCCGAATCCGGCCGCGCCTGCCGGCCCCGCAGCCGCCGCGTTGCTTCCACCGGCCGTGCCGTCGGTGCTCATGCCCGTCTCGCAGACCACGACGGAATCGGCCAAGCCCTGGGGCAACGTCCTCACTGGCTGGAAAGCCCACAGCGCCCCTTCCGGACGCGTCATCAGCACTCCGGCCGACGCCGCGGCAACGCAGGGACGGTAGCCCTCCGCGGCTGGTCGCGGGGGATTGTCAGCGCCCCAGCGGCAATTCCGCCGCCGCGCGGGCCGCAGCCAGCGCCGCCGGATCCTCCCGGCCGATCCGGGCGAGATGATCCCGGGCCGGAGCCGACGGGCAGGCGACGAGATACCCGGCGACGGCCCGACGGATGAGCGGGTCATCGGCGGCGGCATCCCACCAAGCCGCCACGGCATCGACCTCCTCCCAAGCCTCCATGCGCGCCAGATCGATGATCGCATCGGCCGCCACCGCCGGGCTATGGGCGAGCTTCGCCGTCGCCGCGGCGATCCGCGCGGAGGGGATCGTCTGGCTCAGATACTCGCCGGCGAAGCGGAGGGCCGCGAGGAGCTGGCGCTGATCGACCGGCCGATCGGGCCCGGCCCGATCGAGGAGCCAATCGAGCCCTTCGCTCCGGTCGGCCACGAGGATCCCAGCCATCAGCCCGTCAGCCCCGGCGCGGAAGTCACCGCCGCCGGCATCGAGCGCCGCGCGGAGGGGTGCCGACGAAAGGCCCGTCCTGCCCGCTGATCCGTCCGCCACGACGATCCCCAGCGCCAGGCCATAGAAGCCGCGGCGACGTTGTTCGGTGGCAGGATCGGCCACCCACTTCTCTAGCGGCCGCTTTGCCAGTGCCGCCGCCGCCTCGCAGACGGCAGGGAAGGGGGCGATGGCAAACTCCGCGAAGGCATCGTCGGCGATGGCCGGTTCGGGGTGTTCGAGTCTGGCCGCGAACCATGTCAGCCGCTCGCTGGCAGGCTGCGTGATCGCTGGCGCCGTGACGACATGCCCGAGGAGCGTTTCGTCGGCCGCCATCGCCGTCCAGCGTGGGGGCGACTCGGCCGATCCGAACAGCACCGCCGTTCCCTCCACCGGCGCCAAAACCCGGGCGGTGACGAGCCCGGGGGGCTCGCCGGCGACGCGGCCGGGAGTGTCGGGGAGCACCTGGATCACCCGGAAGGTGCCGGCGAGGAGCCCGGAGGCGTCGGGCCGGGCCCTCTCCGCAGCCTCGGCGATGCAGACGAAGCCGGCGGTGTCGCGGCGTCGGGCCAGCGAGTCTCCGACCGGCCCGCAGAACGGACAGGCCTCGGCCGCGATCGCCGGAAGGACGAAGAACACCGCAGCAAGGAAAAGCCGCCGACCGATCCCGCGGCCCCTGTCCGACGGAGGATCGACGTCACGCATGTCAGCCGTACGCAAGGGAGTCGGCTTCCTTCGACTTCTGCAATCGCTGCCGCCAGTAGGGGACGGCGCAGATGAACAGCCGGCCGGTCCCTTCGTAAACGCACGACAGCTTTTGGCCGGAGAGCCAATGGCTGAGATAGGAGCGGGCGGGGCGATGCATCCGCATCGTGATCCCGCTGGTCCGGGCCACCGCGAATCCCCCGTCGATCACGATCCGCTCGTCGTCGAGTTCGATCTCCTCGACAGGGCCGTCGACGCACAAGACCACCCTCCCCTCCCCGACCAGCGCCGTCTTGTACCAAAGCAAGCCCTCGCCGGCCCAGTAGGAGGTCCAGAGGCGCTCGCGGTGGATCGCGAGTTTCACCTCCCCTTCGGAGGCCCAGAAGCAACGGTGCTCGAGGATCCAGCGCTCACCCTGCCGGACGTCGAAGATGTGGTAGCCGCCGAACGTCGAATCGAGATAGAGCTCCCCCGTTCCCACGTAGCGGGGACGGATCACCGACTCGTCGGAGAACATCGACACCCACATCGCCCGGGGCGACGGCAGCGGAACGTCCATCTCGATGTCGCCGCTCATCCGATAGAGCGCGCCGCGCTCGGTACGGACGTCGTCGTCATCGAGGACGACCTTCAGCCAGCGGCAGCCCTCCGAGACCTCGATCTCGAACTCAACCATCGATCGACACCTCCGGGCCGCGCTGGAGGCCACCCTTCGTCCAGTCGCACTTCCAACCGGGAAAGGCGACCTGCGGATAGGGGTCGGGAGCGAGCGGACCATCCGACGACACAACGACGTCGCACAGCCGATCGGAACGCACCCGACCGAGTCGAAAGTGTTTCGTGGCGTGCTGGGTGGCGGGATCGATCGTCATCCGTCCCGCCGGACCATCCAACCCGATCCCGGCGGCAAACACCTGCCGCACCGCCTCGGTGGCAAACGACCCTGCCTGCTCGACCGCCGCCTTCCAGAGGTTGATCAGGCACCAAGCGGCTTCCATCGAATCGCCGAAGACGCGATCCTCGCCGAACTCGCGGCGGAAGTCGGCCATCCAGGCGACGTTCGCCGGCGTATCGACGGTCTGGAAATAGCTCGAGAGGACCAAGTGGCCGGCGACGTCGGCGGCCGGCATGCTCCGCAGGTCGTCCTCCGAGACGCTCGTCGACACGAGGGGAACCTTCGCGGGATCGATCCCGGCCTCCGCAAACGCTGCATGAAGGGCGATGTTTCCGGCACCGTTGACCGTATTGAGAACGCAGTCGGCCCCGCTCTCGCGAATCCGGGCCACCACGAAGGTGAAGTCTTCGGTATCGAGGGGAACGTATTCTTCGCCGACGACTTCCACATCGGTGCCGGCGAGCCACTTCCGCACGACGAAGTTCGTCGTCCTCGGGTAGACGTAATCCGACCCGAGGAGGAAGAACTTCTTCCGCTCCCCCCCGGGCCCACTCCGCAGCCAGTCGAGGGCCGGAAGGACCTGCTGGTTGGGCACCTGCCCGCCGTAGATCACGTTGCGCGAGCTCTCGTTCCCCTCGTATTGCACCGGATAGAAAAGCAGGCTGTCGCGATCCTCGACGAGCGGGAGCACCGCCTTGCGGCTGGCGCTCGACCAGCAGCCAAACAGCGCCACAGCCCCTTCATCGAGGAGGGTGGCGGCGCGCTTGGGGAACAGATCGGTCCGCGACCGGGGATCGGGAGCGCGGGGATCGATCGAGTAGCCGAGGATCCCACCGGCAGCGTTGAAGCGTTCCACGGCGTCGAGTTCCACGTCGCGCAGCGACGTCGAGCCGATCGCCAGCGGGCCGGTCTGCGAATGGAGCAGCCCGATCCGCACCTTCGGTGCTCGCGGTGGAATGCCGAGGGAACACCCGACAAACAGCGACGGCGCGAGCAGCCGCGCGGCGGCGAGGGTCGCGGCCGCGCCGGAACGGAGCGCTCCGCGGCGGGAGAGCCCAGCACCAGGGCGGGGGGAGAGGGTGTTGGGGGGGACCGGCATGTCAGTCCTCGAGCATGCGCTGAAAGAGCATTTCGAAAGCCTCCGACGAGACACTCACCTCGCCGCGGAAGGGCTGATTCATGTCGACGATGAGGTACATCATCAAGCCCAGGTAGGCGGCGAGGATCCCGCCGAGGACGAGCTGGGTGAGGAAGCGGGTGTCGAACATCCAGCAGAGGAGGATGTTGAAAAACGCCCCGACGAACATCACGATCCACATCGCCCGCGGCAACCCAGCCCGCACGGAATGGAGCCGGAGCCGGCGGCATTCGAGGAAGTGATTGATCTGCCGCAGCGCCTCGGCATGGAGGATCTGATCACCGGGCGTCTTGGGCTCGAAGTCGAGGAGCCGGTCGAAGAGGGCCTCGGCACGGATCGTCCCCTCCTCCGGGATGATCCCCTGCTGCTGCAACGGCCAGGCGTATTTGATGACGTAGCGCGTGTAATCACGGATCAGCCAGCGGAGGTCCTGGCCGTGGGGATCGGGATAGCGGGAGACGTCCTCGTAGAGCGCCGACAGGGCCGCGGCCTCGCGGGTGACGTTCTGCTCGGCCGACTCGACGTTCTGGTAGGCCGTGACGGCGATCAGGCCGAGGAGGAGGCCGTAAAACACGCAGAAGCAGGAGAGGATGTAGCCGATGAGATCGTTGAGCCCCGGCGCCCGGCGGACGAACATCCGCAGGATCGGCCGCACGATCACCGCCCCGGCCCAATAGAAGGCCACGAACGCCCCCACCATGAGCAGCGCCGCCCGGGCTGTCGGGATGTCGTAGAACCAGGAGAGATCGAAGGGCATGGCGGGCATTCGGGCAGTGGGGATCACCGCAGGGCGCGGAGGGCGTGCCGATCAAGTGCCGGTGCGATGGTAACAGACGCCGGCCTGCGGTTCACGGCTGCCCGAAGGGGCTCACTCGACGGCGTCGCCGTCGATGGCATACACGGCCAGATGTTTGCCGTCGGGGCCTTTGAGCTCCTCGATCCGAAACGATCCCGCCACGGCCACCGGGCGGATCGAGAAATCGGCCGACTTGCCCGGCCGCATCCGCACGACGACGCAGTCGTGGAGGAGCGCCCCGGGGCCGAAGCAGCATTCCATGTTATCGCGGACGAGGACGAACTGGGTGATCCCACGCTGCTGGAAGCTGGGGAGGATGTAGCCGCGAATCCTCACCCGCTGCCCTTGGAGGGCGTCGACCGCGGGCGGAAGGATGCCGCGATCGAACGGCTCCCCCTTCTCCAGCGGCAGCTTGAGATCGTCGAACGTGATCTCCCGCACCTTCCCATCCGCGACGACAACGGCCGGGGCCGTCGCGGGGGCCGTCGTTTCAGCCGCGCCCGCCCCCTGCTCCGGATCGCCGGCGGTGGACGCTGTGGTCGTGGGCGCCTTGTCGGCCGGAGCTGGCGGCGGCGCGACAGGCGACTTTTCCGGCGCACAGGCGACCGCAACGGAGATCAGCGGCAAGGCGAGGGCCCACGACCGGCGGGCTCGGAGGTCAGCGGACACTGGCATTCTCCAGGTGATAGAACACCCCGCCGTCGACGTCGACAGCCCCGGCAGGACGGATCGAGAACCGGCCGGCGATCTTCCGCAGCCGCGGCGTGTACTCGATCGTCTCCTTGTCGGTCATCTGCACGAGCACCCGGTCGGTGATCTTCGGATCGCCACCGAAGCAGCAATCACCCTGATCACGGACGAGGAGGAACTGGCGGATACCGCGTTGCTGTTTCCCGGGATACATGTACCCCTTGAGAAGCACGTCGCGGCCGTTCATCTTCACCGCCGACTCCGGGATCATGTTCGCCGGCTCACCCTCGCCGGGTTGGAGGGACGCGTAGTTGAGGCGCTCGAATCCCGGCGGCAGTTCGCGGGCGTACACCGTCGCCTGATACCACAGGCCGCCGGCGAACAGGAGGCTGCCGACGACCATCGAGCCGATCGCCAAGGCTTTGCCGGTGAGGACGTCGGGGCGGGCGAGGATGTCTCGCCAGCCGACGAGCCCGAGGACGGCCGCCAGCACCGGCACCGTGAGGAGCCACCAGTCGATGAAGCCCAGGGGGGAGAGGAGCGCGAGCACGGCCGCGGCAATCGTCGCCCCTCCGAAGGCACGATAGCCATCGTCGATCGGAGGAAGATCGCTCGAGGCCGACGACTCGGGTGTATCGAAGAGACCGGCAGCCATGGAATCTTCCCGGGGAACAGGGGACGGATCGCGCGGAACGGGTGGACCTCATTCAACGGCCCAGCGCCCGGTCAGGCGGCGCCGGAGGAACGCATCGCCAGCCGCGACAGCGCCGCGACGGCCGCCAGGAGGAAGGCCACGCCGCACCACCGCCCCAGGGTCGATACCCACGGATTGGCGGCCGGCGGCGATCCACCGGCCGCCGCAGCGGGCGTCGACGGGGCCGCCTTCGGCTCGTCTCCGGCCTCGATGCCGGCAGGATCGATCGCCACGGTCTCGTCGGTGGCATCCTCGTCGCCGAGCACCGGGGGGATGCGGGCGGCCAGCGCCGCTTCGGCCGCCGAGACTTCGGTGGCCGGCGGGCTCGTCACGGGAGGCGCCGCGCCTCCGGGCTGAGAGGAAGGGTCGCCGGGATCACCGTCGGATTCGGTGGCCGCGGGGGCACCCTCAGCCGGCTTCGGCACGGCAAGGGCCGCCGCAAATCCGGCCAGCGTCGCCGCCCGACGGACCGCCTCGGGGTCGAGCTTCTCGAGCTTCGCAAGCACCTCGGCGGCGTGGGGATCGGGGCAGGCCTTGAGGTAGTTGACCACCGGCTCGCGGACGAAGAGGTTGTCGGCGTCGGCCTTCTCGAAGAGTTCGCCGAGCCGGTCAACGACCGACCAATCCTCCCAGCGGGCGAGATCGGCGATCACGAGATCGGCGAGCTTCGGCTCCCCGAGGAGGATCCGCAACGACTGGAGAACGCGCTCCCGCGGCACCACCGTCGATTCCTCGCCGAGGAACCGCAGCGCCATCACGGCCGCGTAGGTCTCGGTAAAGGGGACGTTGCGCCCTTTGCGGTCGAGGAACTGCGTGTCGACCATGTCGAGGCCCTCGGGACCTTTGAGGGTGACGTAGCAGGCGATGAGGGCGTCGAGGCCCGATCGCACCTCGGCGCTGGCGGGATCGGGATCGGTGTTGGCGAGGATCGCCCCGATCCGATCGGCATCTGCCTTCGTGCCACAGACCCCGAGCATCGTCGCGTAGAGGCGGCGCCGGTTGGCGGGCACTTTCGGATTCTCGATCCAGGCGAGCAGTTGCGTCGGGTCCATCCGGCTCTCGAGGCCGCGGACATCGTCGTACGGGGCGACCGCAAACTCGTCGTAGGCGTCGCGCGCCAGGGTGTCGTCGGCATCCTCGAGATACTTCTGGAAGAACGCCAGCCGATCGGCCCCCTTGGCCGGGAGGTCGGCGAGTTTCTTGAGATAGTCGATCCCGCGCTCGCTGACCGGGATCGGGCTCGACCAGACGAGCTTCGGGGGTTCGACGGCCATGAGGAGATAGGTCGTGCCGGCGGGCTTGACCTCGAGCATGATCGTCTCGATCTGGCGGACACCATCGACGTCGAGGAGTTCCGCCCCCTCGAGCAGCTCGCCCCCCTTGAGCGCTTCGACGACCACGAACCGCCCCTTGGGGAGCGGGCCATCGGCCCGGGGCGACAGCGACGCCGAGGTCGGGGGCTCGACGAGCCGGGCGATCACGGCGACCTGGCTCTGCGCGATCTCCTGGGAGAACGTCAGCGAAACGGCCGAACAGAACGGGCAGGCTGACGCGACAGGCACCCGGCCGGCGAGGAGCGCGGCGAGGAGAGCGAGCAGGAGGCCGGAGAAGCGCGCGGAGCGTGAGGTGGGTTTCATGGCCTGATTTTAGCAGGCCCAGGAACGCTGGGGGAAATCCGCTTCCCCGCGGCCGGCTCGTTTTCTTCCCCCACCTTCGTGCCCGGGGCGGCGGGTCGGGAGCGTTCAGCCGGGGCCCTGGAGCCACCGGGAGACATCGGTCCGGTAAGCGGCCAGGGCGGGGAGCAGGGCCGCGAGGATCGCCAAAAGCACGAGGAACGGGACGAGGAGGGCCTCGGCCTCGGGTGCCGAGGAGAAAAACCCGGCTCTCACCCCCGCGCTGGCAGCGATCCACGGTCCGATTGCCGCCACGACTCCATGCCCGAGCACCCAACCGACCAGCCCCCCGCCGACGGCCAGGAGCACCGCCTCGATGAGGACCGTCGCCAGGACATGGCCGCGGCGTGCCCCGAGGGCACGCATGATCGCGACATCGCGGCTCCGCTCGAGCGACGAGCCGACCATGCTGATGAGGATGCCGAGCGCCGACACCAGCACGACCAGCGCCGTGACCATGAGGAGGACGAGTTCGAGGGGGCGAACGAAGAGATCGAGGAGTTGGCGGATCTCCGCCACCGGCAGCGCCGCCTGGGCATCGCGCCCCTCGTTGATCGCCGTCCGCAGCCCCATCGCCGTCAGTTCCGGTGGCAACCCCGGCAACGATGCCGTCTCGAGGAGGATCGCCGTCACCTCCCGCTGCGCCGCCGGGAGCGGCGCCGGCCCCTCTCCGGCCGGGGCTCGCGGGGCGTCCGGCTCCACCCCGTCCGGCAGAGGCTTGGCATGGCCATCCTGGAGGTAGAAACCCTCCATGTTGACAAACACGCCGCGGTCGATCGGCGTCCAGGTGCGCTCGAGGATCCCTACGACATGGAACGGATCGTGAACCTTGCCGTCATCGGCGCCGTGGGTGGGAGCGAACGGATCGCCCACTTTGAGGCCGAGGCTGTCGGCCACGCTCGCGCCGATGACACCGGCGAAGAAGTCGTCGTCGCGGAAATTCTCCCCCGACGAGAATCGGAACGGGTCGCCATCCCCGCGCGTCAGCCGGCCGAAGAAGTCGGAGTTCGTGCCGACGACACGGAAGCTGCGGTAGTAGTCCCCCATGCAGGTCGGGACAGCCACGCCGGTGCTCGCGGCGTACTTCCCGTCGACCCCGTCGGCGCGCCGTGCCGCCGGAAGGAACTCCTCGTAGAAGTCCCAGCCGACGTTCTCGATCGGCTTGCTGATGAAGTAGACGGTGTTGAGGACGAGCTGGAGCGGGCTCCCCTTCGCCCCCACGATCATGTTGTAGCCGAGCCCCGCCCCCGACTCGAAGGCCCGCTGGACGATGGCCCCGGTGACGAGCGTCGCCACGACCAGCGCCACGCCGAGCGCCAGCGACACCGCCGTCAGGGCGCTGGTGAGGGGGCGCTGGCGGATGTTGCGCCAGGCGATGCCGAGGATATTCATGGGATGTGACCCGCTGAGGGGAGACGATCAGCGCTTGTGGGCGGCGGCGGCGCGGTTGAAGTCCTCGAGACGAAGGCGGCGGGGGAACTGTACCGACACCTCCGGGGCATGCGTGACGACGACCAGCGCCACGCCGTGGTCGGTGCACGTCGTCCGCAGGAGGTCGATCACCTGCTGCTGGTGGGCGGCGTCGATGCTGGCGGTCGGCTCATCGGCGAGGACGACCCGCGGCCGGTTGGCCAGCGCCCGCGCCACCGCCACGCGCTGCTGCTGGCCTGTGGAGAGCTCCGCGGGCCGGTGGTGGAGGCGGTGGCCGAGGTCGACCGCACCGAGGAGCTTCATGGCCCGCGACCGATCGGGGCGCCCCGACCCGAAGGCCATCGCCACGAGAACGTTCTCCAAGGCGGTGAACCCGGGGAGGAGGTTGAACGACTGGAACACCATCCCGAGCTTGTCGGCCCGTACCCGGTCGCGGCGGGCCTCGTCGAGACGGGCCAGGTCGATGCCGTCGATGACCACCCGCCCGGAATCGGGGCGGGTGATCCCGGAGATGACGTTGAGGAGCGTCGACTTTCCCGACCCGCTTTGGCCTTCGAGGGCGAGGTGTTCGCCGGGGGCGACGGCGAAGGCGTCGATGTCGAGGACGTCGACCCGCCCGCCGCCGGGCATCGCGAACGACTTCCGCACCTTCTCGAGCTGGATGACGGGGGTCGACATGGCATCTCGGCAGGCGGCGGACGGGGCCACGGGGACGGCTCCGCAGTATTCCCGATCGCCACGCGGCGGGAAAGAGCGGGAAAGCGAGGCGTTGGGGGGGGAGGCTCGGCCGCCTCGAGCCCCCGGCGGGAAGGGGAGCCCGGCGACAGGAGGCGACGGGATGTTTGAGCGGCCCCGGCGAGCGGGTGTATATTTGCTCGCGCGTCCACCGCGGCCACCGTTCCTGCCATCGTCGCAGGAGGCCGTTCCCACCCCCGGCGCCCCGCCCTCCCCGGCGCCCCGCCCCAGGAGTCTGCCAGTGTCCATCCGCGTCGGCATCAATGGTTTCGGCCGCATCGGTCGCCTCACCTACCGGGCCATCTACGAGAAGTTCGGCCTCGACGGCGACGTGCAGGTCGTCGCCCTCAACGACCTCACCGACGCCAAGACGAACGCCCACCTCCTCGAGTTCGACTCCAACTACGGTCCGTTCAAGGGAACGGTCGGCTACGAGGGGAACGACCTCGTCGTCGACGGTCGGAAGATCAAGGTCTTCGCCGAGAAGGATCCCGGCGCGATCGATTGGTCGAGCCAAGGGGTGCAGGTGGTCGTCGAGAGCACCGGCTTCTTCACCGACGCCACCAAGGCGGTCGCCCACAAGCGTGGGAGCGTGAAGAAGGTCGTGATCTCGGCTCCGGCCAAGAACGAGGACCTGACGATCGTCCTCGGCGTCAACAACGACATGTACGACGCCGCCAAGCACCACGTCATCTCCAACGCTTCCTGCACGACCAACGGCCTCGCCCCGGTCGCCAAGGTGCTCCACGAGACCTACGGCATCGACCGCGGTCTCCTGACGACGGTTCACGCCTACACCAACTCGCAGAAGACGGTCGACACGGCGGCCAAGGATCTCCGCGATGCGCGGGCCGCGGCCCTCAACATCGTCCCGTCGAGCACCGGCGCGGCACGGGCCGTCGGCCTGGTCATCCCCGCTCTCCAGGGGAAGTTCACCGGCATGGCCTTCCGCGTGCCGACGCCGACGGTAAGCGTCGTCGACTTCACGGCGATCCTCAACAAGGAGGCCTCCCCGGCCGACATCAATGCCGTCATGAAGAAGGCGGCTGAAGGCCCCCTCAAGGGCATCCTCCGCTACACCGACAAGGAGTTGGTGTCCACCGACCTCAAGGGGGATCCGCACAGCTCGATCTTCTCGGCCGTCGACACGATCGGCCTGGGCAACTTCGTCAAGGTCGTCAGCTGGTACGACAACGAGTGGGGCTATTCCAACCGCGTCGCCGACCTCCTCAACTTCCTCGAGGATCGCGGCCTCTGATCGGGCGTCGGCCACGGCGCAGGTCGGGCCGAGAGCCCGGGCTTCCCGTGGAACCAGTCATCGCTGGGCGGGGCGTCGCACCAACGGCGCCCCGCCTTTTTTTCACTACCTTTTCCCCATCGATCGCGGGCCTGCGAGCCTGCGGGGGAAGTCGAGGTCAGTCGGCGGGGTGCGCCGGCGTCGCGGCGGAAGAGTGCACGGAAACCGGCACGTCGACGCGGTGGACGCTGCCGTCGAACGTCGTCATCACGACATGGACATGGACCGTCGCCGACTGGGGAGCGGGCCCGGGCCAGCGGAGGAGAAAGTGGAGCCCGCGGGCCCGTGACGTGCGGCGGAAATGCCCCTGGGCCTCGGCCTCGGGGATATCCCAGCGGGCGATGCAGCCCCCTTCGCCGGGATCGGTCGGCTCCGCCGGCACCATGCCCCCGCCGGGCGGCACGGCGGGATCGTTGACGAACACGACGACGTCGCCGGCGGCCGTCACGAGTCGCTCGTCGGCATCCCGCGGCTCGACGACGAGCGCCAGCCCCTCGGCCACCCCATCGCCGTCGGCATCGAAGCACTCCGTCCGCGCCGGATTGACGACGAGATGGCTGATCCGCCCCTCACCGGCGAGGCTCTCCTCGAACGAGAGCCGGCGGACGGCGGGCGCCATCCCGGCGCTGGGAAGCGGGGGCACACCGTCGAGCTTCGGCGGCGCCATGCCCCCTGGCGGGATCGCCGGGGATGCCGGCGGCGGCGTGAGCGGCGCGGGGGTCGAGGAGGGCGAACTCCTGGGCCCGAAGCGGAGGCCACCCGGCGCGGAGCCGGAGCCCCCGGGCGCCGTCAGGCCGGGCACCGACACGTTGGGGAGAGGGGGAGGGGGGACGAACGTCGGCGCCGCAGAGGCCCGGCCCTGAGCCGATGATCCGTCGCCGATCCCCAGTTGCCTCCGCAGGCTCGCGTTCTCCCCTGCCGTTCGCTCGAGCCTCGCGCTCTTCGACAGGAGCTGGTCCTGAAGGTGGTAGATCTGGTCTTCCTGCATCCGCAGTTCCCGCTCGAGGAGCTGCTGGTTGAGGTCGGTCTTGCAGCCGGAGAGCACGAGCAAGGCGCAGGCAGACACGACAGCGGGGAACGCCGCCCCCCGGCGGGATGCGCGGATCGGTTGCGCCCCTCGGGGGGCACGGGTGCTCCCTGCGGACCTGTACATGATGCGCCTCCTGCGCCTCAGACGGTCTGTTCCACGACGATCTGCCGGTCCTCCGGACCGGCAAAGCCGCCCTCAGGCGACGCTCTTGACCGTCGGCATCCTGTCGATCACCTCGTCGATGAGTCCGTATTCGCGGGCCTTCTCGGCAGCCATGAAATTGTCACGGTCGGTGTGCTTCTCGATTTCGTCGAGCGGCTGGCCGGTGTGCTTCTGGAGGATCATGTTGAGCCGCTGCTTGATGTAGCGGAACTCCTTGGCGTGGATCATGATCTCCTCCGCCGTCCCCTCCATCCCGGCCAGGGGCTGGTGGATCATGATCCGGGAGTTCGGCAGGGCGCGCCGCTTCCCCTTGGCGCCAGCCGTGAGGAGCACGGCCCCCATCGAGGCGCATTGTCCGATGCAGTACGTGGCGACATCGCAGGTCACGAACTGCATCGTGTCATAGATCGCCAGGCCGGCGGTGACGCTGCCGCCGGGGCTGTTGATGTAGAGGTGGATGTCCGACTTCGGGTCATCCGACTGGAGGAAGAGCATCTGGGCGACGATCGCGTTGGCGACCTCGTCGTTGACCTGGCTCCCGAGGAAGATGATCCGGTCCTTGAGCAGGCGACTGTAGATGTCCATCGCCCGCTCTTCGCGGCCGCTCTTCTCGATGACGTAAGGGATGAGGGGCATCGGTCAGTCCTTGTCCTTGTCGTCGCCGGTCATGGGGGGCTTGGTGAGAATCTCGTCGACGAGGCCGTATTCCTTCGCCTCGGCGGCGGAGAGATAGCGGTCGCGGTCGGTGTCCCTGGCGATCCGCTCGAGCGGCTGCCCCGTGTGGTCCGCCAGGATCTCGTTGAGGACGGCACGCGTCTTGAGGATCTCGTCGGCCTGGATCTCGATGTCGCTCACCTGCCCGCCGACCTGGCCGTAGGGCTGATGGATCATCACCTTGGCGTGCGGCAAAGCGAATCGCTTCCCCTTGGCACCGCCAGCGAGGAGCACCGCCCCGCCGCTGGCGGCGATCCCCACGCAGTAGGTCGCCACCGGGCAAGAGAGGATTTGCATCGTGTCGTAGATCGCCATCGTCGCCGTGACACTGCCGCCGGGCGAGTTGATGTAAAAGTGGATGTCCTTCCGCCGGTTGTCGCTCTGGAGGTAGAGCAGCTTCATCACCAACTCGTTGGCGTTCCCGTCGTAGATCTCCCCTTGGAGGAGGATGATCCGATTCTCGAGGAGCAGGTCGCCGAGCGTCATCTGCCGCTGCCGCTGGTAGTCGCGGGAGGCGCTGGACGAGCGCGGATCAAAGGAACGGTCGTGCATGGTGGGGGCCCGGGAGGGGACGCTGGGACGGGGACGTGGGGACGGGGCTCTAGCGCCGTGGAGCACGCACCGCGGAGGCCTCGGCATGATTGGCGGTCGGGATCGATTCATCGCCCACGACCTCACCGCAGACCGCATGATCGACGGCGTCGGCGTCGGGCTTGGGGAACTCGAACGGGGTGTCGGCGAAGGTGGCGCTGGTCGTGATCAGGTCGAGCGTCTTGCGCTCGATGATCTGGTTGCGGAGGACGTCCATCAGGCCGCGCTTCTCGAGGCTCGCACGGACGCGACGAGGCGACTCGCCCGACTGGGCGGCGATGGCGCGGATCTCCTCGTCGTAGTCGGCTCCCGTCTCGGCGATCGATTCCTCCTCGGCGATCCGCTCGAGGATGAAGTGCTCCTTGAGCGCCTTGGCGGTGCTCGCCATCACCGACTGACGCAGTTCGTTGACATGGCGGCGGATCGAGTCGTCGTCGAAGCCGCTGCGGCGCAGCTCGAGGATCGCCCGCTCCAGCTCACGCTGGCTCTGGCGACGGAGGAGATCGGGGGGCAAGTCCCAGTTCGCCGAGGCGGTGAGGGCACTGGCGACCTGCTTGCGGACCTCACGGCGCTGATGCCAGGCGAGCTGACCGTCGAGCTGCCCACGGATCGCGGCGCGGAGAGCGTCGGCGTCGGCGAAGGGGCCGAGTTCGCCGAGGACTTCGTCGGTCAGCTCCGGCAACTCGAGTTTCTTCACCTCGACCACCGTCAGCTCCAGCGCGACTTCCTTGCCGCGGAGCGCCTCGACGGCCGCCTCGCTCGAGACCGTCACCGGCACCGTCACCGGCTTGCCCGGCTTCGCCTTGGCGACGAGCTTGGCGAATCCCGGCACTTCGGCATCCGCCAGGGAGAGCTTCTCGCGAACGACGATCTCGACTTCGTTGGCCTCGGAGAGAACGGTGTCGCCGTCGAGGAAACGGAGGTTGGCCACGACGAGATCCCCTTCGGCAGGAGCGCCGTCGTGGGGCACGAGGCGACTGCGATCACGGAGCACGTTGGCGAGGGCGTCGTCGACGTCCTTCTCGGAGATCTCGCGTGTCGGCCGCTTGATCGAGAGGCCCTTCCACTGCGGCATCTCGAACTCGGGGCGGACCTCGATGGCAAACTCGAACGTCATCGGCCCGTCTTCGGGGAGGACGATCGCCCCGACATCAAGCTCGGGCTCGCTGATCGGCGACAGCTTTTCCGTCTCCGAAACCTGGGTCATGGCGTCGGCGAGGAGCTTCGAGCGGATCTGCTCGGAAAGCTCCGTCTTGAAGCGGCTCCCCACGAGCGCCTTCGGGGCGCGGCCGGGACGGAAACCGGGGAGCTGGGCCGTCGGCACCATCTCGCCGATGCATTCGGCGTAGTAGCGGGCGATGTCCTCACGCGGAATCGAGACCCGCACCTTCCGCTGGCAGGTCGACACTTTGTCGATGGCGACGTCGAGCTTCAGCGGAGGCCGCTCTCCCGGGAGGGGAGCGGCAGACGTGGCGGAATCGAGCGCGGCGGTATCAGACATGGACGCTTCCGGGACGGAGAGGACGAGGAGGGGAATCGGGACGGCAAACGGAACAGGGGCGACCCAGCGAACGACGGGAATCGTACGGTGGCCGGCCACGAAGGGCGAGGTGAACCCCCCTTCCCGCGGTTGATCGGCCGCCGGTTTGCGTCCCTGCCCACATCTGAAAGCAGCGGGGGAGGGTTGCTGGTCGGGAGGGCAACAGCCCCCCGAAGGGAGCCAAGCCCCCTGGAAGGTTGCCCTTCCGCGGACGGTTCAAACGGACCGGAAAGGGCAACAAGAGCGGGTGATGGGATTCGAACCCACGACAACCACGTTGGCAACGTGGTGCTCTACCAACTGAGCTACACCCGCACTGAAACAGACCGAAAGCCACTGCCAGGACAGCCACCACCAGATCCGGCTCACCGGAAACCTGGAGCCAGCCTCCTGGACAGGGAAGGCATCTTACCGCGCCAGGAGGCGGGGATCACGACCGAATCCCGAAACAGGCAAAATCCCTTCAGGACTGCCTTCTCGGACCCGGTCGAAATCGTCGCTTCCCGACGGGTCAGCCGCCTGGAACCGAGGGATTCTAGGAAGGCCCAGGGGTGGCCGCAAGGTCAGCGCCCGAGAGGATGGGCATTTCGGGTTGAGGAGGAAAGCGGAACGCCGATTCGCCTACAATCGGCCTCCATTCGGGCTTCCCCGCAACGGCAGGGGGGCCGGTGGCGGCCGGGGGGTGGGAATCATGATCGTCCGCTTCGTCGTCGTTGAGCCGGAATCGAAGCAGGGGTGCCATGCCGTCCGCCTGCCACTCGTGGTGGGGAGAGGCCGGGAGGCGAAGTTCCGCATCCAGCAGGAACGCGTCAGCCGCCGACACTGCCAGTTCACCGCCGAGGACGGGGTGGTGTTCGTCCGCGACCTCGGCTCGACCAACGGCACCCATCTGGAGGGGACGGTGGTTCCGGTCGACCATCCGCTCCGTGTTCCGCCTGGCGCGCTGGTGCGGGTCGGCAGCATCGGCTTCCTCGTGGAATACGACCGCTTCGCCGAGACGCCGACGGTCGAACTCCGCGTCAACGACCTTGCCGCCTCGGAGACGCTCGGCCCGGGAGGCGACGGCGGCTCCGACATCGACATCCGCTTCGAGGACGACGCACAGGCCTCGGTCGATCCGGCCCGCGGTGCCGTCGGACCCCCTCCGCGACTCGCTTCCGGTCTCACGCCGTCGGCCGACGACGTGTCGAGCAACGACGACGACAACGACGAACTCCGCCGACTCCTCGAGGGGCTGCGCTGACACCTACGGCGTCGCGGCGGGGCGACGTCCCTTTCCCTTGGCTGGTGGGGGCATGAGGGGGTTGGTGAGGGTCACCTTGATCGAGGAAGCGATCAATTGCCCCTTCTGGAGATACTCGCCGTCGAGTTCGACTTCGTCGCCGACCCCAGCGATCGCGATGTTCGCCGTCGCGACTTCGAGCTCGGCATCGGCAGCGACCGGGATCTCGAAGCGGTCACGACCGATCTGGACGGTGATCTCGTCCCCATCGACCGACTTGATCAATCCGCTCACGAGGTAGGTTCCGGCCGGCCGCTTCCCCGGTGCCCGCTTCGCCTTCGGGTCGCTGAGCCCCGAGGCGTTTCCCACGACTCCGGGAGTCCCCCCGCCCGGGAAAATAACCTTGGCGACCGGCTGCGTCACCTTGCCAAACTCATCGAGCTCGACGGAGCACTCGACGAACTGCTTCGGCATGAGCATCGCGCGCGAGGCCGTGCCGGTAACCTCGACGGTGGCACCGGGGGCGGCGGCCACGACCCACAGGTCGCCGGTGTTCTTGAGCCGGACCTGGAGCCGGCCCGGCGCGATCGCCATCACCGTCCCCACCCGATCGGCCCGATCGAGCCGCTGCGGCCCGGCCGGCTGGGCGAACGCCGGACCGGCGCCGACCACGAACCCCAGGAAGGCGGTGAGCGCCATCAGCCAGCGGGGGGCAACGGCCGCTCCCCCCGGCACACCGCCAAGCACGCCCGAACCAGGGGCGACGAAACCAGAAGGGGCTGAAAACCCGCAGCGACCGTCCATTTGGTGATTGCTCCCCTGTCAGACCACACTGGACTCCCCAGGCACACTATACCGCTCGGCCGCAACCCGCGGCCATCGCGTCCGTCATCCCCCCACTTTCATCCCACCCATCGGCGCACCATGTCGAACGCCCCCCGCCGCGTCACCATCCTCGACCTTGCCGCCGCCAAGCGCGACCACCGCCCCTTGAGCATGCTCACCGCCTACGATTGGCCGACCGCCAAGCTCGTCGACGGCGCCGGCGTCGATTGCATCCTCGTCGGCGACAGCGTGGCGATGGTCGTGGCAGGACGCGACTCGACGATCCCGGCCACCCTCGATCAGATGATCTACCACGGCGAGATTGTCACCCGAGCCAGCGCCCGGGCGATGGTGGTCGTCGACCTTCCCTTCCCCTACCAGCATCTCGGCGTCCGCTCTGCCGTCGAGGCCTGCGCCCGGATCCTCAAGGAGACCGGCTGCCAGGGGGTGAAGCTCGAGGGGACGGCCGGGCAGGCCGACGTCATCGCCGGGATCGCCGCCGCCGGCATCCCCGTGATGGGGCATGTCGGCTTGCGGCCGCAGGCCGTCCATCAACTCGGCGGCTACCGGATGCAGCGGGATGCCGAGCGGCTGATGGCCGACGCCCGCGCCGCGGCCGACGCCGGAGCGTTTGCCGTCGTCCTCGAGTGCGTTCCGCAGGAGGTGGCGCGGACGATCTCCACCGCCCTCGAGATCCCCACGTTCGGGATCGGCGCCGGCCCGCACTGCGACGGCCAAGTGCTCGTGTTCCACGATCTCGTCGGGCTGTCGCTGGAGCGGGTGCCGAAGTTCGTCCGTGGCTACGCCGACACGAAGTCGACGATCGCCGAGGGGCTCGCCCGCTGGCGGCAAGACGTCGAATCACACGACTTCCCCGGTCCTGCTGAGACCCGCGGCTGAATCGGC
>CAJBCV010000072.1 GCA_903951635.1 uncultured Planctomycetaceae bacterium
CACGCCTCAGATGGCCGACGCCGGCAACAACAACAACGTCCCGGCGGCCCCTTCGGACGACCAGAAGCGAAAGCTCGGTCCGCCGAAGCCAAAGCGGAATCTCAAGAACCTCTGACCGCCCCCAAGTCTTTCGAAGCCGGCTGTCGGGGCAGCCGGTTGGAGGCCATGGATGGCTTGGGCCACGTGAAGTCGCGTGAGCGACGGCGTCGCCGGATGCGACGCTGCCCTGGGCGTGAAAACGACATCCGCGTCCCCGCGGTGGCGTTTGCACGCCCCCAAGTGGCCCAAGGCCATGGATGGCTTGGGCCACGTGAAGCTAGAAGGTTAGGTTGCCGTCGGCGAAGCTCTCGCGGCTGTCGTAGGCGTGGAAGTTGCGTGAGATCCGCTGGGCGAGGATCTGGAGAAACATGGCGCGGAACTGCGCCTCGCTGCGGTCGCTGACCGGCATGGCGCCGTCGGTCGGGAAGCTGAAGTCGTCGTAACGCTTCGTGAACACGACCTTCTTCTCGGCGACGTCGAACACCCGCACGGTGAAGCTCGCACGGCCGCGGTAGAGCGTCGAGCCCTCGTGCATCCGGAACGATTCCAGGTCGATCCCCACCACCATGTCGGCGTCGAGCGACTTGCCGACGGTCGGGTAGTCGATCCAGGAGTTCTCGTCGATCCACCGGGCGACCTCGTCCTGACTGATGACGCGGGTCTTGCGGACGTTCTTCTCGATCAAGGCGCCGACGGTCCCGGCGAGTTCGCGGGAGCTTCCGGCATCGCTGAACTCGAGTTCGACGATTGGCTTGCAGATCACCGCGATGTGCTTCCCCTTGAGCCCCTTGTATTCCGCTGGGGTGTCCTGGGGAGCGATGAGATAGGCCGCGGTGAGGAGTGTGGAGCAGCCGGACGCCACCGGCACGAGCGATGCGATGGCCAGGCAGACGCCAACCAGGAACGGGCGACGCGACGACCGGGAACCGGCTTCAGCGACGGCACGGGCGGGGCACATGCGAGATCCCTCGGGGGGTGGTCGCCCGGAGCAGCCGCACGGAGGGCGACCGGGGCCGGGTGGGGCGGGACTGTAGCCATGCGGGGAGCGTGGTGGAAGATCGCCTTCCCCATCGGTCCGTGGAAAAAGTCATCCATGACCTTTTTCCACTCCCGACATCTCCGAAAAAGCCGAGGTTTTTCGTGGATGTCGGCCGCCGCATCCAGCGGCGGGGCACCTTATCCAAAACCTGCTCGGCGCAGGCTGGCTGGGGGACTCGGATAGCGGCCGGCAGGGCCGCGGCGGCAAAATGGGCTGTCATGGCAGGCCCCCGACACGACCGATCGGACGAAGATCTCCCGGAGATGCTCGCTGCGGCGCTGCCGCAGCGGGGACTCTGGGAATGGCCGCTGCTCGTTGGCGTTTCTGGGGGAGCCGACAGCGTCGCCCTCCTCGTGGCCCTCGCCGCGCTCGCGAGCCGCCGAGGGACGATGGGACGGATCCTCGTGGCCCATGCCCACCATGGCCTCCGCCCCGAGGCCGACGACGATCTCCGTTTCGTCGCGGCCCTCGCTGCCGATCTCGGCGTCGAGATCGTGACGGAGCGGCTTGACCTGGGAGGGGCGGCAGGAAACGGGGGCGAGGGGCTCGAGGCCCGCGCCCGGCGCCTCCGCTACGAGTGGCTCGGACGGATCGCCCACGAGCGTGGGGCCCGGCATCTGCTCGTGGCCCACACGGCCGACGATCAGGCCGAGACGATCCTTCACCGGGCGCTCCGCGGCACGGGAGTGGCCGGCTTGGCGGGGATGAAGCCGGCCCGCCGGTTCATCGATGGCGTGGCCCTTCTCCGGCCTTTGCTCGGGGTTCGACGGGCCAGGCTCCGTCGCTTTCTCGTCGAGCAGGGGCTCGCATGGCGCGAGGACGCGTCGAACGCCGATCCCCGCTTCTCCCGGGCGTTTCTCCGGCACGAGGTGTTGCCGAGGCTCGAGGCAGGGGCTTGGCCAGCGGCCACCGAAGCGCTTGTCCGTCTCGGGCAGCAGGCGGGGCTCGTCGCGGCGGCTCTCGACAGCGCTGCCGGGTACCTCCTCGATCGTCACGCGCGCCGGTTGGCCGACGGCGTCGTCAGCCTCGATGCCGCGGCCCTGGCAGGCCTCGATCCTCATCTCCTCGCCGCGATGTTCGTGGCCCTGTGGCGGCAGGAGGGCTGGCCGGAGCGCGACATGACGGCCGCCCACTATGCCCGCCTCGTGGCGCTCCTGATCGCGGCCGAACGCCAGGAAGCCGCCACGATCTGCCTCCCGGGCGGCGTGCGGGCGGCCGTGGCCCTGTCTGGGAGCCTCGAACTTCACCCCGGCGTTTCGCGCGGCGAAGACGGCCCTTGAAACGCCGACGCCCGGCGCTCCCGTTGGGAAGTGCCGGGCGTCGGTTGATCGAATGACCAGGGTCAGCCAACCCGGCCCTGGGGGGCCGGGCG
>CAJBCV010000073.1 GCA_903951635.1 uncultured Planctomycetaceae bacterium
AAGGCGACGACGCCGCAGTCGGCCTTCTTCCCGGCGACCTTCGTTCCGCCGACGTTGACGATCACGAGCCCTCCGGCCACCACCGGCGTGCTCCCGGCCCCGAAGTATCCTTCCTGCGCGGCATACTCCTCGTGCGTCCGCCGCTGCCAAAGCTGTTTTCCAGTGGCCGCGTCGTAGGCCGAGAGCACCCCTTGCGCGCCATACGTGACCACGGTGCCGCCAGAGACCACCGGCACACAGAGCGGGCCGTCTCCTCCTCCCACCTGCGGGCGGAAGGTCGTGGCGTGGCCCGCGCTCCAAAGCGTCTCTCCGGTAGCGGCATCGAGGGCTTCGACGACTTCCTTCGCCCCCTGGCGGTGAAACAAAAAGGCCCGGCCGTCGGCGACGGCGATCCCGGCGTAGCCGCTCCCCACCGACTTTTTCCAAGCGACTTTGGGCCCAGCGGCCGGCCAGGCGTCGGCAAGACGTTCGTCGGCGGCCGCGCGGCCGCTGCGGTCGGGCCCGAGGATCTGCGGCCAGTCGCCGGCGGTTGCGGCCGGGGCCCGCCATGCCAGCCCCGTGATCAGGCACACGAGCATGGCCACTCGACGGCTCGATCGGGCCGCGGGGGTGGTTCGGCCGGCGGCGGCGGACGTATCCTGGGGGGATCCGTCCCGGCGGGCGGCAACCTGAGTCGAAGGGGAGCGAGGGATCATGAGGTTCACCATGCGGGCTGACTTGAAGGCGATTCTCGCGGGCGCGATCGGCATCGCGGGATGCGTGCTCACAGCCAGTCTCCCGGCCGTCGCCGACACCCCCTGGAACGGCTTCCGTGGACCGACCGGGGATGGAGTGTCGCACGAAACAAACCTCCCCGTCGAGTGGAGCGAGGACCAGGGGGTGGCTTGGAAGACGCCGATCCCCGGCAAGGCCTGGTCGAGCCCGGTGATCGCCGCCGGCACCGTTTGGATGACCAACGCCACCGAGGACGGAAAGCGCCTCTCGGCGGTCGCCGTCGACTGCGTCACCGGCAAGATCATCCGCGACATCACCCTCTTCGAGATCACCGAGCCAGCCTTCTGTCACGCCTTCAACAGCCCGGCATCCTGCACGCCGGTCCTCGATGGGAAGCGGCTCTACGCCCATTTCGGCAGCGCCGGCACCGCCGCGGTCGACACCGAAACTGGCAGGATCCTCTGGAAGCAGGAGACGCTGCGCTGCGACCACCACCGCGGCCCCGGATCGTCGCCGATCATCCATGGCGATTCCTTCATCGTCCCCTTCGACGGCTTCGACGTGCAGTATGTCGTCGCCCTCGACAAGCACACAGGCGCCATTGCCTGGAAGCATGACCGCAACATCGACTACGGCACCGACGATGGTGACGCCAAAAAGGCCTACGGAACCGGGACCGTGATCGACGTCGACGGCCGCGCGCAGGTGATCATCCCCAGCGCCGGCGCCACGATCGCCTACGACCCCGCCACCGGCGCCGAGATCTGGCGGGTGAAGCATGGCGGCATGAACGCCTCGGCCCGGCCGCTCTATCGATCGGGGCTCGTCTATCTCAACACCGCCGCCGGCGGCATGAAGCTCCTCGCCGTCCATCCCGACGGCACGGGCGACGTCACCGGCTCGAAGATCGCCTGGACCAGCGCCCAGGGCTCGGGCACGCGCTCAAGCCAGCTTCTCCTTGGCGACCGGCTGTTCATCGTCGGCGATGCCGGCACCGCGACGGCGCTCGACGCCGCCACCGGCAAGGCGGTCTGGCAGAAGCGCCTCGGCGGCGAGTTTTCCTCCTCACCGGTCGTCGCCGACGGGAAGATCTACTGCCCCGATCAAGAGGGCCAAACGACGGTTCTCTCCGCCACCGAGCCCTACGACGTCCTTGCCACCAACAAACTCGCCGACGGCTGCATGGCCTCGCCCGCGATCTACGACGGCGCTCTCTACCTGCGAACGAAAACGCATCTCTACAAGCTCGTCACCGGGAAGTGACCGGCCGGCGATGAGCCAATCGCTCCGCCCCTGCGACAGAGCCCGAAAGATTTCTTGACGCCAGCGAACCGGAGCAGTATTTTCGCCGTATTGACGAATCGACGGCCGGCGCGTGTGCCCGGTCGCTTCTTTTTCCGCAGGAGGCCCTCCCATGCCGCGTTTCATTCGCACTTGCATGGCGGTTGCCTCGGTGCGTGTCGGCCGCTCGGCCTGACACCCCCCTCCGCGGCCTTTGCCTCCCGGTCGTTTTCCGCATCGCCCTGCGGTCCGCTGCGCTCTCGGTCGCCTGATCGCGACTGACTCCATCGGCCGAACGGCGGATTCGGAAGCCCGCTGATGCCGTCGCGCCGGGCGTCGCGTGCGCCCGCCATGGCGTTCGCTCCCGGTCGCCTTTGCCTCACGTGTTGTCGCTTGTTCTCCGCTTCGTTTTCGATCCCTTCGTGCTTCCACACACTCCGAGAAAATCATGTCCAGAAAGTCTTCCGGCCGCTCCCACCTCCGGGATTTCGGCATCGATTCGTTCCCTTCCCCGGGCCATGCCCGCAAGGATCTCCAGCTCTGCCGTCAGGTGGCCGACACGCTCCAACTCGCCCTCGGCGACTGCGGCGACGACTGCCTGCGGGATCTCCATGTTGTCCGCGTCGTGCCCGCGCCCGACGCTTCCCAGCTCCTCGTCATCGTCGGCTCGGCGCCGGGCGAGGTGCCGCCGGCACCGACCGAGGTTCTCGCGCACCTTCAGGCACGCACGCCGTGGCTGAGGGGCGAGGTGGCCCATGCCATCACGCGAAAGCGGGCCCCGTCGCTCCTCTTTGAGTACCTCGCCACCGTGCCCGAGGAGGGGAAGGAAGCGCCGCGTTGAGCCACACATTCGACAGCACCGCGGGGCTGCCGATCCATGGCTGGCTGACCGGACCGCTCCCGGCCGACGTCGTTCGTTCACTCGAACGGCTCGGCCGGGCTGCGGACGTCTGCCGGATGGCGGTGATGCCCGATGTCCACCGCGCCGGCGAGGCGTGCGTCGGCGTGGCGTTGGCGACGGGGGGACTCGTCTACCCCGCCGCCGTCGGTGGCGACATCGGCTGTGGGATGACAGCCGTGCGTTTCGACGTTCCAGGCGCGGCGCTCACGCGCGATCCCCGCGTCACTTCGCTCCTCCTCGATCGGCTCGCGCGGGCCGTCCCGCCCCTCAAGGCCGCCGCGGGCACGGTGCCCGAGCGGCTCGAGGGAGCGCTTGCCCCGGAGAACCTCTCCGATGCCAAGCTCGCCCGCGCCGCGGCACGCGAGGGGCGCTGGCAACTCGGCTCGCTCGGCCGCGGGAACCACTTCCTCGAGTTTCAGGCCGACGAGTTGGGCAACCTCTGGGCCATGGTCCATTCGGGCTCGCGTGGCATGGGGCAACTGATCACCGCCTGGCATCTCGCCCGCGCGACTCCCCCCGACGACGAGAGTCCGCCGGCGCTCGAGGCCACGAACGCTTCGGGGCAGGCCTACCTCGCCGATGTCGCCTGGGCGCGGGCCTGGGCCCGGGCGAACCGGGCGCGGATCGTGGCGGCAGCGGCCGGCGTGATCGCGGAGCTCGTTGGTGGTGCGGCCGAGGACCAGAGCCTCATTGACTGCGATCACAACCATGTCGCCCTCGAGATCCATGACGGCCGCGAGGTTGTCGTTCACCGCAAGGGGGCCCTTCCCGCCGACGACGGCCAGCCGGGAATGATCCCCGGCTCGATGGGAACGGCGAGCTTCCACACCATCGGCCGCGGCCATGCCGATGCGCTCCGCTCGAGTTCGCACGGCGCCGGTCGCGTCCTCCCCCGCGGCGCGGCGGCGGCGAAGATCGATGCCCGCCGCCTTCTCCGCGAGATGCACGGCGTGCACTTCGACACGCGCCGGGCCAACCGGATCGTCGACGAGGCGCCGAGTGTCTACCGCGACATCCGCGCCGTGATGCGCGCCCAGCGCGATCTGACGGCGATCTGCCGCGAGCTCAAGCCACTGGTGAGCCACAAGGGATCCTGACCGCCCCGGGACGCCCCACCAATTCCCGTATACTGCTTCGGTGTTTCCACCCCCGGCCCCCCACGCTCGAGTCGCCTCCGATGCTATCGCCCCCGGTTCGCCCGGCCATGCTCGTCAGTTCCGCCATCGCGGCGATCGTCCTCGCGCTGGCGGCCGGTCGGGCCCAGGCCGCCGACGCCCTCCACGATCTCGTCGCCGGTCTCGCCGCCGGAAAGCCCCCGACGCCGGTCCTCGTCGCCGACGGTTTTCAGTTCACCGAAGGCCCGGTGGCCGACGCCGATGGCAACATCCTCTTCAGTGACATCCCGGCCGGAAAAATCTACCGCTGGGTCGTGCCGCAGGATCGCCCCGCCACCATCCCGCCGTTCACGGTCGAAACCTGGCTCGATCCCTCGGGGAACACCAACGGCCTCTGCTTCGACCGCAACGGCCTGCTTCTGGCCTGTCAGATGGGGCAGGGGAGGCGCGTCGTCGCCATCGATCCACAGTCGAAGACGATCTCGCCGCTCGCCGAGCGCTTCGAGGGGAAGCGGCTCAACGCTCCCAATGACTTGTGGGTCGATGCCGACAATGGTGTTTGGTTCACCGACCCGGCCTACGAACGGACGCCGGCCGACACGGAGCTCGACGCCGAGGCGGTCTATTTTATTTCCCCCGACCGCACGACCGTGACGCGCGTTGCCGACGGCTTCGCCCGCCCTAACGGCATCGTCGGCTCCCCCG
>CAJBCV010000074.1 GCA_903951635.1 uncultured Planctomycetaceae bacterium
ATGAGGCCGAAATTACTCGCCGAACGGACGATCCCTCGGCCGAAGTGATACTGCCACACCCGATTGGCAAGGACCCGCGCCGTGAGCGGATTGGCAGGGGAGGTGATCCACTTTGCCAGCGCCGTCCGCCGGCCACTGCTCTTCGCGTCGGCTGCAGGCACGGGGATCTCCGGAGCCGGAGCGCGGAGGATCGCCGGGAACGCCGGACCGACCTTGTTCTCGGGCTTCGTCTCGGCGTGCGGGTTGCCCCGGTAAAGAACGAACGTCTCGGGGGGACTGGCGCCGTGCTCGGAGACGACCAGCGCCTTCTCCACCGGCACCTGCTCTCGCTTGAGGGCCTCGAGGGCCGCGGTCCCCTTCTCCCAAGCCTGGAAGGCCTCGGCACCGAGGATCGCCGGCCCCTCCGCCTTGATCGTGGCAGCGAGTTCCGCCGCGGCCTTCCGCCCGCGCGGCTTAGGGAGGGTGGAGAGCGGCCGCGACTCGCCGCCGACGGGGCTCCAAGAAAGCAGGAGCCCCTTGTCCCCCACCGGTCCCTGGAAATAGTCGACGCGGAAGGGGACACGGCCGGCGCCGAGCGTCACCGTCGCCGTCCGCGGGCTTCCCACGCCGTGGATGCCGTCGTAGTCGAGGACGGTGCTGCCACCGAGGGTGAGCCGCGAGCCGTCGTCGGAGTCGAGGGTGAAGGTGTACTCGCCGGCGGCGGGCACCTTGAGAACCCCGGTAAAGACGTAGCCGAAGGCGTGCGGCCGCAGCGACGGCGCCACGCCGATGTCGAGGAGATTCCCCGGCACCGCGCCCTCCTCCTCCGCCTTGAGCTGATCGAAGTCGGGGAGCTTCTCCCAGCTGTCGCGGTAAAAGCGGAAGTGGAGGTCGTCGAGGTCGCTGGTCGCCACGCCGTCGGCCGAGCGCTTCTCGTACTCGTCACGGAAGCGGTTCTCGAGCGTCGTCACCTCGGCCTGGGCAGCGTCGCGGCGCTTGGTGAGATCGGCCACGGCCGAGTCGTAGGCGGTCTTGGCCGCGGCATCGGCGAACAGCGGCCGCTCGATGAAATCCCCGCCGTTGCCCATCGGCGTGACGTTCATGAAGAACGACAGCAGGCTGTAGTAGTCCTTCTGCGGAATCGGGTCGATCTTGTGATCGTGGCAGCGGGCACAATTGACGGTGAGCCCGAGGAACGTCTGGCCGGTCGTGGCGACGAGATCGTCGAGCCAGTCGTAGCGCGCCTGGAGCCGGTCGGCCGGCTCGTCGTCCCAGAGGCCGAGCCGGTGGTAGCCGGTGGCGACCAAATCATCGGGGGAAGGATTCGGGATCTCGTCGCCGGCGAGTTGCTGCCGCGTGAAGCGATCGAACGGCGTGTCGTTGTTGAAGGATCGGATGACATAGTCGCGGTAGCGCCAGGCATGGGGCTTGTCGCCGTCGCGCTCGAAGGAATTGGTTTCGGCATAGCGCACCAGATCGAGCCAGTGCCGCCCCCATTTCTCGCCGTAGTGCGGCGAGGCAAGGAGCCTGTCGACGACGCGCCCCCACGCCCCCGGTGCGTCGTCGGCGAGAAAGCTCTCCACCTCGGCCTCGGAGGGAGGGAGGCCGGTGAGATCGTAGGTGGCCCGCCGCAGCAACGTCCGCTTGTCGGCAAGCGCCGGCGCCGCGAGCCCGCGCTTGGCGAGCCCTTCGAGCACAAACGCATCGATCGCCGTCGGTGCGACGCCGTCGTTCGGGACGGCGGCGGGATCGATCGCCGGCAGCGGCGGCCGGCTCGGTGTCCGGAAGGCCCAGTGTTCCTTCCACTCGGCCCCCGCCCCGATCCAATCCCGAAG
Source organism: uncultured Planctomycetaceae bacterium (assembly GCA_903951635.1). GTDB lineage: Bacteria > Planctomycetota > Planctomycetia > Pirellulales > UBA1268 > QWOP01. The sequence goes on from CAJBCV010000074.1 coordinate 1,815, forward strand.
CACGCCCACCTGAGCGGGAGTGAGCCTCGCGCCTTGGGGGGGCATCCGGAGGTCGGGATCGGTGGAGACGATCCGCTCGAGGATCAGACTCGTGTCGGCACTTCCCGGCACGATCGCCCGGGCCCCGGAGGGAAGCTCCGCGGTGGCGGCGGCGGCCTCGTCGAGCCGGAGGCCCCCTTCCTGCGTGTCGGGGCCGTGGCAGGAAAAACAGCGACGGGCGAGAAGGGGCTGGACGTCGCGGGAGAAATCGACGGCGTCGGCGGCGGCACACCGGTCTGCCGCGATGGCCCACAGGAGCCCACCGACCACGACGGCAGCCAGCGCCCACGGATGTCGAACAGGATGAATCGTCACGGCACCTCCTGCCAAACGGAAAGCTCTATTCTATCCTCCATCCGCTCCCCAGGCGTGGCCGGTTTTCCCGGGGTGGCGTGTTCCTGCGGCGCCGCAAGCCTCCCCCGTTATCATGGCAAAGCCCGTTCCCCGATCCCCATTCCCCGAACCCCTCAAGCCCACCATGACCGTCTCCCCCGCCCCTGCCCGTCCTCCGTTCTCCCTCGCCGGCAAGGTGGCCCTCGTGACCGGATCGTCGACCGGCCTCGGCCTCGCCACGGCCAAGTGCCTCGGGCTCGCCGGCGCCAAGGTGGCGATGAACTACGCCAACAACCAGGCCCGCGCCGAGAAGGCGCTCCACGAGGTTCGCGACGCCGGGGTGACCGCCGATCTCTACCGGGCCAACGTCACCGACTCCGCCGAGATCGACGGGATGTTCATGGGGATCGAGCGGATGCTCGGCGCCGTCGACATCGTCGTCATGAATGCCACGCCGGCCCAACCACAAAAGCCGATCGAGGACTACGACTGGGCCTTCTATCAGGAGATGCTCGACTTCTTCGTGAAGAGCCCCTACCTCCTCGCCCGCCGCGCCCTCCCCTCGATGAAGGAGCGCGGCACCGGTCGGCTCATCAATATCACGAGCGAAGTCTTCCTCCTCGGTGTCTCCCCCTTCTCCGCCTACGTCGCCGCCAAGGGGGGCCAGACCGGCTGGTCGCGGAGCATGGCCCGCGAGCTCGCCCCGCACGGCGTCACCGTCAACATGATCGCGCCGGGCTGGATCCCCGTGGAGCGCCACGAAAACGATCCGCAGGCCGACAAGGACGCCTACCTGGCCACGGTGCCGGCGGCTCGCTGGGGGATTCCGGAGGATGTCGGCTGGGCAGCGGCGTATCTGGCCAGCAATGAGGCCGCCTTCGTGACCGGACAGACGATCGCCGTCAACGGTGGCAAGACGGTGTGGTAGGAATCGGCTCCCGTTGTCCCGGCCCTCCCCCGTACCGACGTGATCGACTCCCCCGCCGCCCGACCCACCATGCGCAAGCTCGTCATCTTCGGGGCCGGCGAGTTCGCCGAGATCGCGCACTATTACTTCACGCACGACAGCCCCTCACACGTCGTCGGCTTTACCGTCGATCGAGAGTACCTCCGGGAGCACCGTTTCAACGGCCTTCCGGTGGTGCCATTCGACGAGGTGCTGCAACACTTTCCCCCGGCCGAGCACGACATGTTCGTGGCCTTGGGCATCGGTGGGGTGAACCGCAAGCGCGCCGCGAAAGTCGCCGAGGCGGAGAGGCTCGGGTACGCGCTGGCGAGCTTTTGCAGCACGCGTGCCGACGTCCCGGCTGGCCTGGTTCTCCGTCCGAACACGATGATCATGGAGCGTGCGGGGATCCAGCCCTTCGTCGAGATCGGTCGCAACTGCATTATCTGGAGCGCCACGCGGATCGGATTCCACACCCGGATCGGCGACCACTGCTGGATCGTGTCAGCGATCTTCGGCGAATCAGTAACGGTCGGCGCGGGGACGTTCGTCGGTCTCAATGCGACCGTCGCGCCGTGCCTCTCCGTGGGATCCCACACCATCATCGGCGCCGGTGCCCTGATCCTCCGCGACACCGCCGCCGACGCGGTCTACCGCGGGCAGGAGAGCCGGCCCTCTCGGGTCCCAGGATGGCGGTTGTGGCGCCCCTGACCGCTCCTCAGCGGGAAGGAATGAAGTCGATGAGCAGCAGGACCCGCTCCCTCTCGGTCCCGTTCCATGCCTCGTGGCGCAGCCGGTCGTCGAAGACGAGCGTTTTTCCCTCCTCCCAGCCCCTCCGCTCTCCATCGACTTCGATTCCGCAGTCGCCCGGCGGAACGATCAAGCCCAGATGGCAGCGGAGGAACTCGCCTTGGTAGCCGACGTGAGGCCTGAGGCAGGTGCGCGGTTGGAGCACCGAGAAACCCACCGCGCCATGCGCCGGGATCCACTCCTCCACGAGCGACGCCGTCAGCGGACACCGTGCCACGTTCCCCGCGATCGCACCGCCGTCGGGGAATCCGTACAGTCCGTAGACCTTCCAACCGTTCCCGTAGAGATCGCGGTGGGCCCACTCGACGAGGTCGGGGCGGATCGACTCGAACTCCGCGGCGATGGCCTGCCAGTGATGCTCGAGGTGCCGCGTGAACGGAAAGGTGGCCGGATCGAAGAACATGGTGCTTGCCCCTGAACGCGCTGCACGAGTCGGGGGACCGCCGCCCATCGATTCGTTTCGTAGGACAGACTACCCCGCTGCCGACAGAAAGCCATCGGTCCCCGGCGATTCGTCGCCGCTCCTGCGGGTGGGGAAGTCGCCGCATAGACTGACGTTCCAAAGGACAGACCGTGTCACCCCCGCGACTTCCATCAACGCGGTGCCGTCCGAATTCCAAGCGCTCCCGGTGATCCGGGCAGGAGCCCTGTGACGATGCGTGTTGCCGCTCTCGCCATGGGTACGCGGGGTGACGTCGAACTGGTGCTCCTGCTCGGCCGCGAGCTGAGACGGCGAGGACACGACGTCGTCGTGGCGACATCCGCGTGCTTCGCCGACCGGGTGGCGGCCGCGGGGGTCGAGTGCATGCCGATCGGTTCGGGCGACCGGGAACGGATGCTCGCGATCCTGACCTCGTCGATGGGAGAGGCGAGGCGAGAGGCGCGCGGCGAGCGTTTCATTCACGAATGGATCGATGCGGAGATGGAGTCGGCGCTCGCCGACGGCGCGTTGCGAACGCTTGTCTCCGGCGCCGACGGTTTTTTGAGCAACCTGAAAATCGTCCTCGACCGAGAGGGACGGTTTGCGGAACCGGGATCGGAGATCGTCCCCGGTGCGGTGGTGACCTACGATCCGCCGTGGAGTCTCGAGGCACTGGCCAGCCTCGCGCCGGCCCCCTGGCAGCGGCGCGCGATCCTCGACCTCGTCGCGCTGCCCCAGGCGATCTTCGATCCGGCGGGGGCGTGGAGCACGTGGGGCAAGGACTATCGCTTCACCGGTTTCTGGACCGCACCCCGAGAAGCGTCGGAGTCGTGGCAGCCGCCCCGGGCGCTCGCCGACTTCATGGTGGGAAATCCCCCCCCCGTCATCGTGACGCCCGGTTCGATGGCGGGATTCGACACGGCCAGATTCATCGCGCGGATCGTGGAGGCGCTTGGCCGCTGCGGGCTGCGGGGCGTGCTGCTTCCGGGATGGTCCGGGATCGCCGCCTCACCGGCCCCCGACATCCTCCATGTGGCCGGCGAGGTACCCTACGGCTGGCTCTTTCCCCGGGGCTCCTGCATCGTGCATCACGGCAGTCATGGCGCCACCGCCGCGGCCCTCATGGCCGGCAGGCCGTCGATCGTGATGCCGTACATCGGCTGCCAGGAGACGATGGGGAAAGCGCTGTTGTGGGCCGGTGTGGCCACGGGCGTGCTTGATCCCATGTCGTTCGATCCGTCGCGTCTGGCTGGTGCCATCCAGGACGCCCTCGGGGATGCCCGCGTCCATGCGGCCGTCGCCCACTGGCACGCGATGATCGTCGCCGATGGCGGGGTGTCGCTGGCTGTCGATCTCGTCGAGGACCATCTCCTCCGCGGCCCGACCGACAGCCCCTCCACGTGACCGCCATGACGTCACGCACGGGCCATCGGGCCATCACCGGAGAAGGTCCAGGGCTTGGGCCAAGGCATCGTAATGGCCGACCTGATGGGCCACCGACATCAGGTTTCCAAGATGGTTGCGGATCACCGGTTCGAATGCCTGGGAATGCTGTGGCAGATCCTCACGCATGCGGGTGACGATGCGGAGCACGTGCAGGTGGTGTTCCATCAGACGACGGGGATCGGAGTGGGTCTGCACGGTCCACGAACCGGGATGATCGACACGGTAGCCGGTGCTGACCGTTGGCAGGTAGATGGCACCGCCACGCAGAGCGCCGTACACCTGGGCGGTATAGTCGTTGATCGGCTGGAACGCGAAGGCCCAGGAGGGAATGCGGCTGACGACGTCCTTCCTCAGGAGGACCGAACTGCTGGGCATGAATCCACCGTCGCCGGCGATCACGGTCTCGATCGATGCGATCCCGCCGACTTCGCCGTAGTCGGCGACGAGCCCGGGCAGCCAGGCCCCCCCGGCATCGATAGCGGCGGCCCTGCTGAAGCAGATGTCGGATTCCGGGTGCTCGCCGAACGCCGAGAGTTGATCGGCGATCTTGTCGTCCTTGAGCCACACGTCATCCCCCTCGTAAAAGGCGATGAAATCACCGTCGCACAGCTCGCAGACGTCCATCAAGAACGGGATGCCGCGAGAAAAACGATTGTGCCGGCGGTGGATACGCTCGACGCGCATCCCGGATCCGGCCAGGGCACGCTCCCCGATCTGCACCGTGGCATCGCTCGACGCATCATCGTGCCACACCAGGGAGATCTCGGCGGCGGCTGACTGCCGAAGAAGGCCGCGGATGGCCTCCTCGACGAACCGCTCGTGGTTGAAGGTCAAGAGAACGGCCGTCACGAGGGTCATCACCGAATCCTCCCAGGAAAACCACTCACGGGCGGCCCAAACCGCCTTTGGCAAAAGTCATCCCTGACCTCTTTTCACTTGGAAAACCTCCTGTTTTCTCGTTTGCAACGCGTTCGCGACCCCTCGTGGAAGTGTATCATCGCCGTCAGCGAGTCAATCGACGCCGAATCGGATGCCGATGCAATGCGGGAAGCGCACGCCCCAGCCCCGGAGGATGACCACACAGGCCCGAGGCGCAACCCGGGCCCCGTCTATGTCACCCGGCCGTCGCTGCCTCCGCTGGCGGAACTCATGCCGCTGCTGGAGGAGATTTGGGAATCCCGGATTCTCACCAACGGGGGGCCGTTCCACGAGCGACTCGAGGCCGCCTTGTGCGACCATCTCGATATCGCCCACGCCTCACTGGTCGCCAATTGCACCCTCGGCCTGATCCTGGCCCTGAACGTGCTCGGGGATGGGGGAGAGGTCATCACAACTCCCTTCTCCTATGTGGCTACCGCCCAATCATTGCTCTGGAACGGCATGACCCCGGCGTTCGTCGATATCGAACCGGATACCTTCAATCTCGATCCAGATCGGATCGAAGCGGCCATCACGCCGCGGACGACCGCCATCCTGCCAGTCCATTGTTACGGCCTGCCCTGCGATGTTCAGGCCATCCGGACGATCGCGGACAGGCATCGTCTTCCCGTCATCTACGACGCCGCCCAAGCATTCGGCGTCCGCTGTGGGGGCGACAGCATCCTGCGGCATGGGGACGCGTCCACGGTCAGTTTTCATGCCACGAAGGTGTTCAACACCTTCGAAGGAGGCATCGTCGTGTGCCGGGACGCAGATACCAAGGCTCGCGTCGATCGGGCACGGAACTTTGGCATGGCCGGTGCCTCCGGAGTGGTGTCAGCCGGCCTCAACGCCAAGCTGAGCGAGTTCAATGCCGCGCTGGGACTTCTCCAGTTGAAGCACGTCGGAGCCGGCATTGTGCGCAGGGGTGAGATCGACGGCCTTTATCGACAACGACTCGATGGTTGCCCGGGAATCCGCTGCCCCGCTCTTCCACCTGGAGTGACAACGAATCACTCCTATTTCCCGATCCTGTGCGATCCGGGGCGAGCCCGGGACAGGGACACGATCCACGAACGGCTAGCCCGCAACGACATCCACTCGCGTCGCTATTTCCATCCGCTGATCAGTGAACTCCCGATGTACCGAAATCTCCCTTCAGCAGGCCGCGAGAACCTTCCCGTGGCCCACCGGATCGCCGACACCGTGCTCTGCCTACCGATCTATCCCGATCTCACGGATGCCATGGTCCACCGGATCGCCGACTTGGTCGTCAGCGCGTGATGCCGTGCTCAGATCGCTGACAACTCCACCCTTGCCCCGGCTCAATGCCATGCCCTCGATCAAGATCGCCTCTGGTTACACCGGACCGGGCGGATCGACCATCGCTCTGGCGAATCTCACCAACGCCCTGAACGCCGCCGGCGTCCCCTGCACCATGTACGGGCCGCACGAGTGGCACCTCGACCGATGCCGTGCGGCCAGACTCGAGGACCTGTCCTTGGAGGTCGACGACAGACTGATCACCCACTTCCTTCCCCTCCAGCGCCGTCCGAACGTCGCCATCGTGCTCCTGGCAAGCCACGAGAAAGGGTGGTTCCCCGTCAGCCGCATTCCCAAGCATTGGGACCGCGCGGTGTTTCTCCATGAAGCCCACCGCGAATTCCACAGCGACTACACGGGCGAATACCTCCTCATTCCGAACATCCGCGAACCCCTCACCGCCGGGGACAAGACAAGCGTCGCGACGGTGTCGGGCGTGATCGGCAGCATCGAGGAACGGAAGCAGACGCACGTCTCCATCCTCAGGGCTCTGGGGGACGGACGGGAAAAGGTCCGCGTGTTCGGGCAGGTGTCCGACCACAGCTACTTCGACTGCCACGTGGCCCCTCTGCTCGGCCCGCGTGTCGAATGGTGCGGTTACTCGACCGACAAGCAGGCGATGTACGACTCGATCGGCAGTGTCTATCACTCCTCGCTGGGCGAGGTGGCCTGCCTGGTGAAGGACGAGTGTCACGCCACGAACACCGCTTTTTTCGGCAATGAACAGACGACGCACGAGGTGATCACGATGTCGAACGACACCATCGTGGCCCGGTGGATCGATGCGCTCGGAATGGGATCGTCCGTGGCATCCCGGGCGGCTCCCCCACGCTGAGCGACTCGGGCTCCGGCGACTCAAGGCGACGAAAGCCTCGCTCGAATCGCTTGCGTCAGGAAGCGGAACGACTGTTCATCGTAGGACGCCACCACCTGCTCACGGGTTGCCACGCGATTCTGGATGGAGATCCATTCCCCTTGTTCGTCCGCCAGGTGGTGGGCATGCTTCCGCGCAAAGCGCTCCCCGTAGAACCGCCACGCCTCGTCGAGGGTGCCCCGGGAGAAGTGCACGATCCGAATGTCGAGACACACGGCGAGCCGAAATCCGGCACGATGACAGCGAAAGGTGAAGTCGGCATCGTACCCGTGCCAACCGTCAAACGTCACCTCGTCGAAGCCGATCTGTTCGGCGACTTCACGGCGGGCGGCGATGAACACGCCGTCCATACCCTGAATGCCCCCGTTGACCTCTTCAGGGGCACCGAAAAATTCCACCGTGTACCCTTCCGGATCACGGTGAGAAACCACCCCGCGGGCATGGCGGATGCCGGAGGCCGCCCAGAACATCGCCGACATCCGCGTCGTCCCCGCCACTCCCACGACGTCCCAACAGGCCGCATGCCGGCGCAGCGTCGCGCCGAGGTCCGTCGAGAGAATCTCGATGTCGTCGTGCGAGAACACGACGATATCACCCCTCGCCGCCCTCAAGCCGCGGTTGTAGCCCTCGCTCAGCGAGCGGGCGTCGCGGATCCGGACGATCTCGTACGGCTCGTCTCCCATGCCGGCGGCGTACGTTGCCGACACGGTGGCGAACTTCGCGTCATCGACGCTGCAGACGACGACCGAGATCATGCGGGCACGCTCCACAGCGATCTGCCAGACCGGGGTGACCGGTCTGCAGCCCGAGGACCACCGACCAGGCCAATTGAACCACGAGTATAGGGTGCGGCAACGATGGCACCACGGTCGAAGGTGCATGTCAAAAGAGCTTTGGCAACCGTCGCCTCCGCTCCGGTGGCCGCATCGCCATCATGCCGCTTCGCAGCGCATGGTACGATTTCGAAAGGTTGATGGTCTGTTCCTACCACCCAAGCCCGGAAAGACCCTTTATGGCCGCGCCGCGTCACGCCGACCGCTCCAGGAGCGTCACGCAACTGTCGATCGGGGAATACCTGATCCGTAGGCTCGGAGACTATTCGCTCCGCCACGTCTTCGGCGTCCCGGGCGACTACGTCCTCGGCTTCTATTCGATGCTCGAGCAAAGCCCGCTCGAGCTGGTCAACTGCACGCGCGAGGACTGCGCCGGCTACGCGGCTGATGCCTACGCCCGGATCAACGGCATCGGCGCGCTGTGCGTCACCTACGGCGTGGGAGGGCTCTCGGTGGTCAATTCGACTGCCGGCGCCTGGGCGGAGAAGAGCCCCGTGGTCGTGATTTCCGGGGCCCCGGGCTTGAGCGAACGGAGCGATCGTCCCCTTCTCCACCACTGCGTCCGCGAGTGGTCGACGCAGTTCGAGGTTTTCGAGAAGGTGACGGCGGCATGCGCCGAGATCACCGATCCCGACACCGCCTTCCGCGAGATCGACCGGGTCCTCGACGTCTGCTTCCGGCAGAAGCGGCCCGTCTACATCGAGCTGCCGCGCGACATGGTCGATGTCGTGCCCGATTCGATCCGCCCCTACGCCGCCCCGCCGCGCGCGAGCGATCCGGCGGCACTGGCCGAGGCGGTCCGCGAGGCGGTCGAGCGGATCGAGCAGGCCAAGGCGCCGGTGATCATCGCCGGCGTCGAGCTGCAGCGCTTCGGGCTCCAAGCCGACACGATCGCGCTGGCCGAGACGGCAGGGATCGCGGTCGCTTCGACGCTCCTCGGCAAGAGCGTCGTCAGTGAGGTCCATCCGCTCTACATCGGACTCTACGAAGGAGGGATGGGGCGCCGCGAGGTGACGGAATTCGTCGAATCGAGCGACTGCCGGATCCTCCTCGGCACGATCCTCACCGACATCGATCTCGGCATCTTTACCGCCAACCTCGACCCGCGGCGGACGATCCACGCCACGAGCGAAGACCTGCGGATCAGTCACCACCACTTCCGCGGCGTGCTCCTCGAGGACTTCATCCGCGAGCTGGCTGCGGCGAAACCCAAAGCCGCCCGACGCGTGCTTCCCCCCGGCCCGGCCAAGGTCGCCGGCACGTACGAGCTCCGCCCCGAAGCGCCGCTCACGATCTCCCGGCTCATCCACCGGCTCGACGGCAGCATCGAAGACGGCACGATCGTCATCGCCGACGTCGGCGACTCCCTCTTCGCCTCGAGCGAGCTGGTGATCCGCGGCCAGACCGAATACGTCTCCCCCGCCTACTACACCTCGATGGGCTTCGGCGTTCCGGCCACGCTCGGCGCCCGCTGTGCCCGCCCCGACTCGAAGATCGTCACCCTCGTCGGCGACGGCGCCTTCCAGATGACCGGGATGGAGCTCTCCTCGCTCGTCGGCAGGCGGCTTTCCGCCACGATCATCATCCTCGACAACGCCGGCTACGGCACCGAGCGGGTGATCCTCGACGGCCCCTTCAACGACATCAATCCCTGGCGTTATGAAAAGCTCCCCGAGGTGCTCGGCGGCGGAAACGGCTACGAGGCCCACACCGAGGGGGATTTCGACCGGGCCCTCACCGCGGCCCTGGCCGACACCTCGGGGATCAGCGTGATCCGCGCCCATCTCGCCCGCGACGACTTCAGCACCACCGTCCGCCGCCTCGGCGAGAGCCTGTCAAAGAAGCTCCGCGACTGACGTTTCCGGCTATCATGGCCCCCTCCCGGCCCCCGAGCAGCGGCGCGGTCGGGCCCATCCGGAGGTGATTCGATGGCTCATGGTTCCGACGTCTTCCGCGGCTGCATGCCGGCACTGATGACCCCCTGCCGGCCCGACCGCTCCCTCGACCACGAGGAGCTCGTGCGCACCGCGCGGAGGCTCGTCGCCGAGGGGATGAGCGCGGTCGTCTATTGCGGCTCGATGGGGGATTGGCCGCTGCTCTCCGACGAGGACCGGCAGACGGGCGTCCGCCTCCTCGTCGAAGCGGGGGTGCCGGTCGTCGTCGGCACCGGTGCCCAAAACCCGCGGATCGCTGCCGCCCATGCCGCCCACGCCCGCAAGGTGGGGGCCGTGGGGCTGATGGTCATTCCCCGCCTCCTCTCGCGCGGGAGCGCCGCTGCAGCTCAGAAAGCCCACTTCGAGGAGGTGCTCACATCCGGCGGCGATCTCCCCGCCGTGATCTACAACAGCCCCTACTACGGCTTCCAGACCCGCGCTGATCTCTTTGCCGACCTGCGACGGAACCACAAGAACCTCGTCGGGTTCAAGGAGTTTGGCGGCGCCGAGTCGCTCAGCTACGCCGCCGGCTTCATCACCTCCGGTGATCCCGACCTGGCCCTCATGGTGGGCGTCGACACGCAGGTCTTCCACGGGTTCGTCCGCTGCGGCGCCGTCGGCGCGATCACCGGGATCGGCAACGCCCTCCCCGGGCCGGTGCTGCGGCTGGTGGCGCTGTGCCAGCGCGCGGCCGCCGGTGACGTCGAGGCGCGCCGCCTCGCGATGGAGCTCGACGAGGCCCTCCGCGTCCTCTCCACCTTCGACGAAGGCCCCGACCTCGTCCTCCACTACAAGGAACTGATGGTGCTCGAGGGGCACGCCGCGTACACGCATCACATCAATCCCAGCGACACCCTCTCCCCCACCCAGCGGGCCTACACGCACGCGCAGTGGAGATTGTTTCGGGAGTGGTGGAAGTCCTGGCCGGGAGCGCGGGGATGAACGGCCACCACGGAGCGATTCGCGTCGTCGATTCACACACCGAGGGGGAGCCGACGCGCGTCGTCATCGACGGCGGCCCCGATCTCGGCCCGGGCTCCCTCGCCGACAGGCTCGCGCGTTTCCGCGCAACGCACGACGACTTTCGCCGCAGCGTGATCCTCGAGCCGCGCGGCTCCGACGCGCTCGTCGGGGCGCTCCTCGTGGAACCGGAAGACCGCACCTGCGCCGCCGGCGTGATCTTTTTCAACAACACGGGCTTCCTCGGAATGTGTGGCCACGGGGCGATTGGCGTGGCCGTGACGCTCGCGCATCTGGGGCGGATCGGTCCCGGACGCCACCGCCTCGAAACCCCCGTCGGCACCGTCGCCATCGAGCTCCTCGATGCCCACGAAGTGGCGATCGACAACGTCCCTTCCCGGCGTCACCGGGCCGGGGTGAGCCTCGACGTCGAAGGGCTCGGCACGATCGCGGGGGACATCGCCTGGGGGGGAAACTGGTTTTTCCTCGTTTCGACTCCCCCCTGCGATCTCGTGCCCGGCAACATCCCCCGGCTCACCGCCGCGGCCGAGGCTGTCCGCCGCGGGCTCGTCCGCCATCGAATCACCGGTGCCGACGGTGCGGAGATCGACCACATCGAGTTCTTCGGGGCTCCCCAGGCAACCGATGCCGACAGCCGCAACTTCGTTCTCTGCCCCGGCGGGGCCTTTGACCGCTCCCCCTGCGGCACCGGTACGAGCGCTAAAATCGCCTGCCTTGCAGCCGACGGGAAGCTCGCGCCCGGCGCGGCCTGGGTGCAGGAGAGCATCATCGGCAGCCGGTTTACGGCGCGGTACCGGTGCGGCGACGGCGGGGCGGTCATCCCCACGATCCGCGGGCGCGCCTATGTTTGCGGTGAATCGACACTCATCCGTCAGCCGGGCGACCCGTTCGCTACCGGGATCGTCCTCGGGTCGATGCCATGACGATCGACGCCGCCTCCATGAACGTCCCTGAAGATTCCCGCCGCCCCGACGTGATCGTCGTCGGCGCTGGCGTGATCGGCGTAGCCTGTGCTCATTACCTCTCCGCGGCCGGCCTGCGGGTGACGGTGATCGACCAGGGGACGATCGGCGCCGCCTGCTCCGGCGGCAACTGCGGCTACATCTGCCCGAGCCATGTCCTGCCGCTCACCGAGCCGGGCGCTTTCGGCGTGGCGTTCAAGTCGCTGTTCACCCCCGACGCCCCGTTCCGGGTCAAGCCGCGGCTCGATCCGGCCCTTGTCAAATGGATGTGGCAGTTCGCCCGTCGCTGCACCCACAAGCAGGTCCTCGAGGTCGGCGTCCACCTCAAGGGGATCCTCGACGCCTCGATTGCGGAATACCGGCGGCTCGTCCGCGACGAGGGGCTCGACTGCCAATGGCAGGAGACGGGGCTCCTCTATGTCCTGCGGACGGACCGCGGGATGCGATCCTTCGCCACGACCGACAGACTTCTCACCGACCATTTCGGCGTCCCCGCGGTGCGTCTCGATGGGGCGGCCCTGCCGGCCTTCGATCCGGCGCTCAAATCGGGCCTCGCCGGCGCTTATCACTATCCCGGCGACGCCTCCCTTCGCCCCGATCGCCTGATGGCGAGTTGGTCGCAGCGGCTCGTCACGCGCGGTGTCCGCTTCATCGAGCACTGCCGGCTCGAGGGGGTGGAGCGATCGGGGGGACAGGTGACGGCGCTTGCCACCTCACACGGCTCGCTCGCCGCCGATCGCTACGTGTTTGCTCTCGGTGGCTGGAGCCCACGGATCGCCAAGGAACTCGAGTGCCCGATCCCGATCGAGCAGGGGAAGGGTTATTCGGTGACGATGCACCGCCCCGATCCCTGCCCACGTCATCCGATGCTCTTTCCCGAACACCGCATCGGCGTCTCGCCGTTTGCCGATGGCTACCGACTCGGCTCGATGATGGAGTTTGCCGGCTACGACACATCGATCCCCGCCAAGCGGATCCGGCAGTTGCACGACTCGGCCAAGCCCTATCTCGTCGCCCCGTCGGGCGCCGGGCCGGAGGAGACCTGGTACGGCTGGCGGCCGATGACCTGGGACAGCCTGCCGATCATCGGCCCGACGCCGCGCCTCGCCAACGCTTTCCTCGCCACCGGCCACAACATGCTGGGAATGAGCCTGGCGACGGCGACGGGGAGGCTCGTTGCCGAGCTCATCGGGGGCCAGTCCCCCCATCTCGACCCGGCCCCCTTCTCGCCGCGCCGTTTCCTCTGACGGGCAGGCCGCCAACCGCGTGGCGATCCGCCGTGAAAAAAAACACGTCGGACGATTTGCCTTTCCCGCCTGCCGCTGCGAAGGATTCATCGCGAGCGGGAATCAGGCTGGTGTGTTTTCTGAAGGCCGGCTGTTCCCGTCGCATCTGATTCGGAAGACGAGTGCCGGGCACCGCTTTGCGGGGCTTGAGTGAACGTAGGCCGACGGAATGGCAATCCCGAGAGGGAGCCGTTCACGGCGGTTTTTACGCGCTCTTCCCCACCAAAGTCGCCACGGCTGGCGCGCGATCTGGAGATCGCAGCCATGAGAAGCTCTTTTCTCTCGTTTTTTGCCCGAAGCCTTTCGCTCCCCTTCCCCGCGCTGGCGTTGCTCGCGGGGAGCTTGTTGGTCACTGACGCCCCCGCCACGACGATCACCCTGGAGGAAAGCGGATACTCCACCCTCGGCACCTTCCTCCACGTATCGGCCACCCTCTCCACGCAGACTGGGCCCAACCCCGACGACCCGATTTTGTCGGGGCCGCAGAACTATCTGAAGGTCGTGCTCCGGAGCTTTGGAGCACCGACCGTGGGCAAAGCCGACGTGCTGTCGAGTTTCTACTTCAATCTGGCCGATCCTGTTTTGCCCAACTATCGACCGACTGACCTCCACCTCATCTCGGGAACGGGGCTGGCATATCAGGTGAACCGGAATGCGGCCGACACCCCGTACTCCTGGAACGTGACCAACCAGCAATGGACGGCGAACTCGTCGACCGCCTCCATGCTCGTGGCGACGAATGCCGGCGACGAAGGATGGCAATTCAAGTCGCAAAATCCCGTCCCGGAGAGCTACCCGAGTTTGGGATTCGGGATCGGAACCGTGGGAAACTCGGGGATCACCTCGCTCGTTCCCACGGGCTTCGGGTTCGATGGACAGGTGGTGAGGGGAAATGTCCCGGGAGACATGATCAATCTGGGCATCTCCAGCGACGGCACCGACGGCACGTCCCCGCCTGTCGATCTCAACCCGGACGGAGGACTCGACGGCAGGAGGTTGATCGCCACGGAGGCGACGTTCATGTTTCAAACGTCCTTCGACCTGTCGGTGATCCCGAACGACAACGGTATCTCCTGGGTGCAGGACAATGTGACGTGGGGCTTCGGCACGAACCCGGAAACGATCTTCCTCCCCGAACCAGGAACCCTGCCGATGCTCGCCACCGCCGGGCTGTTCGCCTTCGGGTGGGTCGCCCGGCGCACGATGCGGCGCAGGGGCTTGGCCGCCTGACGAGGCGGCTGCCGCGACGAAAGACCGGCCGGTGGCCTTCGGGTCGCCGGCCGGTGCCTGTCGCCATGGCTCGTCAGATCCTCCGGAGATACCCGCAGGAGCGGTGCCCTCGTTCGCGCGGACTGGTCCTGGGGTGCTCGTGCGCGGACGGCGAAGCCGGTCGTTATGATGGCCCTGCGGCCACCTGTCTCATCCCCAACAGCTCCAATGCCTCACCGCTCTCCGGATGAATCCCTGACGGGCCCCACGCTTCCTCAGCCGCCGTTTCCCGCGGCTCGCTTTCTCCTACCGGTGGCGATTGCGGCGCTCGGTTTGATCCTCTTTGGCATCAAACTCCTCGTCATTGGCACCTATGGCAACGCCACGCCCTACTGGGACCAGTGGGATGCCGAGGCGGCGAGGCTCTACGCGCCACTCTTGGAAGGCCGGCTCGGGTGGGCCGATTTCTTCCTCGTGGCCCAAAATGAACACCGCAGCCTTACCTCGTGGCTCTTGTCGCTCGGCCTGCTGTTGGCCAACGGCGTCTGGAACCCGCTGTTGCAGATGGTGGTCAACGCCGCGCTCCATGTCGGCACGATCTGTCTCCTCGCCGCCCTACTCACGAGGGTGGTCGGCCGCCGCTTCGAAGCGACGATTCTCGCCTTCGTCTTCCTCCTCTTCGGTTGCCCGTTCGGCTGGGAGAACACCCTCGTCGGCTTCCAGTCGTGCTTCCCGTTCGTGCTCCTGTTCAGCATCGGTTCGCTCTGGCTTGTGACGACCGCGGCGCCGTTTACGGCGCGGTGGTGGGCCGGTGTCGGCCTTTCCGTCTGCGGATTCTTCTCGATGGCTTCGGGAGCCCTGGCACCGGCGGCCCTGACGGCAGTCGGGACACTCCAAGCCCTCCTCGGCGTAAGGACGACCCGCCGGCATCTGGCCTCCTTGGTCTTCCTCGGCGCGCTGTTCGTGCTCGGCGTCGCGCTGACTCCCGACGTTCCCCATCACGCGGTTTTGAAGGCGAAGACGCTGTCCCAGCTTCTCCACGCCTGGACGACCATCCTGGCATGGCCCGTGAACGTGCCTCTCCTCGGTCCGCTGCTCCGCAATGCCCCGGCGGCGCTGTTGGCAGCCTTCATGCTGCGCACCCGGCCACCGGCCGGTGATCGGCGCTGGTTTCTCCTGACGCTCGTCATACTGATGGGCGGTCAGGGGCTGATCTTGGCCTACGGCCGAGCCACCGAGCCCCTCACGAACCGCTACCTCGATCTGTTCGCGATCGACGTGCTGGTGAACTTTGCCTGCCTGGTGTGTGTCGTGGAGGCTTGGACCGCCCCCCGGCGTTTGGCCGCTCCGGCTGCTGTCCTCTGGACCGTGGCCGTGCTCGCCAGCCTCGGTGTCGTCGTCCACCGGCACTGCCGGGGGGGCATGGAGTATCGGCTGAGGACGGCCCGAGCGCAGGAGTTGCACACCCGCGCGTACGTGCGCACCGGTGAGAGCCATCATCTCACCGACAAGCCCCTCCACGACGTCCCTTTCTACAAGCCGGAACTGCTCGCCCAGATCCTCGATCGTCCCTCGGTGCGATCGATCCTGCCGAGCAATCTCGGCTGCCCCCTGCCAGGGGAACTCCGCGACGATCAACCGAGCGGAACCTGCACCATGAACGGCCATGGGCCGGCCGTCCCCGTCCAGCCGACCCCGACCTGGGGGACGTACGGCCCGCAGGGTGCGGCGACTACCGGCTTGGCGTCGATCGCCTTCCCCGCGGCGCATCGCGGCTATCGGGTCGAGATTCCCGTCGCTGGCCTGCCGCAGGCCGAGGGTATCAGCCTGGAGATCGAACAGGATGGACGACGCCGGCCGCTCGTGGCGTCGGGCGCTTCCGAGGCGGCCTGGGGGTTGGCGACGGTGACGGTCGATGGCCGCCCGTTCACGCTCCATCTCACCGACTCGAGCCCGGAGGCGTGGCTGGCCGTGGGCAGCCCCGTCGCGGTGGGGCGATGGGATCACGCCGTGCGCCGGCTCCTCGGGGAGTGGGATCTGTTGGTGATCGCTGGATCGATCACGGCGATGGGCGTCGTGATGTCGGTCGGCCTCGCGCGTGGGACGGCCGGGCCCCGGGCAGATCGCCTCTGAAGCGCCCCCGCGGGGCGAACGGGCGACTCACACGTCGTAGTAGAGGCAAAACTCGTACGGGTGGGGGCGGAGGCGCATCGGGGCGATCTCCTCCTCGCGCTTGTGCTTCAGCCAGTGCTCGAGGACGTCGGGGGTGAAGACGTCTCCCCGGAGGAGGAAGTCGTGGTCGGCCTCGAGGGCCGCAAGCGCCTCCTCGAGCGACTGCGGCGCCCGCGGCACCTTCTTGAACTCCTCCGCCGGGAGATCGTAGATGTCGCGGTCGAGCGGCTCGCCGGGGTGGAGCTTGTTTTGGATGCCGTCGATCGCCGCCAAGAGGATCGCCGAGAAGGCGAAGTAGGGATTGCAGGTCGGATCGGGGCAGCGGAACTCGACCCGCTTCGTCCGCGGGTTGGTCGAGTACATCGGGATCCGGCAGGCCGCGGAGCGATTGCGCTGGGAATAGGCGAGGTTCACCGGCGCCTCGTACCCGGGGACGAGCCGCTTGTAGCTGTTCGTCGTCGGATTCGTGAGAGCGAGGAGCGCCGGGGCATGGCGGAGGATGCCGCCGATGGCAAGCAAGGCCATCTCGGAAAGCCCCGCGTAGCCGGTGCCGGCGAACAGCGGCTGACTGTCGCGCCACAGCGAGAGATGGACATGCATCCCCGAGCCGTTGTCGCCGTGGATCGGCTTCGGCATGAACGTCGCCGTCTTCCCGTGGCGGCGGGCGACGTTCTTGACGATGTATTTGTAAAGGCAGACCTGATCGGCCATCCGCACCAGCTCCTGGTAGCGCATGTCGATCTCGCACTGCCCCGCGGTGGCCACCTCGTGATGCTGGGCCTCGACGTCGATCCCCGAATGGATCATCGCCTGCATCATCTCGTTGCGCAGGTCCATCATCTGGTCGCCGGGGGGGAGCGGGCAGTTCCCTTCCTTGAAGCGGAGCTTGCCACCGAGATTCGGCCCCTCCTTCCGCCCCCGGTTCCATTCCGCTTCGGAGGAATCGACGTGGTAGTAGCCCTCGTGGGCGTTTTGGTCGAAGCGAACGTCGTCGAAGACGAAGAACTCCGCCTCCGGGCCGATGAAGCAGGTGTCGGCGATCCCGGTGCTGCGCAGATAATTGACCGCCTTGCGGGCAACGTAGCGCGGGTCGCGGGAGTAATCCTCGCGGGTGATCGGATCCTGGATGTTGCAGATCATCGACAGCGTGGGGAGGGCCGTGAAGGGATCGACGACCGCCGTGTCGGGCTGGGGAACGAGGAGCATGTCGCTCTCGTCCACCCGCTGCCAGCCGCGGAGGCTCGAGCCGTCGAAGCCGAGGCCGTCGCCGAAGGTGTCCTCCTCGAGCTTGCCGACCGGGATCGTGAGGTGCTGCCAGGCGCCGAGAAAGTCGGCAAACCGCAGATCGACCGCCTTGACCTCCTTCTCACGGCACATCGCCAGCACTTCGCGGGGCTTCATGGGGAGGAGGTTCCTGGGGCGAGTATGAAAAGGCTCTTCGGCCGGGCCGGGGCTCCCCCGGCCGGGGCATGGGGCAGGCTCCCATCATACGCAGGCTGGCGGGGAACGCCGGAATCGGTTCCGGCCCCAGGACCCGGGATTTCGTCGGCCGGCAGCGACGTCTACGATGGAAGTCACGTCGCTGGTACCGCACCGAATCCGACCGGAAGCTTCCCATGCGTGCCCCTGCCCACCGCCCTTTTCTTGTCGTCTGTGTCGTCGCGTTCACCCTCGCGCTGCTCCTCCCCCGGGTGCCGCAGGCACGGGGCGAGGAAGCCTCCCCCTCCCCGGCTGTCGATCGGCTCGTCGGCACGCGGGTCGGCGACTTCCGCCTCCCGAACGTCGTCACCGGCGACGAGACCTGGTTCTACGGTCTCGCCATGGGCAACCGTCTCTTCGGCCAACTCCTCGGGATGCGTCAGGTGAAAGCCGCGGTCCTCGTCTTCGTCTCCCCGGGCTGCCCGCTCGGCGACAAATACCTTCCGCGCCTCGCCGAGCTTTCCAAGACCTACGAGGCGAAGGGGGTGCTGTTCTTCGCCGTCGCCTCCGGGGCTGGCGAGACGACGGAGGAACTGAAAGCCTGGGCTGCCGAGCGGCAGGTAGCGATCCCGGTCCTCCGGGACGAGGGCAACAAGCTCGCCGACGCGGTGATGGTGGAGCGGTCGAATGAGGCGATCCTCGTCGATCTCCGCGGCACGATGCGCTACCGCGGCGCCATCGACGATCAATATGGCTATGACGCCTCCCTCCCCGAGCCTCGCCACACCTGGCTCGTCGATGCGATCGATGCGGTCCTCGACGGCAACCCCAAGCGCATCGACCCCAAGGCCACGCCGGTTCAGGGCTGCCGGCTGACGAAAGTGGCGGCGGAGAAATCGAAGCTCGCCGATCTCGATCGGGTGCGGCCGACGAGTTCGGTGATCGCCGCTTGGCTCGACGAACACGACCCCGCGCCGCCGCTCGACGGCCCAGTCACTTGGACCGGTGACGTCGCTGCCATCCTTCAGACGAGGTGCCAATCGTGTCATCGGCCGGGCCAAGTCGGGGGCTTCTCCCTCCTCACCTACGACGACGCCTACGCCCACTCGGCGATGCTCGGCGAGGTGGTGGAAAACCGGCGCATGCCCCCCTGGCACGCCGATCCTCGTCACGGTGACTTTCTCAATGACCGCCGTCTCTCCGCCGTCGAGCGGGCCAAGCTCCTCGCGTGGGTCGCCGACGGAGCGCCGCGCGGCGAGGGGGAGGCTCCGGCGCCGCGCACCTTCCCGGAGGGCTGGACGATCGGCACTCCCGATCTCGTCTTCGAGATCCCCGAGCCGACGACGATTCCCGCCCAGGGGACGATGCCCTACGTGAACGTCTCGGTGCCGACACACTTCACCGAGGACGTCTGGGTGCAGGCGGCCGAGGCGGTGCCGGGCGATCACGCGGTCGTCCATCACATCATCGTCTACGTCGACGCGCCGGGTCAGCCGCGCGGCCGCGGGCCCGATGGCTTCGGCCACCTCTGCGGCTATGCCCCCGGTGACATGCCGAGCGTCTATCCTCCCGGCACGGCGAAGCGGATCCCCGCCGGGAGCACGCTCCGCTTCCAGATCCACTACACCCCCAACGGCCTGGCCACGACCGACCGCTCGAAGGTCGGCCTGATCCTCGCCAAGGAGCCGCCGACGCGCGAGGCGCTCACCGTCGGCATCGCCAATCCCAGATTCATGATTCCGGCCGGGGCGAGCGCCCATCCGGTGCAATCGCAGGTGCCGGTCAAGCGGCCGACGCGGCTCCTCGCCTTCATGCCCCACATGCATCTGCGGGGGAAGGCCTTCCGCTACACCCTCGAACAGCCGGGGCATGAGCCGGAGATCCTCCTCGACGTTCCGGCCTTCGACTTCGGCTGGCAGAGCTATTACACGCTCTCCGAATCGCGCGAGCTCGAGCCCGGATCGCGGATCGTCTGCGATGCGCTGTTCGACAACTCCTCCGCCAATCTCGCCAATCCCGACCCGACGCAGAACGTCCTGTGGGGGGAACAGACCTGGGAGGAGATGATGATCGGCTACATCGACGTCGATTTCGCCAGAGACGATGCGGAAACCGACGACGACTGAGCGCGGGCCCTGATTCGAAGTCTTGCGGCGCTTCGGGGCCACCCCTCGCCAAGTCCTGGCGCTGGGGAGTTGTGGCAACTCCGTTTTCTCTTGAATCCGTACACCTCCGTCGGGAAACGCCTGCGGCTCGGGAGGTATGATTTCGGGAGCCCGCTGTCGCCCTCCGGACGCTTCCGCCATGACGCCTCCCCGCCCCGCCAACGCCGCACTGCTGGCCATGGTGCTGGCTTGCGCCGCGATCACCGGCCGGCCGGTATCCGCAGCCGACGCCACCACGTGGAGCGCGTCGCTCAAGGGCGTGTTTGCCGATCGCTGCTTCGCCTGCCACGGGGCCCTGGCGCAGCAAGGAGGTCTGCGGCTCGACACCGTGGCCGCGCTCTTGGCCGGCGGTGATGCCGGCCCCGTCGTCGTCCCTGGCGACCCGGCGGCCGGTTCGCTTGTTGCGCGGATCGTCCACACCGACCCGGCCGAGCGCATGCCGCCGGAAGGGGAAGGGGAGCCCCTTTCGCCAAAGCAGATCGAAACCTTGAAAGCCTGGATCGCCGCCGGCTGCCCGGCACCGGCTGACGAGACCCCGGAGGCCGACCCGCGCGACCATTGGTCGTTCCGGCCGCGCGTCCGCCCGCCGGTGCCCCTCGTCGCCCATCCGGAGCGAGTCCGCAATCCGATCGATGCCTTCCTCGAGGCGGCGCGGGAACGGACGGGGATCGCGCCCCAGCCGGAAGCCTCGCGCGAGGTGCTCGTCCGTCGCCTCCATCTCGATCTTGTCGGCCTGCCCCCGCAGCCGGAGGAGCTTGCGGCGATCCTCGCCGACGCTTCCCCCGACTGGTACGAGACCCTCGTCGATCGGCTCCTCGCCGATCCCCGCCATGGCGAGCGCTGGGGGCGTCACTGGATGGACGTGTGGCGCTACGCCGATTGGTGGGGCCTGGGGGATCAGCTCCGCAACAGCCAGAAGCACATCTGGCACTGGCGCGACTGGATCGTGGAATCGCTCAATGCCGACACCGGCTACGACGAGATGGTGCGGCTGATGCTCGCCGCCGACGAAATCGCCCCCGACGATCTCCCCAAGCTGCGGGCCACCGGGTTCCTCGCCCGCAACTGGTTTCTCTTCAACCGCACCCCGTGGATGGACGAGACGGTCGAGCACGTCGCCAAGGGATTCCTCGGCCTCTCGCTCAACTGCGCCAAGTGCCACGACCACAAATACGATCCGCTCCGCCAAGAAGACTATTACGCGATGCGGGCCTTCTTCGAGCCCCTCCACGCCCGGCTCGACGTCCTTCCGGGCGAGCCCGATCTCGAGCGGGACGGGATCCCACGGGTGTTCGACGGCGTCCCCGACGTGCCGACGTTCCTGTTCGTCCGCGGCGAGGACACGAAGCCCGACACGTCGCGGCCGATCCTCCCCGGCGTCGCTGCCGTGTTCGATTTCTCTTCCCTCGACGTCCGCCCGGTGAGCCTCCCGAAGACCGAATCGCAGCCGGCCCGGCGGCCGTGGGTGATCGACGCCCATCTCGCTGCCGCCGGTCGCCGCCTCGAAGCGGCCCGGGCCACCCGGGATGCCGCCCCCTCGGTGGCGAGCGAGCAGGGAGTGGCGATCGCCGCGGCCGATCTCGTGGCGGTGGAGCGGCGCGGTGCCGCGATGCGGGCCGGATGGTCCGCCGAGGATCTCGCCGGGGCTGGCTCGGATGACGCGCTCTCGCAAGCCGCCGCCGCAGCCGCCCGGGAGGCGGTGCGGGCCGAGCGCACGCTCGTCGCTGCGCGGGCCAAGGCGGTGCTTCTCGAAGCGGAAGCGAAGCTCGCCTCCGCGGCAGCCGAGGCGCTTCCCGCCGCCGAGAAGGCCGTGGCCGACGCGCGGACGGCCCTCGCTCAGGCAGAGCACGCCGTGGCCGAGCCGGGAGAGGCGTTCACGCCCCTCGTCGGTGCCCGTTGGACGCCGACGCGCTTTCGCAATTCGAGCGCCGACGATCCGGCCATTCCCTTCCCGACGAAAAGCACCGGTAGGCGTTCGGCGCTCGCCGCTTGGATCACGGCGCCTGGCAATCCCCTCACCGCGCGCGTGGCGGCCAATCATCTCTGGGCCCGCCACATGGGGAGGGCGCTGGTGCCGACGGTGTTCGACTTCGGCCGCAAGGGCACTCCTCCCGATCACCCTGAGCTTCTCGACTGGCTGGCGAGCGAATTGGTGGAGGGCTCGGTGCCTGGCCCGCACCACCATGCCTGGAGCATGAAGCGGCTCCACCGGCTGATCGTGACCTCGGCCGCCTACCGACTCCAATCGACGACCGCCGGGAATGCCGAGGGGATGCGCCTCGATCCTGACAACCGCACCTGGTGGCGGCGGGAACCGATCCGGCTGGAATCGGAAGCGGTCCGCGACGGCATCCTTGCACTCGCCGGCACGCTCGATGCCCGGATCGGCGGAGCGCCGGTGCCGGCGGCCGAACAACCGGCCTCGACGAGGCGGAGCCTCTATTTTCAGCACACCGACCCCGACCGGAATGCGTTCCTCACCACCTTCGACGGTGCCGGCGTGAAGGAATGCTACGAGCGCGAGCGGAGCATCGTGCCGCAGCAGGCGCTGGCCCTGGCTAATGCCGGATTCGTCCACGATGCCGCCGCCCGGATCGCGGCCCGGATCGCCCCCTCCACTCCACCCGTCGACGAGGCCACCTTCATCGATCGGGCCTTCCGCACGGTCCTCGCCCGACCGGCGAGTGCCGCCGAATCGGAGGCCTGCGTCGCGGCGCTTTCGCAGTGGCGAAGCCTCGAGCCTGTCCCTGCCGACGGCGCCGTGGAGCCGGCGCGGATCCACCTCGTCTGGGCGCTCCTCAACCACACCGACTTCGTCACGCTGAGGTAGCCGCCATGCGTCCCCCGAACCCGGTCGTCATCCCGCCGCGGCGGGCCTTCCTCGCCGACCTCGGCCTCGGCTTCACCGGCTTGGCCTTGGGCGCGATGTTCGCCCGCGATGGCGTCGGCTCGCCGGCGGCTTGGACGCCCCCCGACGGCAGGCCCCACGTCGCCCCGAAGGCGAAGAGCGTCATCTGGCTGTTCATGAACGGCGGCGTGAGCCACCTCGAGAGTTTTGATTTCAAGCCCGAGATCACGAAGCACGCCGGCAAGACGATCGCCGAGACCCCCTACGCCGACGTCCAGAATCCGGCGAAGCTCGCCCTCGAGCGGGCCCCGGTGCCCGATGCCAACGGCCTCCAGCGGAACGTCCTCTTTCCCCTCCAGACCGGCTTCCGCCGCCACGGCCAAAGCGGCCTGGAGATCAGCGACCTCTTCCCCCACACCGCCCGGAACGCCGACCGGATCGCCATCGTCCGATCGATGTGGACGACCGATTCCAACCACGGCGCGCAGACGCAGTTTCACACTGGCCGCCACATGCTCGACCCCGCCCAGCCGACGCTTGGCGGCTGGGTGCATTACGGCCTCGGGTCGATCAACGAGGAGCTGCCGCAGTTCATCTCGATCGGCTTCCGGGAATACTGGAACCGCAAAGACGGCGTCTATCTCGGCCCCGCCCACGACGCGGTGCCGTTGCGGATCGATCCGGCCAATCCCCTCGACTTCGGCCGGCCCGAGCGGCCGTTTTCCCCCCAGGCTCAGTCGATCGGCTTCGATCTCGTCAGCCGGATGAGCAGGGCGACGGCGGTCGAATACCCCGACGACCCGGCCACGGCCGCGCGGATCGCCTCCTACGAGCTCGCCCACTCGATGCAGCAGAGTGTGCCGCGGGTCGTCGATTTCGCCGACGAGACGGAGGAGACGAAGCGGCTCTACGGCCTCGATCTCCCCCACTGCCGCGACTTCGGCATGCAATTGCTCGCGGCGCGCCGGTTCGTGGAGCGCGGTGTCCGCTTCATCCAGATCCAGCATGGCGGCGGTGGCGCCGGCGCCTGGGACGCCCACGGCGGCCTCAAGGCGAACCACTCGAATCTCGCGCTGGCCGTCGATCAACCGATCGGCGGGCTCCTCGAGGATCTCGCCCGCCGCGGGCTCCTTGACGAGACGATCGTGTTGTTTGCCACCGAGTTCGGCAGGACTCCCGGCACGCAAGGCTCCGACGGCCGCGATCACCATCCCTTCGCGTTCTCGGTGTGGATGGCCGGCGGCGGCATCAAGGGGGGCACCGTCCACGGCGCCACCGACGAGCTCGGCTTCCACGCCGTCGAAGACCGCCACTACGTCACCGACATCCACGCCACCATTCTCAAACAGCTCGGCCTCGATTCCCGCAAGCTCGAGATCCCCGGCCGCAAACGCCTCGCGATCGACCACGGCACGCCGATCGACGCGATCCTGGGGTGAGGGGCCAGCCCGATCACCAGGGCTGCACGAAACAAACCTGGGGGAGCGCGCTAGCCACCGCATCCATCCGCATTTGGTCGCAGCGACGTATTGGCCTCGCTGGCAACCAAGGCGAGGAGGTCATTTTCCTGGTAATCCGATGGCAGTCGGGTCGCTCGCTCGAGGTCCTTCAAAGAACAATGTGTATTGCGATGGCGTCCCTGGCCACTCCTCCTCGAGCGCGAAGCCTTCTAACTGGTCGAGGTAGCCATTGGCAACGAAAAGGACAAACTCGGCGCCTCGAGCAAGCCCCGGAATGGCTCCGGCGACATGCGTGATCCGAATCTGTTGGTCGCCGGTCACCGCGGGGGCCGAGGTCCGACTCGGTTCAAGCGTTGTCAAGAATCCACAGCCAGTTGATTCCCGCTCGATCACTGCGCACTTCGGAAGTTGGGCACGAAGCGCCGCGAGGACAGAATGGTCACCTTCGAGCAGTTTCCGCAGCACATCATGCTCGAACGGGGTCAATCTTGTATCCGAGTCGTTCATCGCCAGGCACTCCCTACTCGAAAGACATCTCCGACAACCACGCCTCTGACAGTCACTTCAGTGCCGAAGATCGTCACCGCGCCCTCAAAGACTCCTGGCCGAATCTCCTTGAGCCCACCGACGCCGAAGGCCGCCTGCGCCCCGCGCTCCATCGCGTCAAAAGCTGCTTCCTCCGATCCAGCTGCAGTGACGATGTCTGCGAGACGGTGGCGGTGGTTTCCGAAGATATGGTGGAGTTTATTGCGAGTCTCCTGAGTGGCGAAACGTCGCGCCAGATCGAAAGCATCATCCCCCTTGGTGATGAACAACCAAAAGCCGGCGACGACCGGGGCACCTTCAGTGACCGTAATCGCGCCGACTTCCTTCAGCACCCCGTTGACGCGTCCGCCGACTTGGCCAAACGCTTGCTTGGCATTGCCTCCCTCGACCCGCGGCCCGTAACCCCGCAACTCCCCCGTCTTCGGATCGAGAGCGAGCGCCAGCAGATCGTCATCGACTGTTCCGGAGGATTTCGGAGGTTGTTCCGATGCATCGACGGTTCCTGATGCCTCCCACCCATCCGGCGGTAGCAGACCAATCTCCTGCCAGACTTGATACTCCCAGCCGGGAAGCAGACCACCCGGCGCCCAGGGATCGACATCCGGGGCGGAACACCCAGAGGCTCCGGGGTGGCCGACTGGTACGACCTGAAAGCTGCCGCCGGTGCCATGCTGCACCGCCGAGGCAATCGTCGGGCCCGCCTGGGCACCGGCGAGCACCAGCGGCGTCACCTGAAAGGGGACGGCCGCAGAGCCGATCCCCGCTGTATCGGGGCGGGCTGGCTCCGCCAGAACGATCCCCGCAGCCCGGTCGGATCCCGTCGGCAGCGGCACGGTTGCGGCCAGGGGCGAAGCGAATCCGCCGGTCAGGCCAGCAAGCAGCGCCCGGGGCTCGAGCTGTTCAACGCTGGAAAGGTGTGTGTGTGTGTGCGGCACGCCGCAACCACGAGCCGGTCTTCATGGCGATCTCCCTCGCGGGTCCCGGTGACTGGAGTAGACAGACAGCGCTGGGCTCTGCCCCTCTTTCGAGGAGGCTACAAGAGCCCTCCAGGGCTGTCAACGATTCGGCGGCCGTGTCAGCCAACTGAAAATGCGCCAGACCGCCCGCCTGCCTACGACACAATCTCGCCGGCCCACAGGTCCCGGAAGAACTGGCGCCAGGGGACGATCCGGATGCCGTCGACGACGCGCTCGGCGGTCTCGTTGCAGACCACGATCGCAAGCCGGGGGCGGTGCGTCTCACCGAACAGCCGTAGCCCCCGCCGGTCGCGATCGTCCACTCGGGATCGAATTCCATTCTGGTTGCACCAAAATGGAACGTATTCCCGTTTGGTAAGCAGACCAACCACCAAAGAAAGCCATTTGGAAGGATTGGACCACAAAACCACGAACCGCTCCCTGCCGGCCCGCAGGCCGCTCAAGCCCAGCACGGGCTCGCTGGATCTCGTGCTTAGCTAGCGCGCACTTTCGGGGTCGATGATCCGGGCCGTCCACCCCTCCGTGCCGCGAGCGAGTTGGAGCGACCGCGTCGATCTGTCCCCGACAAGCCGCACGTGAATGCGTTCTCGAGGGGCGCCCTCGGCGCTGGGCTCGAGCGCCGGCTCAAACGTCCCCCCGTCGATCCGCCGGGCGAAGCCGCGCCCCCCGGAGACTTTCCCCGCCCCATGATCGAGCCAGGCGAGCCGATGGGGCGCGATCTCCACGGCCGTCACGGCCGGGCCGCCAGGCGCGGGGATCTCGGCGAGCCGCCAGGTGTGGCAGGCCTCCCCCGCTTCAAGGAGAAGGTCGAAGTGCCGCCCGGCGGGGTCGTCGGGGGCGCCGGTGTGCTCGAGGAGGATGAAGCGCGGCATCGCGGCAGACTCCCTCAGCGCAGTCGGCGGGGCGGATCGCGGCGCCCGGCCATCAATACTCCTCGCCATCCCCGCCGGCGTCGCCCGGTAGCACCAGCGGCTTCGGCTTGTGGCGGACCGTGCGGGAGAGGTTCTCCTCGCGGAGAAGCTCCACCGCCGCTTCGAGGCTCATCGCGCCGAGATCGCCGTCGAGCCGGTCGCGGAGGCTCACCGTCCCCGCGGCCTCGTCGCGCGGCCCACAGACGACCATCATCGGGATCAGATCGAGCTGCGCGGTGCGGACCTTCGCCCCGAGCTTCTCAGGGGCCGCATCAAGGCCGACGCGGAGGCCTGCGGCTTCCAGGCGCGCCTTCACCGTCCGGGCGTAGGCCTCGCTCTTCTCACTCACCGGCAACACGCGGACCTGCTCGGGCGCCAGCCACAGCGGGAAGGCCCCGGCGAAGTGCTCGATGAGGACGCCGACGAACCGCTCCAGGCTCCCCAGCGGCGCGCGATGGATCATCACCGGCTTGTGACGGGCGTTGTCGGCGCCGATGTATTCGCAGTCGAAGCGCTCGGCGCTGGGGAGGTTGTAGTCGAGCTGAACGGTGCCGAGCTGCCACTTGCGGCCGAGGGAGTCGTGGACGACGAAGTCG
>CAJBCV010000075.1 GCA_903951635.1 uncultured Planctomycetaceae bacterium
GATGCCCCTTCGGACGTCGTCGTTGCCGCAAGCGCGCGTAGCTCAGTTGGTTAGAGCGCTACCCTGATAAGGTAGAGGTCCCAAGTTCGAATCTTGGCGCGCGCAGTTTGAGGCCGCGGACCCGGCCGCGGCGGTTGGGCACGAAATGGGCCGGTTGGTGGTTCGGGACCCGGCCGCGGCGGTTGGGCACGGTCCATGTTCGGGGACGTAGCTCAATTGGCAGAGCACCGCGTTTGCAACGCGGGGGTTGAGGGTTCGAGTCCCTCCGTCTCCATTGCGTGGCCCCTTCCGCTGGCACCGGTCTGGTGTCCAGGCTAGCCCCTCGGGTGGCTCAATCGCGCCGTGATCCACCCCCTCCGCTGATTGCGTGGTCCCGTGATGCTTTCCTCCGCCGGCCACCGCGATCCGTCCCGCCGCCCTCAGGGGCCGGCCTGCTCCCGCCGCCGGACGGTCGTTCACGGCTGCCACCACGACCACGGCCCGGCCCTCGATCCGCTCACCGGCCTCTTCCCCCGGGATGCCCTC
The DNA here is from genome assembly GCA_903951635.1 of uncultured Planctomycetaceae bacterium. Lineage (GTDB taxonomy): Bacteria > Planctomycetota > Planctomycetia > Pirellulales > UBA1268 > QWOP01. The sequence goes on from CAJBCV010000075.1 coordinate 526, forward strand.
GAAGCGCTCCTCGGCGAGGATAAGGCCGCCGCCGCGGCCGGAATCGCGTGTGCCCTCGTCGATGTCGTTGGCCTCAAGCAGACCAATGCTCTCCATGGGTTCACCGCCGGCGATGCGCTCCTCCGGCTGGCCGCCGGGCGGTTGCGCTTGCTCGCCCCCGACGCCCACCTGCTGGCCCGACTCGGTGGGGATGAACTTGTCGCCGTGTTCGTCGGCCCCGCTGCCGCCACCCGCGCTGCGGAAACGTGCACCGCCGCGGCCGCCCCGGAATCGCCCCCGCTCCGCGCCGCCTGGACGGCGCTGGCGAGCGGGGAATCCCCCTCCGAACTCTTCGACCGGCTCTACGCCGCCGCGCGGCAGGTCGACTGACGGGAAGGGGCTGGCGTGGCCAACACGCCTTCCTCACTGGACGGAAGCACCTCCCGTCGGGGATACTGGGAGGTTTCCCCTCCACGTGCCCGTTCCCGCCCGCTCCCGATCCCCGCGAGCGCATCCCCTCCCGCCCCGAGAAGCCCGGTCCGCCGGGCAGCACCCCATGTCCGGCCCCTCCGCCTCCGACGCCCCCGCCGTCTCGCTCCCCCGCCGCTCCGACATCCGCAACATCGCCATCATCGCGCACGTCGATCATGGCAAGACGACGCTCGTCGACTGCCTCCTCCGCCAGAGCGGGCAGTTCCGCGCCAGCCAACTCTCCGGCGAGCGGATCCTCGACTCCAACGACCTCGAGCGGGAACGCGGCATCACGATCCTCGCCAAGAACATCTCGGTCGACTGGAAGGGGACGAAGATCAACATCATCGACACCCCGGGCCACGCCGACTTCGGCGGCGAGGTGGAGCGGGTGCTGCGCATGGCCGACGGGGCCCTCGTTCTCGTCGATGCCGCCGAGGGGCCGATGCCCCAGACTCGGTTCGTCCTCTCCAAGGCGCTCGAGGCCCGGCTCCGCCCAGTGGTCGTCGTCAACAAGATCGACCGCCCCGACGCCCGGCCGCTCGAGGTCCTCGCCGAGATCCTCGGCCTGTTTCTCGAACTCGGTGCCGACGACGATCTCGCCGATTTTCCCTTTGTTTACGCCTCGTCGCGGCACGGCTTCGCCTCCCACGACGTCGATGCCCGCGAAGGGACGATGGCGCCGCTGCTCGACCTCGTGATCGAGAAGATCCCCGGCCCGGCGGTCGATCCGACGGCCCCGCTGCGGATGCTCGTCACCACCCTCGACTGGTCCGATTACGTCGGGCGGATCGCGGTCGGTCGGCTCGAGTCGGGAAAGATCACCAAGGGGCAGCAGATCGTCCGGTCGACGTCGAACGGCACGCTCGTGCCGGCGAAGGTCGTGGGGCTGCAGCTGTTCGACAAGCTCGGGAAGGTGGACGCCGAGGAGGCCACCGCCGGCGACATCTGCGCCGTCAGCGGCATGGAGAACGTCGAAATCGGCGACACGATCTGCGACCCGGCCGATCCCCGTCCGCTCGAGCGTCTCTCGGTCGACGAGCCGACGCTCAACATGGTCTTCGGCGTCAACAGTTCCCCACTGGCCGGCCGCTCCGGCAAGTATCTCACCACGCGCCACCTCCGCGACCGGCTCATGAAGGAGCTCGAGCGGAACGTCGCCCTGCGGGTCGAGCCGATCGCGGGCTCCGACAACTTCTCCGTCTCGGGCCGCGGCTTGCTCCATCTCTCGGTGCTGATCGAGACGATGCGGCGCGAGGGTTACGAACTCTCGGTGGGGAAGCCACGCGTCATTCTCCACAAGGAGGGGGACAAGACACTCGAGCCCTTCGAGTCGCTCGTCGTCGAGGTCCCCCACGACAAGCTCGGGCCGGTGATGGAACTGACCGGCTCGCGCCGCGGCCAACTCCGCCACATGGGCAACCGCGGCGAGTTTGCCCATGCGGAGTTTTCGATCCCGGCCCGGGGCCTGATCGGGCTGCGGACGCGCGTCCTCAACGCCACACAGGGCACGGCGATCATGCACCACCGCTTCGAGAAGTGGAGCCCGATGGAAGGGGATGTGGCGGGCCGGGCCAACGGCGTGCTGATCTCGATGGTTCCCGGAAAGGCGGTCGCCTTCGGGCTCGACGGCCTCCAGGAGCGGGCCGACCTGTTCATCGAGCCGGGCGACGAGGTCTACGAGGGGATGGTCGTCGGGGAGAATGCCCGCAGTGACGACATGATCGTCAACCCGACGAAAGAAAAGAAGCTGACGAACATGCGCGCCAGCGGCAGCGACCGCAATATCCTCTTGAAGCCCCCGCGGCGGATGTCACTCGAAGAGGCGCTGGAATACATCGAGGACGACGAACTCGTCGAGGTGACCCCCGATGTCATTCGCCTCCGCAAGATGCTCCTCTCGGAGCACGACCGGAAGCGACAGGGCCGCGGGAAGGGCTGATCCAAGCGGCGGCGCTTGAAGGACGCGGCGGCGCTCGAAGGACGCGGCGGCGCTTGAAGGACGCGGCGCTTGAAGGCCCCGACCTCAAAACTCATAGCCGTACCCCGGCCGGACGAGCTCCACGTTCTCGAGGCCGAGAGCGGCAAGCTCCGCGGCGATCTCCGCGGCATACCGCACCTTGCGGTGAACGACGATCTTCCGCACCCCAGCGGGGAGCTTTGCCGCCTCGACTGGGAACGTGCGCGTGCAGAGGTGGCCGGTCAGCGTGGCGAGGTCGCTCAAGCTCGACGGGAAGCTGGCCTCGAGGAACACCGCCTTCAGCTGCGGCATCGCGCCGAGATGACACCACAGATGCTCGGTGGGGCCGGTGTCGGAGGGGAAGCCGACGGCGGCCCGACCGTCGTCGACGACCAGACCGAGGGTCTCGACGCCATGCGACACCGGCACCGGCGTGACGGTCAATCCTCCACGCACCACCGGCACCATCGGCTCGAGGACGGTCGTCCGCAGAAAAGCGTTGTCGGGACTCGAGAGCTCGAAGAAATCGGGCCACACCCGGCCGTTGAAGACGTCGCCGTGGAGGAAGTCGAGAACGTCGGCCGCGGCGAGCAATTCGACGCAGTCGGGGCCCGGCTCGTAGACGTTCTCGAGGAAGATCGCGAGGCTCGCGATGTGATCGAGGTGTTCGTGGGTGATGAACACGTGGCGGATCGCCCGCTGGCGTTCCAGATCGGCGAGCAGCCCGATCGAACCGGCGTCGATCGCCACGCTGTCGTTGATGATGAACGACACGAGGAACTGCGCGTCGGACGACGGGATGCTCGAGGGCAGAAGTTCGATCCGCATGGCGCGGGTGGCTCCGGGGCGAAGGCGGAAAATCCGCCGGTCACATCGCGAAATAATCCCTGATCCGTTGGAAAAGATCCGGCTGTGGGGGGTCGTCCCTGCGACCGTCGCGGGCGAGGGCCGTGGAGCGTTCGCCGGCGCGGGCAGTGAGGGCACTCCCGAGCGTATCGACGAGGCTCGGCTGCTCCTCGAGTACGCGCCGCATCGTCGCCTTGTCGATCTCGAGGAGGCACGACTCGACCTTGGCCGTGATCGTGGCCGACCGCGCCGCCCCGGTCATGAGCGACATCTCGCCGAAGAATCCCCCTGGCCCGAGCGTCGTGATCACCACCGGCACGCCGTCCCCCTCCCGGGCACTCACCTCGACGCCCCCTTCGAGGACGACAAACAGGCTCTCTCCCGGATCTCCCTGGCGGATCACCGGCTCGCCGCCGGCAAATCGCCACTCCCGTCCCTCCATCCCCAGCCGATCGAGCTGCCCCGGCGACAGCCCGGCAAAGATGCCGACTCGCTTGAGCGACTCTACCCGTCTGGCAAGCCTCGCCTCCGCCGGCTCCGGAAGGGGAGGGGCAGGGAGCTGCGTCAGCCGGATCGCCTGCGTGGCGGTCGGGATCTCGATGCCGCTGCGGGCCAGCGCGAACCAAATCCGATCGCGGGCCATGCCGTCGACGCGGTCGCGTTTGTCGAAGTCGTTCGTGAACAGTCGCACCCAGTGCTCCACGCCACGGTCGGTGAAGTTGCTGGTCACCACCGACGGTGCCGGATGTTCGAGAACCCCGAAACTTCCCCGGATCGCCTCGAGGATGATCCGCTGGACGCGCTGCGGGGAGACGTCATAGGGGGTGACGAGGTAGATCGACCGCCGGGACCAGGAATCGGGCTTCGTGAAATTGCGGATCGAGGCCTGGGCGAGCTGGCCGTTGGGGACGATGACGTAGGCCTCGTCGAGCGTGATCACCTTCGTTGCCCGCCAGTTGACCTCGACCACCCGGCCGATGTGGGCTTGGTTGGCGTCGTACTGGATCCAATCCCCCACCTCGAACGGGTGCTCGGCGTGGATCGCGAGGCCGGCGAAAACGTTCCCGAGGGTGTCTTTGAGCGCGAATCCGAGGACCGCGGTGACCAGGGCCGAGCCGGTCACGAGCTCGCCGGCGTCGATGCCGGCATCCCAAAGAACCATCAACAGCGCCAGCGCCAGCATCACGCAGCGGAGGATGTCGATGAAGATCTTCGGCATCGCCCGGGCCACGCGTTCCCAGACGCACACCACCAACAGGAGGAGGCACGACTGGAGGAACGACGCCACGAGGAGAAACCGATGGACATGGTGGGCATGGCCGAGGCCATGGGCTGCCCCGCCTTCGGCATCGACGGTGGCCGGGAACGGGAAGACGATGATCGCGATCAGCGGGATCACCGACAGGGCGAGCAGCGAGATCGAAAGCCAGGAGAGCCACCGCCTCCCCCGTGGGGCGGTGACGAGGAAGACCACGAGCGCCGCGACCGCCAGGATCCCCTCCCTGATGGCCGTCGCATCGGTCCAAAAGACGAGTTCGTTAAGCGGCCCCGGCGGAACGACTTCGGCGATCATCGGTGGTTCCGTTGGCCCCCCGTCCGTGAGGCCCGAGGGGGCGAAAGGGGCAAAAAATGGGCAGCGTCTCGGAGCGTGGTCTCGAGCGCCACGAGCTGGGAACGGCCTTGATCCCGGGGGGGCCGCCGGGGCCAATTGTGGGGCCGGAGCCGGGAACGGGCAATCCAAGCCTCGCCACACGCGGCCGGGAGGCGTCGCCGCCACCGAACAGCCAGCTGCCGGCCGTCTTTCCGGCGGCCTCGTCCGGGAAAACGACCGCCCCGAAATCGCCATCGAGCATGGCGGGATGGACTTTCCGGCCTGCTTTCGCTACCCTCTGGAGCTTCGTTCCGGGTATTTCCAGCTCATCGGGATTCGTATGGTCAAGCTCACGGTTCGTGAACGGGAGAGCATTCAGGAAGCGGTCCGCCGCTTCCGGAAGTTGGTCGAGCGCAGCGGCATCAAGAAGGAGATGCGGCGGCGTGAGTTCTTCGAGAAGCCGAGCGAGACCCGTCGCCGCGCCCGCCTCCGTGCGGAACGGCGCACGAAGCGCAATCGCCTCCTCGGCGTCTGATCGCTCCCAGCAACGCTTCCCGGTCGGACGAGTGCGTCCGTGCCATCGTTCTGCGCGCTTGGCCTGCGCCAAGAGCGGCAGGACGGCGTCGGGGTGATTCCTATGCACTCCGTTCGGCGGTCCCCCAATCGAGCGCCACGTCGAGCCAGGGGGCTCCGTGGGTCGGCCAGCCGCTACTGACCCGATCGATGCCGGTGGCGGCAATCGCGGCCACCGTATCGGGTGAAACGCCCCCCGACGCCTCGAGAATCACTTCCGGACGGAGCCGGTTGCGGATCGCGATCCCGGCGGCCAACGTCTCGGGGGACATGTTGTCGAGGAGAACGATGTCGGGGCCCGCTTCAAGGACGGCCGAGAGCGGGTCGAGGGTGTCGAGTTCGATCTCCACGACGGTGACTGCGGCCCGATCAGCGGGAAACGTCCGGGCGATGAAATCCCGGGCCTTACGCACCGCCATCGCCGGATCCCCC
>CAJBCV010000076.1 GCA_903951635.1 uncultured Planctomycetaceae bacterium
ATCCTCCACCGCCGCTACGGCCGGCCGGTCGTGAACCTCGGCTTCAGTGGCAACGGCCGGATGGAAGTGGAGATGGGAGAACTGCTCGCCGAGATCGACGCCGCCGCGTATGTCATCGACTGCTGCCCGAATCTCGACGGCCCCACCACCGCAGCCCGCACCCGCCCCCTTGTCGAGCTCCTTCGCAAGGCCCGCCCCGACACGCCCATTCTCCTCGTCGAAGACAGGCGCTACACCGACAGCTGGCTTCGCCCGGCCAAGCGGGCTCACAACGACGCCAACCACGCCGCCCTCAAGGCCGCGTACGACGAGCTCGTGGCGGCCGGCGTACCTGGCCTCCACTATCTCGGCGGCGACGACCTCCTCGGCGCCGATGGCGAGGGAACGGTCGACTCGAGCCACCCGACCGACTCAGGCTTCGTCGACCACGCCAAGGCGTTTGCGAAAGTCCTCGACCCGCTCTTCCGGTGAGGCCGTCCGGGAGCAGGTCGGGAGCCGTCATGTCAGCTCATCCCGCCCGCGCTCCGAGCGCTCGTGGAGATAGAGCGTGCCGAGCGCCGCGGCGGTGAGGAGATGCCAGAGGGCGTGGCCCTGGAGCCAGGAGTCTGGCCCCACCGGAAAGCTTCCGGCGACGTCGGTCTGCCGGCAGACGAGGCCCGCCACGAGGAGGCAGGCTCCCCAGCCGAGCCACGCCGAGCGAAATCGACCCGGCCAGAGCAGATGCTCCGCCACCGTCACCAGGGCCATCGCGGCGATCAGGCTCGAGAGGACCGTCGTCGCCGACATCGACCACTTCCATCGCCACAGCGCGATCTCCGCCACGACGACCGCCGCGGCAAGCAGCCCCCAGGTGGGCAGGCTGGCGCCGAGTCGACGCCCGATCCGCGCAGGGATGGCGCGCGACGCCGCGATCGCCAAGAGCGAGAGGAGCGGCGGATACATCGCCGCCACGTCGAGCCGCTGGCCCGCCCGCGTCAGCGATGCATGGAAAAGACCGCTTGAAAACCCGAGCCACAGGCAAGATAGGCCAAAGAGCGCCGACAGCGCCGGCGTGGCGACGACGACATTCCCGAGGGAGACGTCGGGGCCGGCCTGCCGGGCCCGACGCCGGTCGGAAAGCGCCAGGCCGCAGGCGTAGAGGCCGACGGTCACGTAGGCCAGGTTGGAGAACGTGTTGGCACGGGTGCGGATCGGTCGGTCGGGCCAAACCCGCTCGGCGTAGCCTGGGCGGCGCAGCTCGCGTCCCTCCTCCCATCCCTCCCACGGCCCCGTTCCCTCCGCCGCCGCGGCTGCGAGGATCACGGCGATGGCGGCAAGGAGCGTGCCTCCCCAGGCGAAGGCATGGACGGCTCGTGGCATGAACGGCCTCCCGGGGAACGATCCTTCGACAGCATACCCCGGCACCTCTGATCGCAGCCTCCGTCTACACTTGGAGCATGAACAGCGACGACGCCCACGACGACTTTGAGGACGACGATTTGCCCGGTGCCCCGGAACTCGAGGCGGAAACCCTCGAAGGGCTCCCGTTCGACACCGACGCTCTCGATGTCGAGCCGAACCGGATGGCGGCGGCGACGAAGGTGCGGTCGTTCCCCACCACGCCCGGCGTCTACCTCATGAAGGACGGCGCGGGGCGCGTGATCTACGTCGGCAAGGCGAAGAACCTCCGCGCCCGGGCGGGGAGCTATTTTCTCCGGGCCGCCGCCGAAGACCGGCGGACGGCGGAGCTCGTCCGCGAGATCCGCGACATCGACTACCTCGAGGCGGAGAGCGAGGTCGATGCGCTCCTCATGGAGAGCCGGCTGATCAAGGATGTCCAGCCGCGATTCAACTCCGATCTCAAGGACGACAAGACGTTTCCCTACCTCCAGATCACCACTCACGAGGATTACCCTCGGGTGGAGTTCACGCGGACGCCGCGTCACAAGGGGGTGAAGCTCTACGGGCCGTTCACGAGCGCGGGGAGCCTGCGTGGGGCGATCGTCGTCCTCCAGCGGATCTTCAAGTTCCGCACCTGCACGCTCGACATCGACGCCTCCGATCCCCGCTGGCGCTGGTTCCGCCCCTGCCTGCTCGCCTCGATCGGCCAGTGCACCGCTCCCTGCAACCTGCGGATCTCGAAGGAGGAATACCGGGGCGACATCAACCGGCTGCGGACATTTCTCGAAGGAGGGAAACGGAAGCTCCTCGAGGAGATGAAGGCGGAGATGCTCGCCGCGTCGGGGCGGCTCGAGTTCGAGCGGGCGGCCAGGCTCCGCGACGAGATCAAGCTCCTCGAGACGCTCGACCAGCGTGGCGACCTCGAGGAGCATGTCCAGCCGGAGGTGTTCCTCGTCGATCCGAAGAAGGGGCTCGCGGGGCTTGCGAAGGTGCTCGGGCTCGCCGCCCCCCCGCGCGTCATCGAAGGGGTCGACATCGCCCACCTCCATGGCAACGAAACGGTGGCGAGCCTCGTTCAATTCATCGACGGCCTCCCCTTCAAGGCAGGCTACAAGCGCTACCGGATCAAGGGAGTGAGTGGGATCGACGACTTCAAGAGCATCCACGAAGTCGTGTCGCGCAGGTTTTCGCGGCTCGTGCGCGAGGGGGGCGAGCCTGCCCGATCTGTTCCTCGTCGACGGTGGCAAGGGGCAATTGTCAGCGGCGATGGCGGCCCTGGAATCGCTCGGGATCGAGGCTCCGTGCGTGATCTCGCTGGCGAAGCGGGAGGAGGAGGTGTTCGTGCCGGGGAAGAGCGAGCCGCTCAAGATCTCGCGTGATGCCTATTCCCTCCGCCTCCTCGAATACGTCCGCGACGAGGCCCACCGCTTCGCCCAGCACTACCACCACTTTCTCCGCCGCCGGCGGACGCTCGGAGAATGACCCGGCGACATCCCCGCCAACATTACCCTCCTCTGGTGGGGCTCGGTATCATAGGTGGGGAAGACGAGTCGACTCGGGCCCCCCGCCTGATGCGCCGCGCCCAATTCTCAGAGGAGCCTGTCATGGTCTGTCGAGCTTCGATCGCGGCCTGTGCAATGTCGTCGAGAGTGATGAGACGGAGCGTCTCGCCCGACGTGACCAACTCGAGAAGAAATTCAACGAACTGCAGACCGATTACCGTGCGAAGCGGGAGGCCCGGCGGGGGCTCAAGAAAGCGGACACCGCGGGCAAGCCTGCCGATCAAGCCGCCCGCCGGAAGCGTCTCGATGAGATGCAGCGCGAGATCGACCAACTCGAGCGGATTGTCGACCAGATCGGCCTCCGGCTGGAGTCGACCGAGTTAGACCTGCATCTGCCGCCAAAGATTCAGCGGGTCGAAGCGCCGACGAACACCGAAATGCCCTGACCGCCCCGCCGCCCCGCGGGGGCGGGGCGGGACGACAAGTTCCATGGGTCCGCGTCACCCCGGGGCGTCAGGATAATTCGACGACCGACTCCCCGGCATCGAACGCCGCTTCGACTCTCTCGAACGCTCGGGCGAACGCCGCAAGCAGCACGGCGTTGCGGCAGTTTCCCAACCGCACCCACAGCAGTCGCCCCATCGCATCCGGCTGATTCGCGAGGTAGAGGAAGTCCTCGTCCTTGGAGACGATGATCCGACCGTCGGCTACGGCATGAGACCACAAGGTCCGGTCATCGAGCCTTGCCAAGCCGGCGTCGTACGCGTGGACGGCATCGTGCCCACGATCGCACAACCAACCCGCCAGTGATGGCGGCAATTGATTGTCGACGAGAAACTTCATGCAACTTCGACCACGACGTGATTCGTCTGTCGGGCGGCGTAAGCGATGGCCGCGAAGATGTCGTCTCGTTCGAGACACGGATAATCGGCCAGAATCTCCTCGATTGCCGCGCCGTGGGCGAGCAATTCCAGCACGTCACAGACACGAATCCGCAACCCGCGAATGCACGGCTTACCGCCGCACTTGCCGGGCTCGATCGTAATTCGCTGCAGCAACGTGGTTTGCATGAGCGGATCATACTCGCGTTCGAGGATCGGGGCCACCTTTGTCCACGAGTGGCGTGCCTCCCGGCGAACCCTCATGATGACACCGGATCGGTGGAGGGATGGCCAACCGCCCCGAATCCGCCACGAGCTCGATCTGAAAAGCCTCCGACGGTCCAGCGGGTCGAAGCGCCGACGAACACCGAAATGCCCTGACCGCCCCGCCGCCCCGCGGGGGCGGGGCGGCGGGACAGGTGGCCATGGGCTCCCCATCAGCGTGGCTTCGCGTCAGCGCGAGTGCATGTCGCACGACAGCCCGCCGGCCGCCGGCACGTAGCAACTGCGGGCGTAGTCCATCACCATGCGGTGGGAACTGAACCGCCAAGCGAGCGAGCTGATCGAGTTCATCATCATCTTGATCCACGCCCGCGGCAGGCCGTCGGCGTCGCGGTCGTAAAAGGTCGGGATGACCTCGTTCTGGAGCACGTCATAGAGCGCCGCCGAATCGCGGGCGTCGGTGATCTCGGGATTGGCATGGATCTCGCCGCGACCGATGGCGAAGCCGTTGCGGCCGTCGAACGCCTCCGCCCACCAGCCGTCGGGAATCGAGCAATTGAGCCCGCCGTTCAACACCACCTTCTGGCCGCTGGTGCCCGAGGCCTCGAGCGGCCGCCGCGGGTTGTTGAGCCACACGTCGACGCCCTGGATGAGGTGCCGGCAGACGTTGATGTCGTAATCCTCCACGAACACGATCCGCCCGGCGAGGCGCGGGTCGTGGCGGAGGTTGGCGATCTTGCGGATCAGCCCCTTGCCCGGATCGTCGGCCGGATGGGCCTTGCCGGCGAAGATCACCTGGATCGGCCGGTCGGCGTCACAGACGAGCTTCGAGAGCTTGTCGAGATCACCGAGGACGAGATCGGCCCGCTTGTAGGTCGCAAAGCGTCGCGCGAATCCGATCGTGAGGACGTTCGGATCGAGCACCGACCGGGCTGCCTCGACCGCCTCGTCGCTCTCGCCACGCCGCTTGCACTGGCGTGCCAGGCGACGACGGACGAACTGGAGGAGGAGGTTTTTGAGGGCGTAGTGGGTCTCCCACAGCTCGCCGGGATCGCACTCGTGGATCTTCTGCCAGACGTCCGGCTCACCCATCCGCCGGAACCAATTCGCTGGGAAAATGCGATCGTAGAGCTGGAGCATCTGCCACGACAGCCAACTCGGCACGTGGACGCCGTTGGTGATGTGGCCGATGGGCACCTCTTCCTCGACCCGCCAGCCCCACAGATCCTTCCACATCTTTCGGCTGACATGGCCATGAAGGGCGCTGACGGCGTTGGCCCGCCGCGACAGCTTGAGGCCGAGGACCGTCATGCAGAACGGCTCGCCGTGGTTGCTCGGGTCGACTCGCCCCAGCCCCATGAGATGGTCGTGCGAGATGCCGAGGGCATCGCGCATCGGGCCGAGATGCTCCTCGATCTGGCCGCTGTCGAAGCGATCGTGCCCGGCGGGCACCGGCGTGTGGGTGGTGAACACCGTCTGCCGGGCAACCTCGCGGACGGCGTCGTCGAAGGAGAATCCGTCGCGATCCATCCGTCCCCGCACCGCTTCGAGCGTCGCGAAGACCGAGTGGCCCTCGTTGAGATGGTAGACGCCGGGGACGATCCCCAAGGCCCGGATCGCCCGGACGCCGCCGACGCCGAGAACGAGTTCCTGGCGGATGCGGACACGCGTGTCACCGCCGTAGAGCCGACTGGTCAGCTCGCGGTCCTCCGGCGTGTTGCCCTCGACGTCGGAGTCGAGGAGGTAGAGGCTCACCCGGCCCACCGCCATCTTCCACACCTTCGCCCGGATCTGGCCGGAGCGGGTGTCGATCGCCACCTGCACCTGCTGGCCGTCGGTGCCGATCGCCGGCTCCAGCGGCAAGGCCTCGACCCGCGACTGGAGGTATTCCTCGTGCTGGTAGCCGTCGATGTCGAGCTGCTGCTTGAAGTAGCCCTGCTTGTAGAAGAGCCCCACCGCCACCAGCGGGATGCCGAGGCCGCTGGCGCTCTTGATGTGGTCGCCGGAGAGGACGCCCAGGCCGCCGGAATAGATCGGCACCGACTCATGGATCCCGAACTCGGCCGAGAAGTAAACCACCGGCTTCGAGCCGAGGACGCCGGCATGGACGTCGCTCCAGGTGTTCTCGGCAGCGAGGTATTCCTTCAGGCGACGGTAGGCCTGGTTGATCCGGCTGTAGAGAACGAGTTCCGCCGCCCGGGCCTCGAGCCGCTCCGGCGTGAACTCGGCCAACAGTGCGATGGGGTTGTGATCGAGTTGGCGGAAGCGGACCGGATCGAGCTCCCGGAACAGGTTCGTCACCTCCGGATGCCAGCTCCACCACAGGTTGCGGGCCAGCGCCTGACACTTGTCGTAGAGGTTCTGGGGGGACAGCTCGATCAGCCGCAGGGGACCGGGAGGGGGACCGGAGGCATCCTGTTTGCCGGCCGAAAGGCGGCCCGTCGGGGAAGGAGTGGGCGCGCGGAAATCCTCAGGCTGGCTCATGATGGGCTCCGGGGCGGAGGGGACGTTCGCAGGTGGAACGAATCGGGCGGGAAGAACGAGGTGGGCACCAGCCAGAAGGACCCGGAGTATAGCTCCGCAATCGGGCGGGTGAAGCACTCCCCTCCGGGAAGGCATACTCTTCCTCCATGTTCACCCACGCTTCAACCCGCGCCGACGCCGACGCCCTCGCAGCCATCCGTGCCGACGTGGCCCGCCTTGCCACCTCGACCGATCGTGACGGCCCTTGGCACAGCGGCGCCTTCGCCACCCTCGCCGAGCATGGCCTCCTCGCCGGCTTCATCGCCACCGAGGACGGCGGCACCGGGGCGACGGAGCCGGCGCTCCTCGAGGCCCTGACTGCCGTAGCGTCGGCCTGTCTGACGACGGCGCTGGCGCTCACGCAGTGGGCCAGCGCCTGCCGGCTGATCGCCACCGGATCGACCGATCTCCGCGGCAGCCTCCTCCCCCGTCTGGCCCGCGGCGAGATCACGGCGACGGTCGGCATCGCCCAGCTCACGACGAGCCGTAGGCACGTCGGCATCCCGGCCCTCCGGGCTCTTCAACGGGGCACATCGTGGTGGCTCGAGGGAACATGCCCCTGGGTCACCGGCGCTGACTCCAGCGACATGATCGTCTCAGGGGCCGTCAGCGACGACGGCACGCCGCGGTTCTTCGTCATTCCCACCTCGGCGGCCGGGATGACGATCGGCGCCCCGATGTCGATGCTCGCTCTCTCCGGCAGTCGCACCTCGAGCGTGGCTTTTGATGGCGTCGAACCGCTCGCCGAGATCGTCCCCTCGGCTCCCTCTCCCAGCCGGGCCGGCGGGCTGGCGACCAGCGCCCTGGCGATCGGTGCCAGCCAGGCCTCGATCGCGATGCTCGATCACGAGGCGGCCGCCCGCGCGGCGCTCGGGCAAGTCGCCACGCACTTCCGTCACGAAGCCGACGACCTCGCCGCCCGACTCGGCCGGCTCGCGGCGGAGGAAAACCCCGACCCGGCGGCGCGCGATGCCCTCCGCACCGCGGCCAACAGCCTCGTCGTCCGTGCGGCCCAGGCGGCGCTCACCGCCACGAAGGGGGCGGGGTTCATCGCCGGCCATCCCGCCGAACGGGGCGTCCGCGAGTCGATGCTGTTCCTCGTCTGGAGCTGCCCGCAGCAGGTCGCCTCGGCCCTGATCTGCGAATTGGCCCACCTCGACGCCTCGGCCTGAGGCGGGCAGATGGGGCGAAAACGGCCTTGCCCCGCCCCCCTGATTCCTGTGGAATCCGCCGATTCCTCGGGGAGTTTCCGGTCATGAACGCGCCGCGCACGATCCTGCTTGTGAAGCTTTCCGCCATCGGCGACGTCCTCCACGGGGTGCCGACGGCGGTGCAACTCAAGGATGCCTTTCCGGCGGCGACCGTCGGCTGGGTCGTGGAGGGGCGCTCGGCCGACGTCCTCGAGGGGCATCGGGCGATCGACCGCGTCTTTCGCCTGCCGCGGGGATGGGCCAAACGACCGGCCGAGATCCTCCGCCTCCGCCGCGACATGCTGGCCTTTGCCCCCGACGTCACGATCGACATGCAGGGGCTGTTCAAAAGCGCCCTGGTCACGCTTCTCGCTGGCAGCCCGATCCGCATCGGACATGCCCGTCCCGAGGCCCGCGAGGGCTCCTGGATGGTCACCCATCATCGCGTCACCCCGTCGGCCGCGCACGTCGTCGCGCGCAACTGCGGCCTCCTCGCCCCGCTCGGCATCCCCGCCGGGTTTCCTCGGTTCGACATGCCGCGCTGGCCGCTGGCCAGGGCGCGGATGGAGGGCTGGATCGAGTCGCTCGGCCCGGGGGCTGCGCCGGTGATCCTCAATCCCGGTGCGGGATGGCCCTCGAAGCTCTGGCCGGAGGACCGCTTCGCCGCCGTCGCCGCCCGCCTTTTCCAAGAGCATCGGCGGCGCGTCGTCGTCGTCTGGGGGGGGAAGCAGGAACGAGCGATGGCCGAAAGGATCGCCTCCGCCGGCCGGGCGATTCTCGCGCCCCAGACCTCGCTTCAGGAGCTCGGCGAGCTCTGCCGGCTCGCGGCCCTGGTGATTTCCTCCGACACAGGCCCCCTCCACCTCGCGGCCGCCGTCGGCACCCCCTGCGTCGGTCTCTTCGGCCCCGTGCCGGCGACGCGGAACGGCCCGTGGGGCGCGGGCCATGTCACCGTCGAGCCCCCTGCCGCGGCGCGCCCGCCGTGGCATGAGCGGAAGACCGATACCCGCTCGATGGCCGCGATCGACGTCGACGCCGTCATGGACGCGGCGACGGCGCTGCTCTCCGCCGGCCTCTGCCGGGTCGCCTGAGGGGGCGGGTATACTCCCGCCCATGCAACGCAAGAAGGTAAATCCGTTCAGCGTCCTCCTCGGTATCGTGGGGATCGCCTTCACGATCACGGCGGCCTGTTACTGCCTGTTCGTCCTCCGGGGAATCCGTCCGGAGACGGCGCGGGCCGCGCCCCACCTCCTCGAGCGGCTCATCGACCGCTGGGGGACGACGGCGCTGGTCGTCGAGCTCGTCGCGCTCGCCGCAGCGACCATCGGCTCGATCGCCTACGACGAGATCGGGCACGACGCGATCCGCCGTCGGCTCCGCAGCGAGCGCGAGCCGCTCCCGCCGCCTCCGGCCGGCGATCGAGCTGCCGGGCCGGGCAGCGCCGATTCCCATGAGGCGGCCCCGTGAGCGCCGGCGCCGCGAAGCGGATCGCGGCCCTCCGCGCGGCGATCCGCCACCACGACCGGCGCTACCACGTCGAGGCGGCGCCGGAGATCACCGACCTCGAGTACGACCGGCTCGTCGACGAGCTTCGCGATCTGGAGCACCGCCACCCGGATCTCGTCACCCCCGACAGTCCGACGCAGCGCGTCGGCGGGGAGGCCCTCGATGGCCTTGCCCCGGTGCGGCACCAGATCCCGATGCTGTCGATCGACAACACCTACTCTGCCGACGACCTCGTCGCCTGGGCGGGAAAGGTCGAGGCCCTCCTCGCAGCAGGCGGCGATCCGCGGCCGGTGGCCTGGGTGCTCGAGCTGAAGATCGACGGCGTGGCCGTGTCTCTGACGTATGACGACGGGGTGCTGGCGCTGGCGGCGACGCGCGGCAATGGCAGCGTCGGCGACGACATCACCCACAACGCGCGGACGATCCGCGACCTGCCACTGCGCCTCGACCTCGCCACGCCGCCGCCGCGGATCGAGGTCCGCGGCGAGGTCTACATGGCCAACTCCGACCTCGTCCGCTTGAACGAAACGCAGGCGCGCGATGGAAAGCCCCCCTACGCCAATACGCGGAACGTCACCGCCGGCAGCATCCGCCTCCTCGATCCGCGCGAGTGCGCCGCCCGTCCATTGCGTTTCTACTGCCATGGAATCGGCGACTCCGCCGGCCTGGGGATCGCCTCGCAGTCGGGGCTCCAGGCCTGGGCGAAGGCCGCAGGACTCGCCGTCGCGCCAGGGGGAGGGCGGTTCACGTCGATCGGGGCCCTCGTCGAGCATGGCAACGCCCTCATCGAGGAACTCCATGCCCTCGACTTCGAGGTCGATGGCTTCGTCGTCAAAGTCGATGACTTCTCCCAGCAGGCCGAGGCGGGGGCGACCTCCAAGAACCCGCGTTGGGCGATCGCCTGGAAGTTTGAGAAGTTTGAAGCGACGACGACGCTCGCCGGGATCCGCGTCCAGGTGGGGCGCGGGGGGACAGTGACGCCGGTGGCCGATCTGGAGCCGGTGGAACTCGCCGGCACGATCGTCCGCCGCGCGAGCCTTCACAACGCCGACGAGGTCGCCAGGAAGGACATCCGCACCGGCGACGTCGTCGTCGTCGAGAAGGCGGGGAAAGTGATTCCGCATATCGTCCGGGTGGAGAAGCACAGGCGTTCGGGCGACGAGATCCCTTGGATTCCGCCGACGGAATGCCCGGAGTGTGGCACCGGCATCGTCAAGGATCCCGAGGGGGTGTTTCTCCGTTGCCCGCTCTATGCCTGTCCGGCGCGTGTCCGGGAACGGCTGCGATTCTTCGCCTCGCGCGGTGCCATGGACATCGAGGGGCTCGGCGACAAACTCGTCGAACAGCTCGTCGCCACCGGGATCGTTCGCGATTACGCCGATCTCTACCGACTCTCCACCGGGGATCTCGTGCCGCTGGAGCGGATGGGGGAAAAATCGGCGGAAAACCTCGTCAAGGCGATCGCGGAGAGCCGGACGCGTGGCCTCGCCAGGGTGCTCAACGGGCTCGGGATCCGCCATGTCGGCCCACGCGTGGCCACGATCCTCGCCGACCGGTTCGGGAGCATCGCCCGACTCGCGGCGGCGACGGTCGACGATCTCGCGGCGGTCGACGAGATCGGCCCGGTGATCGCCGCGACCGTCCACGAATGGCTCGCCTCGGAGGACGGGCGCGGAGTGATCGATGGCCTTTTGGGCGTGGGCGTCCTCCTCGAGGCACCGCAGGGAAGCGCCCCCGCGGCCGATGGGCCGCTCGTCGGCAAGACGCTCGTCGTCACCGGCACGCTCGACCGCTACTCCCGCGACGAAGCCGAGGCGGCGATCCGAGCCGCCGGCGGGCGGGCCTCCGCGAGCGTCTCCAAGAAGACCGACTGGCTCGTCGCCGGCCGCGAAGCCGGCAGCAAGCTCGAGAAGGCGAAGAAACTCGGCGTGAAGATCGTCGACGAGGTCGGCTTCGCGAGCCTCCTCGCCGGCGAGACTCCGGCCGAGTGACGCGTGGCGGGAGGCCGGCCCGCTCAGCGTGGCGCGCCGTCGTCGGGCAAACAGGCCCAGGCGAGGATCGCCATCGCGGCTCCCCACATCGGCTCCCCGGCGACCAGGCCGACCAACGGCCAGCCGACGATCCCCACCCGGGCGACCGGGCCCCGAGTCCACCGATTCCAGACACCGGCGGCGAAGGCGACCTCGAACAGGACTATTGAATGCGTGACGAGGTTCGTCGCGATCTCCGAGCCGGCGAAGACGCCGGTCAGATCGATCCTCGTCGATTCCCGGGCGGCGAGCCACCAGGCTGCCGTGCCGTTCCACCAGACGTCGGCCTTGAGTTGGGCCACCACCGCCGCGGCCGCGATCACCGAGGCATGGAGGCGAAGGAGCGCCAGGGACAGACCGTTGCGCCAGGATGGAGCGCGGCCTTTGGCGTCGGTGGCCGCGAGTCTGCGATCGACCGAGAACGCGTCGCCGGAACGGCCGATGACGAGGCACCAGAGGATGACGGCGAGCACGTCGTCGGCCGGCCCGACGAGCATCGGCCCGCGGTGGAGGAGCGAGGCCCAGAAGAGCGCCGCAAGCGGCGCCGCGATCGGCGTCAAGGCGCCGACGGCGAGCATCCCGAGAACCACCACGCCGAGGAGAAACAGGCCCCACAGCGCCGCGCTCGACCGCGCCAGATCGAACAGCGACAGCGCGGTCGGCGACCGCCACACTCCCAGCACCTCCGGAGAGACGATCCCGTCGGGACCGAACCAGGCGACGAGATCCCGCGCCCAACTCCAGGCCAGCACGAGGCCGAGGAGCCCGGCCAGCCCCCGGACGATGGCCAAACGCCGGGCATCGGTGGGCGTGAACCAGAAACGGTCCCAGGTGCCGGCGGCCACGGCGGCGAGTTCACCGATCGACGAGGAGGCGCGATGGTCCACGGTCAGTTCCCCCCGCCGGACACGGGGAGAGGATCGAAGAGCGGCGCGACCTCCTCGGCCGGAGGGATCGGAATCAATTGGAGTTCGCCCTCGCGGCGACGCACCCGGACTTCGAGCGCGGTCTCGGAAAGCCCCGGGCTCCGGGCCGCTTCGTAATCCGGCGCCATGGTTCGCACGACCCGGATGACGAGATCGTCGTCGCCAGCCGCGGCAAACGACCCGGCCCCGATCGCGGCCGGCAGCGCCCCCGCCTGCTCGGCATCCTCCTCGGCCAGCACCGCGGCCACCGCCAACCGCCGCCACCGCGATCCCCGTTCGCTGTGGTCCCCCGGCGCGGGGAAACGGAGCGGCGCCGACGTCCGCCCGCCCCCCTTCCCGGCGGGGCGGATCTCGAGGGAGTGATCGGCGTCCTCCGGAAGGCCGTAGGTGAGGCGGGTGTCGTGGCCAAGATCGAGCCACAGCGGCACCATCCACGGCGCGAACAACCGATCTTTGACCGTGCCGAGCAGGAGCGAGGTTCCGCTGGCGGTGTTCCCCGCCACACAGAGGCCGAGCCCGACGAGATAGAGCGCCAGGAGAAGCGAGGCCGGACCGCGGAGCGTTTCCGGAAGCGCCCCTGCGGCGGGCGCAAATCCCCGTTCTGTCCCCTCCTCGGGGTCGGTCGGGGCAGAATCCTCCGTCCGCAACGGCCCCCGAGGGGGGCGTTGACGGTCATCGCGATCGGCGGTGTGGTGACGGGCCATGGCGTAAATGTCGGCGAGAAAACCCCTTCCACAGTGGCTTCGCGTTGACATTCCCGCAAGCGGGCGATAGTTTTGGAGCAGATTTCGATGAGCCACCCGCCCCGGCCGGGAGCTCAGCCCGTTCCTGTTCACGCATTCGATCCGGGGGATTAGCTCAATTGGGAGAGCGTCTGGCTGGCAGCCAGAAGGTCAGGGGTTCAAATCCCCTATCCTCCATTTTGCGTGACGGTTCGAGCCGGGCGTTTGCGCCTTGTGAGCGGTGAACGCCCTGCAGCAGTGAATGCCTTGCGAGTCGGCACTGCCGGAGGTGGCGAGATCAGCGCAGTGGCGTGGGTCGACGGGCGGTTTCTCCCTCCTGCCGACGCGGTCATCCCCGCGGGGGATGCCGGGTTTGTGTTCGGGGCCACGGTCACCGAACAACTCCGTTCTTTCGCCGGGCGTCTCTTTCTCCCCGCCGAGCATGCCGCCCGATTCAGTCGCTCCCTCGGGATCGTCGGCATCGAGCCGGCGTGGCCGGTCAGCGACCTGTTTGCGATCGCCGCGGAGGTGACGGCCCGCTGCCATGCCGCCGGCGATGCCGGAAGCGATCTCGGGGTCGTGGTCTTCGCGACGCCCGGCGACGCGCCGGCCCAGCATGCGGGCCGGTCGGGTACGCCGCGGGTGATGATCCATGCCTTTTCGCTCGCCTTCGCCTCCTGGGCACGGGCCTACGACACCGGCGTCGCCCTGCGGAGCGTGGCCATTACCCAGATCCCCGCCTCCTGCTGGCCGATCGAACTCAAGTGCCGCAGCCGGATGCACTATCACCTCGCCGACCGGGAGGCCCGCGCGCTCGAGCCCGGCGCCCGGGCGCTCCTCCTCCACGGCGATGGTCGCGTCAGCGAAACCTCCACGGCCAACGTGGTGATCGTTCAGGATGGCACGCTCCGCACGCCCCCGCCCGGCGACGCCCTCGCCGGCGTCAGCCTCGGTCACCTGCGCTCGCTCGCTCGCGCGGAGGGCCTGCGCTTTCTCGAGACATCGCTCACCCGGGCGGATGTCGCCGCAGCCGACGAGATCCTCCTCACGAGCACACCGAACTGCCTGCTGCCGGTGACCCGCTTCGATGGAGCGGCCGTCGGTGACGGTCGCCCCGGCCCGACCTTCGGGCGATTGCTCGCCGCTTGGAGCCGCGACGTCGGCCTCGACATCGCGGCGCAGGCCCGGGCCTGTGCCGGCCTCCCGCCCGGAGAGGCCCAGGTATGATCGACATCGACGCTCAGGCTCCCGGGGACCGGGCCCCGGCGATGGTCTACGAAGTCGTGCACACGACGGTCTACTCCTATTCAGAGGAGGTGCCGGTGTGCCACAACGAGGTCCATCTTCGCCCCCGCGACACGGCCTACCAGCAGGTGCTGTTCCACGCCTTCGCGGTCGATCCCCCGCCGGCTACGACCGCCTCGCGGATCGATTGGTTCGGCAACCACGTGTCGATGTTCACGATCGGCCAGGTGCACCTCCGCCTGGCCGTCACATCGACCAGCCGCGTCGCCGTCGCCCTTCCTCCTTCGTGGCGGTCGTTACCGCCGATTTCCTGGGAAGAGGTGCGCGACCGCGCCGCCACCTCGCCGGCCGCGGTCGAGTTCGTCGGCATTTCGCCGTTCGTCCGCACGCTGCCGCAGTTGGCAGACTATGCCCGCGTTTCGTTCTCTCCGGGGAGGCCGTGGGCCGAGGCGCTGGTCGACCTCACGCGACGGATCCATCGGGAGTTCGTCTACGACCCGACCGCCACGACCACCTCGACGCCGGTTGAGGATGTGTTCGCCCTCAAGCGCGGCGTCTGCCAAGACTTCGCCCACCTCCAGATCGCCTGCCTCCGATCGCTCCATCTCCCGGCCCGATACGTCAGCGGCTATCTCTGCAACACGTCGTCCCCGGCCAACGTCCCCCCATCGCCGACGCTCGTCGGCGCCGACGCTTCGCATGCTTGGCTGGCGGCCTGGGGGGGGGAAGCCGGCTGGCTCGACGTCGATCCGACGAACGACTGCGTCGTCGGCGATCGCCACGTCACGGTGGCCTGGGGACGCGACTACGGCGACGTCTGCCCGATCCGCGGCGTGTTCGTCGGCGGCGGACAGCACGGCATGGATGTCGCCGTTCACGTCACCCGCAGCCATGACTGATCGAACCGCGAGCCCGAACGACTTGCTGCCATGCGACGCGCCACCCGCCTCCTCCTCGTTCTCGTCGGCGTGGCGGTGCTCGTCCCGCTCGTCCCCTTCCTCCTCTTCGGCACGCGGCTCGATCGAGTCGTCGCCGGCTGGCTCGACCCACCCCCGCCACTTCCGGTCGTAGCGCTGCTCGAGATCGGGGTGCTGGCCTTCGATCTCCTCCTCCCCGTGCCGTCGAGTGTCGTCGCGACCTACGGAGGGGCTCGGCTCGGCCCCTGGCTGGGCACGCTTTGCGCATGGCTCGGGATGACGATCGGGGCACTCGCCGGCTGGTGGCTCGGTCGCAAGCTCGGGCGCGGGGCGCTTGAGAACCTCGACGCGGAGGACCGGACGGCGATCGCCCGTGGCCACGAGCGTCTCGGGCCGCTGCTTGTTGTCCTCACGCGCCCCCTGCCACTCCTGGCCGAAGCCACGGCCCTGGCCGCGGGGGGAATGGGCATGCCGCTCTCGACATTCCTCCCGGCCGCGGCCGTGGGCAACGCCGTCATCGCCGCCGCCTGGTCGGCTCTCGGAGCCCTCGGCCGGGAGGAGCTGTCGCTGGTGATGCTCGTGGCGCTCGTCGTTCCAGTGGCCCTCGTGTGGGGCGTCGTCCGGAGCCACAGAGCGGATGTCACGCCAGGGCCGCCGCCGTTCGCCTGAACACCTCGTCAAACTCCTCGCGCACCCGGACCGTCGTCCGCGCGACCTCGGCCGCGAGATCGTCGGCCTGCTCGTGCCCCATCAGCCGTGCGAGGGTCCGCCGGTCATCCCCCGGCGGCGGGAAGTCGTGCCTGGCCTTGGCGCCGAGGAGTTGGAGCCGCCCTTCGATCCGGCGGAGGAACCGATAGGCGTCGGAGAGGAAGGCGAAGGATGCGGTGGGGATGAGGCCGAGATCGTGGAGGGCCACGAGGCCGGCGAGCGTCTCGGTCGTCTGGAGACGCGATTCGGTCGCGCCGTGGACGAGTTGGAGTACCTGGACGAGGAACTCGATGTCGACCACGCCCCCCGGGCCCCGTTTGAGATTCGCGACCGTGGCCCCCTGCTCCATCCGCAGCCGGTTGTGACGGATCTCGGCGACGTCGGCGGCCGACCACGAGCGGCCCCAGATGGCCGCCGCGCGGATCGCCGCGAACCGCCGCCGGGCCGGCTCCGCACCGATCACGGGCCTGGCCTTGAGGAGCGCCTGTCGCTCCCAGACGGCCGCCGGCCCTTCCGCGGCGAACCAGCGGGCCAGTTCGTCGAGCGAGACTGCCGCCGCACCGCTGCGGCCCGAGGGACGGAGGCGGGAATCGACCTCGTAGAGCCGCCCCTGCGGCGTGAGCGTGTTGCAGGCCTTCATCGTCCGTTGGGCGAGCTCGGCGAAGAAGTGGGCATTCGACGTCGAGCCCTGGACGCGCGACTCGGGATGGAGCGGCACCGATTCCCCGTCGTGGTCGTAGAGAAAGACGATGTCGAGGTCACTGCGATAGTTGATCTCCCGCCCACCGAACTTCCCCATCGCCAGCACGAGCGCCCCGCTCGGATCGCCGCCGACCATCGGCCGGCCGAGCCGTTGCATGAGCCGTGTCTGTTCGTGGCCGACGACGGCCCGCAGGACCGTCTCGCCGATCGCCGTCAGCGCCCGCGTCGTCGCCTCGGTGTCGAGGCGGCCGAGCACCTCGCGCACGCCGACGCGGAGCTGCTCGGAGACTTTGAACGTGTGGACGATCGGGCCGATGTCGACCGCCCCGTGGCAAAGCCCTCCGAGCTCCTCGTCGAGCCCTTCGGGCGTCGGCAGACGCTCGACGACGAGGCTGTCGAGAAGCTCGTCGATCATGCCCGGATTGCCCACGAGGATCCCGGCCAGGAACGGGCTCGAGGCACAGAGCTGGACGGTGAGATCGAGCGACGGGGGATTGAAGCTGAACAGCTCCCACAACACCCCCTTGCCGCCGAGCGAATCGGCCACCGCCGCAAGCTGGAGGAGCGTGGCATCGGGATCGGGCGTGCGGCCGATCGTGGCCAGCAGCCGCGGCGCGATCGCGGCGAGGAAGTGCCGGCAGCGGCGCGTGGAGAGAAACCGGGCCCGCTCCTCCGCGAGTGATTGGAACGTTCGCCTGGCAGTGTCGGGATCGCGGAAGCCGTGGCGGAGGAACAGCTCGTGCGTCGCCTCGTCGGCGGGGCGGGGATCGAGAACGAGATCGGTCTCTGGCTCGGCGACGGTGTCGTCCGGGAAGGCGTCGTGGAGAAGATGATCGAGGATCCGGCGGTTGAGGGTCTTGGCGGCGGCCAGATCGTCCCGCAGCCGCTGCAGACCATCCGGCCCAGGATCGTAGCCAGCCCTGACCGCGAGCCGCCCCAGCTCCCGGTCGTCGGCGGGGAGCGTGTGCGTCTGGGCATCGCTGAGGATCTGGAGCCGGTGTTCGAGCTTCCGGAGGAGGCGATAATTGCGATCGAGGATCGTCCGCTCCTGGTCGGTGAGTGCTCCCGCTTCGGTAAGCCGGTGCATCGCCTCGATCGTGTTGCCGGTGCGGACCGCCGGCGTGTCGCCGCCGCCGAGAAGCTGGAGGAACTGGATCGCGTATTCGATGTCGCGGATCCCCCCCGATCCGAGCTTGACGTCGTAGTCCGCCCGTCCCTCGTCGGCCACCTTCCGTTCCATCCGGCGCTTGAGCGCCTTGATCTCGCTGATGTCGGCGGCGGAGAGCCAGCGTCGGTAGATCCACGGCGCGAGCGACGAGAGCAACCGTTCCCCGAGCGCCGTCGCCCCCCCCACGCACCGGGCCTTGACCCAGGCCTGGCGCTCCCAGGTGCGGGCTTCCCGATCGAAGTAGCGGAGCGTGGCGTCGAGCGGGAGGACGAGCGGGCCGGTAGCGCCGTGCGGCCGGAGCCGGAGGTCGACCCGGTGGCCGCTTCCCGCCGGGTTCGGCTCGGCGACCAACCGCACCACCTCCCGGACGACACGCTCGAAGAACTCCTGGTTCGTGCAGGGCTTCGGCCCCGCCACCCGTCCCTCCGCCGTAGAGACGAACACCAGATCGACGTCGCTGGAGTAGTTCAGCTCCTCCCCGCCGAGCTTGCCGAGAGCGAGGACGGCGATCTCCGCCCGTTCGCCGCCGGGGCCACGCGGGGTGCCACGCTCGGCCTCGAAACGGCCGACGGCCAGTCGGAGCGCCGCGTCGATGACGCAATCGGCGACGCGGGAGATCTGGCGTGTCACCGTCTCCAGCGGCTGCTCCCCAACGAGGTCGCCGTACGCGATCCGGAGCATCTCGCGGCGTTTGAACCGGCGCAGGGCGAGCATCGCGCTTTCCGTCTCCCGGCGCCCGGCGAGCATCCCCTCGAGCGTCGTGCGGAGTGTCTGCATCGACTCGGGCTTCCCCTGGCCGAGGCGGACCTCCTCCCACGAGGCGGGGTCGGCGATGACGACATCGGCCAGATAGGGCCCGGCCGAGAAGATCCGCAGGAGGGTCTCGAGCGAGGCAGGATCGCGTTGGAAGAGCGTCGCGGTGGAGAGCGGGCTGCTGACGGCGGCGATGAGCCGGCCTAGCGCCGCCAACACCCGATCGGGATCGGAGACCGCCGGGAGGAGGTCGGTGAGCCGGGTGCAGAGGTCGCCGAGGAGGTCGAACGTGATCCCCTGCTCGGCGATCCCGCGGAGTAATCGGCCCGCATCCTCGGGCTGGAGCAGGCCGCAGGCCACGCCCCAAGCCTTGGCCGCCGCGTCATCGTCGAGGAGGTGGCGGGCATCGACCGGCGGCGTGGCAGCCGGCTCCCCGGCCCGCAGCGGCGGTTGTCCGCGGGGGGCGGTCATCTCACCGCTCCGGCCGCGGCGCGATCTGGTGGACCGGCCCCGGGCCATCGCCCCCACCGGTGCCGCATGCGCCGTCATTCCCGATCAATGGCAGCGGGACGGCATCAGCGAGCCCGTCGGCCACGGTGCCGGAGAGCGACCAAGCGCCGGCGGCGTCGATGACGACATCGACGAGCCTGCCCACGAGCCTCATCGGCGCATCGAAGACGACGATTCGGTCGCACGACGTGCGGCCGGTGAGCTGCGCCGAGCCATCGGGGCCGGGATCGACCGCCCGCTTCTCGTCGCGCGTCGAGAGCCCCTCGACGAGGACGGTCTGGCGGGTGCCGATGAAGGGGAGGTTGCCGGCGAGGCTGGCTTTGGTCTGGGTGTCGAGAAGGATCCGGTGCCGCTCCTTCTTCACCTCTTCCGGCACGTCGTCGGGCTGACGGTCGAAGGCCTTCGTGCCGGGGCGCGGGCTGTACTTGAAGATGAAGCTGTTCTTGAACTGGAGGCGATCGATGAGGTCGACGGAGGTTTGAAACTCGGCGTCGGTCTCGCCGCAAAAGCCGACGATGAAGTCGCTCGTCACGGCCGCCCGCGGCAGCTCCTCGCTGACTCTCGCGTGCATCTCGAGATACTCGCCGATCGTGTAGCCGCGTTTCATCCGCAAAAGCACCGCATCGCTGCCGTGCTGCGCCGGCACATGGAGATACTGGCACACCTTGGGAAGATCGCGGACGGCGCCGATGAGCTCGGGCGTCATGTCGCGCGGGTAGTTCGTGACGAACTTGATCCGGTCGAGGCCGTCGATCGAGTCGAGATCGTGGAGGAGATCGGCCAGTCTCGTCGTCTTCCCGCCGTCGTGCCACTTGTAGGAGTTGACCGTCTGGCCGATGAGGGTGATCTCGCGGCAGCCCTCGGCGACGAGCTTCGTGGCCTCGGCGAGGATCGCCGCCGGGGGGCGGGCCTGCTCCGGCCCGCGGACGCGGGGCACGACGCAGAACGCGCAAAACTTGTCACATCCCGTCTGCGTCCGGATGAAGGCCTGGAATGGCGTCGGCCGCATCGCAGGATCGCGGTCAGGGTCGTAGCTCTCGAAGCTGCGGGTGACGGCATCGCGGCTGCCGGCGGTGCGGTCGAGGCTGACCTCGATCCGGGGCGGGCCGCCGGCGAGGATCTCCTCGACGATCCCCGGCACGCGGTGGAGCTGCCCAGGGCCGACGACAAGGTCGACCCACGGGGCCCGGGTGCGGATCAGCTCCTGATCCTTCTGGGCCATGCAGCCGAGGACGCCGACGATCAACCCAGGGCGGGCCTGCTTCTCCGTCCGCACCCGTCCCAGGGCCGACCAGATCTTGTCTTCGGCATGCTGGCGGACGCTGCAGGTGTTGTAGAAGACGGCATCGGCCTCGCGCGGGCTCGTCGTCAGCTGCCATCCCTGGCGGCGCAGGGCGGCGACGACGAGCTCGCTGTCGAGGACGTTCATCTGGCAGCCGACGGTCTCGATCCAGAGTCGGCGGGCGGGGGCGGCAGGCACCCCGGGGGAGGCCAGAGCAGCGGGATTCGATTCGGTGGTTTCCATGGCCGACGAGTATAGACGCTCGGGCCGTGGCCGCATCGGGCCCACCCTGCGACTGGTCGATCTGTCGGCCGGCCCCGTCTACTCCTCGGCTTCGCCTTCGGCGCGGCCCCAAGTGGCCCGGATCTCGGCCAGTTGTGCTGCCGCGAGATCGGCGATGGCACCGAGCCCCGCCTCCCGCAGCGCTCGGTCGTGGGCCGGGAGTCCCTCGGCATCGGCACGGGCCCCGTTGCCGACCATCAGATCTGACGCGATCGCCATGAAGAGGAGCTTGAGCCGGATGGGCAGTCGGGGCTCGTCCCGGGCCATCCGCAGGCAATCATCCGCGAAGG
>CAJBCV010000077.1 GCA_903951635.1 uncultured Planctomycetaceae bacterium
AGGGCATGGCGGTCGAGGGAGCCGCCACGGAAGATCGGCGCCAGGCTGACGCCATCGAGCAGTCCACCCGGCTCGGCGCCCACTCCTGTCAGATCGAGGATCGTCGCCGGGATGTCCATCGTGATCACCGGCTCGTCGCTCGTCGTGCCCGGCGCCGTCAGGCCGGGCCACGAGACGAGGAACGGCACCCGCACGCCCCCTTCCCAGGCCGATCCCTTGCCGGCGCGGAGGGGACGGTTGTCGGTGATCGGGAGGAGACCGCCGTTGTCGCTCGAGAAGATGATCGCCGTCGAGTCGCGAAGCGCGAGTCTGTCGAGCGCCTCGACGATCTGGCCGACCGAGTCGTCGATGCTCTCCACCATCGCGGCATACGTGGCGTTGGTCTGCCCAAAACCCTTCTCGCCCCCGATCGGCTTGCCGGCCCGGGACGCCGCATCGGGGAGGCCGCCGGCAGCGACATACGTCGCCTCGACGTCGGGCTTGGCCTGGAGCGGGGTGTGGACGCCGAAGTGGGGGAGATAAAGAAAGAAGGGATGGTCGCGGTTGGTCTCGATGAAGGCTACGGCCTCTCCCGTCAGCCGGTCGGTGAGGGATTCGCCGGCGGGGCCATCGGTGAGTGTGGGGATCTTGTAGGGGGAGAAGTAGCTCGGCGGCTGACCGCGGTCGGTGCCGGCGAGGTTGATGTCGAAGCCCTGCTGCTCGGGGGCATGGTCGGCGCCGCCGAGATGCCACTTGCCGATCGACGCCGTCGCGTAGCCAGCCCCCCGCAGTCGCTCCGCCACCGTCACCGCTTCCAGCGGCAGCAGTTTTTGCCAATCGGGGATCCTCAGGGGCGCTTGTGGGTTCTCATGGCCGGCGATCCAGTCGGTGAGGTGGAGCCGGGCCGGCGCCTGCCCGGTCAGGAGCGCCGCACGTGTTGGCGAGCAGACGGTGCAGGCGGCGTAGCCTGCCGTGAAGCGGAGCCCAGCGGCGGCGAGCCGGTCGATGTGGGGCGTCTTGTAAAACTCGCTCCCCTGACAGCCGAGATCGAACGCGCCGAGATCGTCGACGAGGATCACGATCACGTTGGGGAGCCGCGGCCCGGGACCGTCGGCCCGGCAGGGGAGAGGCATCGCAGCCGCGAGCACCAGCAGCGCAACGACCGTGCGCACGACCGACACCATCCTCATCGTGCTGCTCCCGCGCTCGTCGCCTTCCGGCGTGGCCGGGCCCGGCTCACCCACGACCGGGCCATCTGTTCGAGGTCGCCGGCCTGCGGGGCGTCGCCCCCGGCGAAATAGCTGCTCTCGATCCGATCGATCGATTCCCGGAGCTGCGCGTGGCCGCGCTCGTCGAGGCCGTCGTTGGATTGGATGTCGCGGAGGAGTTGCAGGACGGCAAACGGCGTCGGCGGATCGGGAACGACGAACGACTCGACCACCACCGGGGCACGCCGCGACCAGGCGCGGAGGAGGGCGCCGAGCGCGACGACGCCGAGCAATCCGGCGAGGACTGCCGCCACGCGTGGCCAGGTGAAGACAGGCCCGCGGAGGCGCCGGCCGACGGTCACCGTCGGCTCCGCCGTGACCAGATCGGCGTCGTCGTAGCGCTGGAGCGTCGTCTCCGCCACCTCGACCTTCGGCTCGGGGAAGATAAAGCGGCCATCGGCGTTCGCTCCGGGCACGAGGTTCACCAGCCACGACCGCTCCGAGAGGACGACCGGCTCGATCGAATCGGGATCGAACCGGGCCACCGTCAGGCCGTCGTCGCGGACGCCCTTGATCTCGTAGCCCGCCGGAGCCGCGTCGAGGATCGTCGGCAGATCGGGGACGAGGCCGCGGGCGCTTGCGCGGATCTCGAGATTGAGTTCGCCGGCGCCCGCCTTCCGCTCGTCGAGGATCTCGGTCAGGGCGAGCTTCGCAAACGGCCGTGGATCGGCGGCCGTCGCGGCGTCGAGGCCGACGGCGCGGCTCTCGATCGGGAGGATCACATGACCGGCGGTGTCGAGGAAGTCGAGGTCGAGCCGGAGGGGGGGGAGCTTGTCGACCTTGGCATCCTTGGCGACGAGGACGAGGTAGGCATAGGGGGTGCGCCGCCAGCCGTACTCGGCATCGGCCCGGCTCTGGACGTCCTCCGACTGGAACGTGACGCTCTTCACCTCGAAGAACTCACCGAGCGTCCTCCGCACCATCTCCTCGAACTTGTCGCGGTAATTCTCGAGCGGACGGCCGAAGTTGAAGGAAAAGCCGGTGTTCGCCTTCTGGTTTTGGAGATAGCGGCCGAAGCCCCCCGCCTCGCGCTCGATCTCGCGCGTGTGGCGCAGCGACACGAGGACGCCGAACGGCCGGCCCGTGCCGACCCGGTCGGGGCCGTCGATGTCGGCGCGCACTTCGATCTCGCGGATGAGGTCGGAGTAGTACTCGAAGACCTGCTTCGCCTCCCGGGCCTTCGGTTCGTCGCCGACGACGGCGAGCCCCTCGCGGACGACCCGGTGCTTGACGGAGGGATTGACCTGCGCGAGCCGGCTGACGAGCGCCGTCGCGAACCGCTCGCGGTGCCACTGCCTGGCTTCCGGCTCCATCGACTCGATCACCGCGTGCACGTTTCCACTTTCGCCGGCCACCGCCTGCGTCGTCTCGTCGATCCGCTTGGCATCGCAGGCGCCGCAGCCGGCGAGGAACCAGCGGTCGAGGAGATCGGTCGACCACTCGTCGCGCGGCAGAGTCGCCGTCGCCGCCGCATAGGCCTTCCCCGCCTCGGCGAAGCGGTCGAGGGCGGCCCGCCGCAGCTTCGTGAAGTCGGGGGAATCGCTGATCTTCCGCTGGAAGTCGTTGGCGTCGTGGGCGATCGCCGCTTCGGCACCGGTGAGGGCCCAGTGACCCGGATGCCGCGCGAGTGCCCCGGCGACAAACGCGCGCGCGGTGGCATAGCCCTTCTCCACCTCGGCGCGGATGTCGGCCTCGCGACGCTTCGTCTTCTGCATCTCCTGGACGCTCGGCTGCTGCCAGGTGCTCGCGAGGTTGGCCCGCATCCTTTCCGCCAGGAGCGCCACGGCCGTGGGGGAGAGCTGCTCGATCGGGCCGAAGACCCGGGCGATCGCCTCCGGCTGCCAGACCTCGGCGGCACTGTGGCAGGTCGTGAAGCAGTCGACGAGAACGCGTTCGTCGAGCGGCCCGACCGGCAGGGCGCGGAGGCGGGCGACGATCCCGTCGAGCTCGGCGAGATTCCGCTCCTGAAGTGAGCGCGACAGCGGGATGCCCCCCTGACGCTCGTCCATGCCGAAGCCGTAGTAGAAGGGACGCTGCCGCGTCCGTTCATCGTTGGGATCGTGGGCGAGCTTCCAGCCGTCGAGGAGCGGCGTGACGAGCGACCGGGCTGCCTCGGGATGTGTCTGGCTGAGGCGCTCGAGCGCCGGGAGTGCCTTCTCGGCGTCCCCCATCTTGGCATGGAGGGCGATGACCGCCCGCTCCACGGCGGGGCGCTCGGCCGGATCGAGGCGCGCGAGCCAGGCGTCGTCGGGACGGGTCTCGAGCATGTCGGCGAGCTTCACCGGCCACTGCGGCATCCGCTGCCGAGCCATCTCCACCTGCTGCTCCTCCCAGTAGTAGACGTTCCCGTAGGGATCGCGACGCATGCCGACGTCGCGGGTGTCGTGCTTCGCCGAGAGCGTCGCCTCGACCGTCCACGCCCGCGCGGCGAGGCCGAGCTTCCCCTTCCAGCGCGGGTCGTCCGGGGCGCTCGTGGCGGTGACGCCGCTGACGGCGCTCGCGAGGAGCCGCAGCCAGGTCGTTCGCGGCTCGATCTCGTGGGGATCGCGTGTCGGGCCGGCGGCCACGCGCGCGGCGATCGTCGACACGAGCTCCACGCCGGTCTCCGGATCAGCCTGCCCGATCCGTCCGATCCATGCCGCGGCGTCGGCCTTGGGGAGCTGCGGCAACAGTTGGGCCGCCTGCTCGATCGCGAACCGGCGCGCGGGGGTGCCGGGCGCGGCGGCGCCGACGAGGGCCTCGACCGCCTGCCACATTTCGGCAAGCGTGGCGGCCTTCGGATCCCGCTGCCGGGCGGCGCGGAGCTGCTTGACGCGAAGCTCGAGCGCGGAGACGTCCTTCCCCTCCTTCGCTTCCTCGAGCGACGGCAGGAGGGGCGCGGCGAGGTCGGCCCGGCCGGCATCGGCGAGGATTCCGGCCGCCGTTCCCAGATCGAGGCCGGCTCCGTCGCGGCGCAGCTCGGCGAGAAGGGCAGCGGCGAGATCGTTCCCCTCCGTGCCGGCGGCGAGGGCCATCCGGGCGATCGCCCCGATCTGCCGGCGGCGGGATTCATTGATCGGCTTCGGGAGGAGGCGGGCCACGGCGATCACGTCGGCCGCCGAGAAGAGGGGAATCTCCGGCTCGAGCGGCAGCCCGGTCGGGCTCAGCTGCGGTTGGGGGGGCGTGGCGAATTGTTCGAGGATCCGCTCGGCGGCGGCGGTGGACTCGGCGGGTGTGAGCGTGGTGAGAAACGTCGCCACGCGGTCCCAAGCCCCGGCAAGGACGTCGTCGCGGAAGCCCTTGAGCTCGGTATCGAACGGATCGGGGGGGGCTGCGGGGGCAGCCGCTCCTCCGGCGACCGGCGCTGCCGTGGCGTCGGTCATGGTCGGCGGTGTGGCGGGGGATTCCGCCGGCGCGGCGGTGACGACCGCCGTCGTCCCCGCGGCAGGAGTGGCGGGAACGATCCGGATCGTGGCGGTGGAGAAGCCGCCGACGCTGCCGGCGATCACCTGTTCGACGACCGGGACGGCACCGCCGTCGCCGCCGGCGGCAGCCGCGTCTCCGTCGGGGGACGTGCCGCCGAGCAGGACCGACGGCCGCCGGTCGAAGACGAGCTGCTTGATCTTCGCGATCCGCGCGGTCGCCGGGTCGACGGTCGCAGCGGCCGGTGCCGATAGCTCCGCAGCGGCGGGCGTGACAGGGGTGTTGTCGCCGGCGGCGCCTGCGGCGACGGCGGTCGCCGGTTGGAGAGGGACTGCGAAGATCCGGGTCCCCTGCACCGGGACGGTCTGGCCGGAGGCGGAGGCGGTGAGCGCCGTGGCGACCAGCAGCGCCGCGGCTGTCGCGCGGAGCATGTCCATGGAGAAGGCCCGGCCCGACGCCGACCTGGAGCCAAACAATCCGACGATCAACGCCTTCATCACGAGTCCCCTTGTGCCGTTCGGCTCTCCGTGGAGACCGTCATCCCTGCCGTCGATCCACGCGTCGCTGCGATCGCTCCCTCACCGTCCCCTGCGTGCCGCGGGCTCACGACCCAGAGTCGTCCGGCGGCGGGCCGCTCGACGCGCCGCGGGCGTCCTTCGAGCGGTTGGGGCTCTGCGAGCGGCTCCGCGACGGCTTGCGGCCGTTGCAGCTGCGGCACTGGCCCCCCTTGCACTTCGAGCATTCCTTCGGGATCGGCAGGCCCTGGAGTTCATCCGGCTCCATCCGGGCCAGCCGCACCACCGCCTCGAGGTCACGCTCGTGCGCCGCGACGGCGGTCGAGTCGCCGCGGCTCTCGGCCTGCTCGGCGAGGCGCCGCCAGGTCTGCCGGGCGCTTTCGGTGTGTGGCTCCCAATCGTCGCGGCCGTAGCCCTCGAGCCGCTTGAGCCAAGCCACGTAGAAGTCGCTCGTGGCGAGGATCGCGTGGGCGTCGTCGACGAGCGCCGGATCGGCCGCCGGATCGGCGTCGAGTTCGTCGACAAGCGCGCCGAGCTCTTGGGAGGCCGGCGCCAACTGGCTCGCCGCGATCCGCGCCTTGCCGCGCTCGATCCGCAGCCGCCGGGCCGTGGCGAGATCGGCGGGCGGTAGGGCCGCAAGCGCCGCCGAATAGGCGTCGACGGCCTCCGCCGGATCGTCGGCTGCGAGCGCCGCTTCGGCCCGCGCCACCGCGACAGCCGCGCGATCGCGTGCCCGGGCATCGACGCCGGGCCCGAGATGCCAGGCGAGCATCGCCAGCGGCACGAGCATCCAGGCCACGAGCGTGATCGTCTTCATCGCGCACCTCCAAGCGGCTGTTTGACACCCCCGGCCCCGACCGGCCGGCGGCTGATCGGCGGCGGAGACCATCGCTCCGTCCGTCCGTCCTCCCCCAGTATCGCCCCGGAGCGGCTGCGCCGCACCCCCGGTTGCCACCGTGACCCTGCCACCGCCAACAGGAGCGGGAGGAGGGCGAGGAGGGCCGTCCCCACCACTGTCGCCAGGATCGCGTAATCCCGCAGGGCGAGCCGGTCGAGAAGCCTCTCCCTCGGCACCATGCCGAGGGTCGCAAGCGCGTCGGTCGGCACCTGCTTGGTGTTGCCGTCGTGATAGATCCCGCCGGCCCGGAGGGCGACCTGGCGGAGCGTGGCGACATCCTGCCGCGACATGTGGCCGTCGATGAACTTCCCCGCCGCCGGATCCCCCACCCCGACGAGCAACACTCCCGACACGCTCTCGGGCATCTTCGGCAGCCCGGTGGCCGGCACCGTGTCGCCGTCGGTGACGACCAGCACCGTCGCGCTCCCCGGCCGCCACGGCCTGGCGATCCGGGCCGCCGCGGCGAGGCCGGCGAACAAGTCGGTCTTCCCGGCCGGAAAGGCGAACGACAGCGGCAGGTCGTCGAGGATGTTGGCGAGGACATCGGCATCGCGCGTGTCCTCGACGACAGGAAGCGCCCCCGACGCCACCGCCACGACGCTTACCCGGTATTGATCGACCGGCACGCGCGCAAGCACGCTCCGCACGAGCGTCGCCGCCCGCGCCCGCCGGCTCTGCGTCCCGTTCGGCCCGGCATCGACCAGCCGCATGCTCGGCGAGACGTCGAGGACCACGAGGAGATGGCGGATCTTGTCCGCGCCGAGCGCCTTGCCGCCGTGCGACACCGGCTCGACGAGCACCAGCGCCGTCAGCCCGAAGGCCGCCGCCGCCGCCGCGAGCGTGCGGAGCCCCGGCGCGAGCCGTGCCCACGGCTCCGGCTTCCCGCCGGGGCCGAAGGCAAGCTGGCCGATGGCGCGGACGCGGGCCGCGTGGAGGATCTCGGCCATCGTCCACAAAAGCGCCACCGTCGCCGCCACGATCGCGGCGACGGCCGGCGCGTCGTCGCTGGAAAGCGCGGTCACCATGGCGAGTACCTCAGGCCGAAGGCGCACGCGGTGGCGAGGGTGAGAAGCGAGAGACCGGCGATCGAGAAGGGGGCGAAGAAGTCGATCGTCTCGGTGGCGGTCTTCTCCATCCGCGTCCGCTGCATGCTGTCGATGCGGCCGAAGACTTCGGCAAGCGTGCCCGGATCGCTCGAGGCAAAGGCCCCGCCGCCGGTCGCCGCCGCAAGATCGACGATCTCTGCCGGGATCGACTCATCGGCGACATGGATCGCCCACAGGTTGATCCGTTTCTCCTTCAGAACCTTCGCCACGGCGGCCTCGTTGCCGTCGCCGAGGTCCATGCTCATCCCGTCGGAGACCAGGACGATCGCCCGATCCCCCTCCTCCCGCTCGTCGAGGACTTCGGCACACGCCAGCAGCGCCTTGCCGATCGCCGTTCCGCCGAACCATGGGGGGACGAGATCGGGCTTCATGAACGGCACGGCGCAGCGGATCGCCGAGGTGTCGGTCGTGAGGGGTGCCCAGTGGAGCACCGACGTGCCGAAGAAGGTCAGCCCGAAGGCATCCCCCTCGCGCACTCCCAGGAAGCGGTCGATCGCCGCCATCGAGGCGTCGTAGCGCGTGCCGTCGCCACAAGGGGCGAGCATGCTCCCCGAGATGTCGACGCAAAACTCGATGTTCGTGAGCACGCGCCGTGCCTTCGGCTCGGCGGTGCGCACCGGGCCAGCGGCGATCGCGATCCCCACCGCCGCCAGGAGGGGGAGGAGCGACTCGGCCAGGTCGAGCCCCACCCGGAGCCAGCCTCCGCCGCGGTGGGGATGATGGTCGAAGGGGAGAACGACCCGCCCCCCTCCCCGCCGCCAGATCCGCCACCCGAGCACAAGTGGCAGCGCGAGCAGGAGCAACAGCCACGGCTGCGTGAAGCTCATGGGTCCCTCCCGCCTTTGGAGCGGTCGGGCGGCAGCAATCCGGCCACGAAAGCGCCGAGGTCGGCAGGAGCCAAAACGCCGCCGGGAGCATGGAGCCAGCCTTCGAGGCGCTCGAGGGCCGCGGCGGCGGCGGGCTCCTTTCGCAAGCCGGCGACGAGTTGGCGGGGCTCGGTCCGCTCGAGGCCGAGCCGCTGTCGCCAGGCTTCGTA
This sequence comes from uncultured Planctomycetaceae bacterium, assembly GCA_903951635.1. Classification (GTDB taxonomy): domain Bacteria; phylum Planctomycetota; class Planctomycetia; order Pirellulales; family UBA1268; genus QWOP01. The sequence continues at coordinate 8,205 of CAJBCV010000077.1, forward strand.
GACGAGACGCTCGATCGCCGCCCCCTCGCCGTCGCCGAGCGTGCCCGCACGAGCCTTGGCGACGAGGAACGCCAGTTCGTCGGCCGGCGTGCGGGGCGCTGCGCTTGGCTGGAGACTCCCCGTGGCACTTCTCCGCAGCCGCAGAAGGAGCGCAAGGCCGACAAGCCACGCCAAGCCGAGGAGGAACAGCGTCTGGCTGTAGCCGCCGAGTTGCCGGGGGGGCGTGGGGGGCGGGACGCTCACACGCGGGGAACCGGCCGGCAGAATCGTCTCGGTGCGGATCAGAAGCGGCGGGAGATCGTCGGTCGTCGTGCCGTCGGCGCGGACGAGCACCTCCCGCAGGTCGTGGTCGCCCCCTTGCCAGCCGGTCGCCTCGAGGTCGTAGCGGAGGCGCTCCCCGTGCGGTGCGACGGCGACGATCCGCACCGAGAGCGCCGCCTTCCGCCCCGGGTCGGCGGCCGGCTCCAACCGGGAGCCGGGGAGGACGAGGCCGTCGATCCGCACTGGCCGCCCCACGGTCGCCGTGCCCACGATCTCCGCGCCATCGGGAAGCGATGTCATGTCAGAGCCCTCGGGAGTCGAGGCGACGACGGCGGGCGAGAAGGAGCCGCAAGGAAGCGGCGTAGGGACGATCGGTGTCGACGACGAGGCCGTCGATCCTCGCTGCGGTGAGGGCGGCGAGGCGCTCCTCGGCGAGTCCTGGATGGAGGCGGCCGCGCGTCGTGATGCTCCGCCCTGTCTCCGCCTCGCGGCCACGGATGAAGCCGGCCCGCAATCCCCGCTCGGCCGGGTCGCGGAGGACGATCGCGCACAGATCGTGGCGCGCGGCGAGCCGGGTGAGCCCCTTCACGGCGGCGGGGTCGTGGAGATCGGAGAGGACGAAGAGGAGCGAGCGCTCGGCGAGCAACGGCTCGAGGAGCGCGGCGGCCGGGCCGATCGATGTCGGCTCGTCGAGCCGGTGACGGCGCAGCTTGTGGAGCCAGCCGAGCACGGAGAGACGCGACAGCGAAGGACGGACCAAGAGGCTCCGCCCGCCGACCCCGAGGCAGCCGACGGGGCTCGCCCGGTCGAGGCAGGCCAGCGCCAGCCCTCCGGCGATCGTCACGGCCGTCTCGTACTTCGTCGGCTGCCGGCTCCCGGTCGTCATCGACGCCGAGGTGTCGACGAGCATCCAGGCCGGGATCCGGCGCGGAGCCTCGTATTCCTTGACGTGGACCCTCCCGACCCGCGCGGTGACGCGCCAGTCGATCGACTTCACCGGATCGCCCGGCTGGTAGAGCCGCGACTGCTCGTACTCGCTCCCGCTCCCCTTGAAGATCGAGTGGTCGCTGCCGTAGCCGAGGCTGTCGGCGAGGCGACGGATCGCCACCTGGTAGCGACGGGCGTCGAGGAGCGGCGCGGGGGAAAGTTCGAGGTCCATCGGGCCCTCACCGGGGGTGGTCGGCGGCGGGACTCGTCGCCGGGACGCTCTCGGGGCGGAGCACCTCGCCGAGCACCTGCTCCTTCGTGACGCCGTCGGCGAGCGCCTCGTAGGAGAGGCGGATGCGATGGAGGAGGACGTCGCCGGCAAGTGCCAGCAGGTCCTCCGGGATCACGTAGCGGCGGCCGTGGATGAGCGCGCGGGCCCGCGAGGCCTTCACCAGCGCGATCCCGGCCCGCGGGCTGGCGCCGAGATCGAGGGCGGGATGGCGGCGGGTGCGCGTGACGAGTTCGACACAGTGGTCGGTGAAGGTGTCGCTCACGAACACCTCCTGGATCGCCTCCATGGCGGCGACGAGATCGTCGATCGAGCCGACCGGCTCGTGGGCGAGAACGTCGAACTCGCTGCGGACTACGGCCCCCTTCGCGAGCCGCTTCACGCCGAGGGAGGCGTTGCGCCGCAGCACCTCGCGCTCCTCGGCGGGGGTCGGGTAGGAGAGACGGTGGCAGAGCATGAAGCGGTCGAGCTGCGCCTCGGGCAACTCGAAGGTGCCGCTCTGCTCGACGGGATTCTGTGTGGCGACGACGAGGAACGGCGCCGGCAGGGAAAGTGTGTCGGCGCCGATCGTCACCTTCCGCTCCTGCATCGCCTCGAGCAGCGCGCTTTGCACCTTGGGCGCGGCGCGGTTGATCTCGTCGGCAAGGAGGAGGTTGGTGAACACCGGCCCGGTCACGACGCGAAACTCGCCCGACCGCGGATCGAGGACCTCCGAGCCGGTGATGTCGCTGGGGAGGAGATCGACCGTGAATTGCACGCGCTTCGAGTCGAGGTCGATCGACTTCGCCAGCACGCTCACGAGCAACGTCTTCGCGAGCCCCGGCACCCCTTCGAGGAGGAGATGACCGCCGGTGAAAAGGGCGATGAGCAACCGCTCGACCACCTCGTCCTGGCCGACGACGACCTCGGCGACTCTGCCGCGGACGGCGGTGGCGAATCGGGCCGCGTCATCGATCGCGGTAACGACAGGGGCTCCGGTCATGGGGAAGTCCCGGGGGGGATATGAGGCTGGGTCCGCGTGGCCACCGCAGGAACCCCCCGGAAGAATACCTCCGCGACCCGAGAGTGTCGCAGCCGCCCGTGATCCGATCTCGAGCGTCGGTGCTCGGGTATCCTCTGGGATGGGCGTTCCTTTCCGGCCATCACGGTCGGGGGGCCCGGACGGCTCTGCAGCCGGACGGGCCAGGGAGTCGATTTCCGCGGAGCGGGGCATGGGCGTGCGCGTCAGTGTGATCATTCCCACCTGGAACCGGGCCGCGGCGGTCGTCGCGGCGGTCGGCGATGTCCTCGGGCAAACCGAGACCGATCTCGAAGTCCTCGTCTGCGACGACGGCTCGACCGACGACACCCGCAGGCACCTGGAGGCGATTGCCGACCCGCGATTGATCTGGCTCGATGGCCCGCGGTCGGGCTGTCCGGCGGCCCCGCGCAACCGGGGGATCGGCAAGGCCCGTGGCGAATGGATCGCGTTTCTCGACAGCGACGACCGCTGGCTGCCGACGAAGCTCGCGCGGCAGCTCGCGGCGGCAAGCGCCGCTGGGGTCGGGGCCGTCTCCTCCAATGCCACGCGCCTCCGCGACGGAAAGCCCGCCGGCACCGTCGTCGCTCATTCCCGGCCACTCATCCGCACCTCCGACCTCCTTTCCTGGAATCCGGTCGTCTGTAGCAGCATGGTCGTCCGGGCTGATGTGCTTGCGCGCTGCGGCGGCTTTCCCGAGGATCGGGCCTGTTTGGCGATCGAGGATCATGCCCTCTGGCTCCGCGTCGCGGCGCTCACCGACATCGCCTACGTCGACGAGTGTCTTGTCGTCTATGCCGACGAACCGGCCACGAGTGTCCGGGCGCGCCTCTCGGCCAGCGCCGACGAGCAGCGCTTGGCGCTCTATGAGAGCTATCGTCGCTGGTGGAAGGAGTCGGGGAAGCGGCCGTCGCTCTCCCACCGGCTCCTCGTCGCGGCGCGCTGCTTCCGTTCGCGCAGCCGGCTGCGGGCCGCGGCACGCGGAACGCCTGCCCCGGGGGCAGCGCGATGAAGATCCTCCTCACGGTGGAGTCGTATTGGCCGTCGCGCGGCGGCTGCCAGGAGGTGGTGCGGCAGCTCGCCTGGCGCCTCGCGCGGCGTGGCCACGATGTCACCGTGTCGACGTCCGCCGATCCCGCCCGGGGCGAGGGGGCGATCGACGGGGTCCGGGTCGTCGGCTTCGAGATCAGCGGCAACGAGGTCTCCGGCTACCGGGGCGATACGCAGGCCTACGTGAACTGGGTCAGGGAACACAGAGCCGACGTGATCCTCAACTACTCGGCGCAGGTCTGGCCGACCGACCTCCTCCTCCCGGTGCTCCCGGAGCTCGAGGCCCGGAAGGTCCTCGTGCCGTGCGGCTATTCGATGCTCCGGGTGCCCCGCTACCGCGACTACTACGCCCGGCTGCCGGCGCTCCTCCGCGGCTACGATCGGCTCGTCCATCTCTCCGATGTCTACCGCGACGCCGAGTTTGCCCGCGCGCACGCTCTGTCCCACACGGTCGTCATTCCCAACGGCTGCGGCGCCGATGAGTTTGACCCCGTCCCCTCGATCGACATCCGCCGTCGGCTCGGCATCGCACCCGGGGCCTTTTTGGTGCTCCATGTCGGCAGCCACACCGCGCTCAAAGGGCATGGCGATTGCCTGCGGATCTTTCGCGGCGCGCAGCTGCGCGATGCCCATCTGCTCCTCGTCGGCAATGATGTCCCCGGTGGCTGCGGGGGACGCTGCCGGGCGCGGGCGTGGTTGGCGAACTGGTCCCCATCGGACCGGCTCCGGCGCAGCCGCGTCACGGTTGCCGATCTCGACCGGGAGGCGATCGTCGCCGCCCATCATGCCGCCGATCTGTTCCTCTTTCCCTCGAACGTCGAGTGTTCGCCGCTGGTGCTCTTCGAGGCCGCGGCGACGCGGACGCCGTTTCTCGCGACAGACGTCGGCAACGTCGCCGAGATCGCCCGCTGGACCGGCGGCGGCGAGGTCCTCCCGACGACGTACGAGACGAGTGGCCTCGCGCATGTCGATGTGGCGGCCGGTGCTGCAAGGCTCCGGGCGTTGTGGCGCGATCAGGCCGGGCGAGAGCGCATGGGCCAAGCGGCCCACGCCGCCTGGCGCGCCCGCTTCACCTGGGAAACAATCGTCGCCGACTACGAACGGCTGTTTTTCGATCTTGTCGAGGCGCCGGCATGAGAAGCTCGCTTGTGGTCGTCCGGCTCGAGGGGGGCCTTGGCAACCAGCTCTTCCAATACGCCGCCGGCCGGACCATCGCCCTGGCCACGGGGCGGGATCTCCTCCTCGACCCTTCGGCCTACCGGGCAGACCCGCTGCGGAGCTATCAGCTTGACCACTTCGCCATCGCTGCCCGGCCGCTGCGTCGCGGCGACGTGCCCTGGTTCAGGCTGCGGCGATCGCGGCTCGGGGCGATCCTCCCGCGGCGCGCTCGCGTGGAAATCGTCCGCGAGTCGTTCCCGGCGCGGGTGCCGGTGTGGCCCGAGGCTCCGGTCGAAGGTGCCGGCACGCCCTACCTCATCGGCTACTGGCAGTCGGAGCGGTATTTCGCGGCCATCGCCGACACGATTCGCCGGGAGGTGCGGGTGAACGCCGCCCCCGAAGGTGCCAATGCCAGGCTCCTCGACGAGATCGCCGCCGGCGACGCGGTGGCGATCCATGTCCGCCGCGGCGATTATGTCTCCAACCCCGCGGCGACGGCGTACCACGGCCTCTGCGGACTGGAGTACTACGAGGCAGCGATCCGCCGGCTCGCGGGAAGCGTTCCCCGGCCCCACTGCTTCGTCTTCTCCGACGATCTCGACTGGGTGCG
>CAJBCV010000078.1 GCA_903951635.1 uncultured Planctomycetaceae bacterium
ATAGGTCGCCTCGAGCCGGTAACGGCCTCCCTTGCTGACCTCCTCCGGCGTCACCGGAATGCTTCCCACGAAGCCGGTGAACACGCGCGTCAGCGCCGAGGGGGTGAGTGAATAGATCCAGCCGACCATCTCGCGGATCTCATCGGGGGTGTGGTGGGAGTGAGGGATCATCGGGATCTTCCCCCACACGCCGGTGGAGCCTTTGAGGACCCGCTCGACCGAGGCTTCGAGGGCCCCCTCCTTGCCACGGTATTTGTTCGCCACCTCCACCAGCGGCGGGCCGACGCGCGCCTGATCGACGGCATGACAGTTGAAACAGTCGCTCCGCCGCATCTGATCGAGCCCGGGGGGAATGGCCGCGGCCCCCTCGGCGACGTGGCCGGCCTGCACGGCAGCCCGGGGGACATCCTCCGACAAGAGATCTTCGAGCCCGTCGGCGTCGGCCGCTGCCGTATCGTTCGTGCCGTCCTCGTGGTCGCGGATCAGGAGTCGGAAGTCGATCGACTTCTCCGGGTCGAAGAAGTCACCGTCGGACGGGCTCGCAAACCGGACCTCGGGACGGGCGTTGCCGACGACCACCGGCACCGACGCGCTCCGCTCGGCACCGGAAGGGTCGCGGACGACCAGTTCCACCGTGTAGACCCCCGGCTCGGTAAACGAGAGCGTGGGATGGGCCTCGTGGGAGGCGACCTCCGCCGTCGCCTCCGGGGGGACGCCCGTCCGCGGTGAGGAGGCGATTGCCGTGTCCCCTTCGGGAGTGCGGATAATCCGCCATGCATGGTCGAGGCGATCGCCGTCCTTGTCGAAGCTGCCCTCGCTCGAGAGTTTCACCGTCAGCGGATGACGGCCGATATTGTTCTCCGCGGCGGCCACTGCCACGGGCGGCCGGTTGCCGCGGACGTAGTCGATCCGCACGAGCCGGGCATTCGCATTCACTCCCCAGGTGTCGCCGTACTCGAGGAGATAGAGGGCTCCGTCGGCGCCGAACTGGAGGTCGATCGGCCGCGCGAACGGACGATCGGGGAGGAAGGACTCGATGCCGCAGGCGCGCTGCTGGTCGTCGAGACGGACGACCTTGATCCAGTTCCGCGTCCATTCGTAGATGAAAAGGCAGTTGTCGAAGTGCGAGGGGAACCGCGTCGGGGAATCGGCGTGATCGGCCTCGTGATAGACCGGACCCGCGCAGGCCGTCCGCCCACCTTCGCCGAGCTCCGGAAACGCCGGCGAGACGCCGTAGGGATACCAGAGGAACGCCGGCTGCGCCGGAGGGAGGACGCTCGAGCCGGTGTTGTTGGGGGAGGCGTTGACCGGTGCGGCCGCATCGAAGAGGGATCCGACCGCGCCCGTGGCGTAGTCGTAGTCGGTGTACGCAAGGTTGTCGCCGATGAAGTAGGGCCAACCGAAATTGCCCGGCCCCTTCGCCTGGTTGATTTCGTCGTAGCCACGCGGGCCGCGCGGGCCCTCGCCGCCGGCATCCGGCCCGACCTCCCCCCAGTAGACCGTGCCGGTCTTGGCATCGACCGACATCCGCCAGGGGTTGCGGCAGCCCATGCAGTAGATTTCCGGCCGGCCGGAGGCGCCGTCGCGGGGGAAGAGATTCCCCTCCGGGATCTCCACGCTGCCGTCGGCGCGAGGACGGATGCGAAGGATCTTCCCGCTCAATGACGCCGTGTTGGCCGACGACTTTTGCGCGTCCCAAGGGGCCTTCTCGGGCCGCTCGTCGATCGGCGCGTAGCCCTGGGAGTCGCCATGGGGATGGGTGTTGTCGCCCGTGGCGATGAACAGGCAGCCGTCGGGGCCGAAGGTGAGCGAGCCGGCATGGTGGCAGCATTCCTTCCGCTGCTCCTGAAACTCCAGGAGCCGTTTCTCCGAGGCCAGATCGAGGACGCCGTCGCGGATCGTGAACCGACTGACGTGCTGCCCCTCGAAGTCAGGAGGGGAGTACTGGAGAAAAACGTGGCCGTTGTCGGCGAAGTGGGGATCGAGCGCCAGACCGATGAGGCCGTTCTCCTGGGCGGTCGTGACGGTGAGTTGACCGACGAGCCGCGGTTCGCGGGCGTGCTTGTCGAGGGCGAGGAGCCGGCCGCCGAACTCGATCCAGTAGACGGTGCCATCCGGGGCGACGGCCAACTCCATCGGCTGCGTGAGCCCCGAGAGGAGCGTCGTCACCTCGAAGCGGGCCGGATCGACGTCGGTCTCGGCCGTGAACGCCGCCAGGGGGAAGATCGCCATCGCGAACACCGCCAGCCGGACCCAGGCCCGCGCCCCGGTCCGCCGCCCCGAATCCTGTCGCGCCATCCTCATCGTCTCTCCCTCGCCATCAGGCTGCGTTGATCGCCCCGGCCGCGGGCTGCCGGGTCTCGTGCTTCATCCGCCATCCGGCCGCGGCAAGGAGGGCGAAGTTGGCCACGAGGAACGTGAAGAACTCCGTCTGTCCCCCCTGACCGAAGCCATACGAATGGAGCCCCGCGCCGAGGAGGAAATTGACCCCATACCACGACATCCCGATGACCGCCGCGCCAAGGACGGCGCCGGCCGCCAGGCCGAAGTTGCCGATCCACCCGGCGTAGCGGCCATGGAGGATCACCATGTACGCCAGGAGCGACACCAGCGCCCACACCTCCTTGGGATCCCATCCCCAGAAGCGTCCCCAAGAGACGTCGGCCCACAGGCCGCCGAGGATCGTGCCGGCCGCAAGGAGGATCACCGCCACCTGCATCGCCTTGTAGATGTAGCCGGCCAGTTCGACGCAGGCCTCGGGTGCACGCGTCCGGCCGCCGGCCCCTTGTGGATAGCGGCCGAAGAGGTAGTGGCCCAGCGACAGGATCCCCAGGCCCCAGGCGAGAGCGCCGGCAGCGTAGCTGGAGACGATCGTGAGGACATGGATCGTGAGCCAGAAGTTGTCGCGGAGGACCGGCTGGAGGGGGCTGAACTGCTTGCCGGGAATCGGGAAGAACCAGGCGATGAACGTCCCAGCAAAGGCCACGGCGGCGACGACGAGCCCGAACGACTTCCGCCGATACACCTCCGGGGCTTCGGCGGCGAACGTCCCGCGCCGCCACGAAGCGGGCACGCTCAGGAGCGACACGACGGTGGTGAGAATCACGCGGGGGAGATACCACACCGCCGGGGCAAGCACCGACCAGCCGACGAGCCAGACGACGAGGTTGTTGAGGTTGGGGATGCTCCGGTCGACGTCAGTCTGGGGGAAGAGATTGATGATCGTCCGCCCGCCCGCCGCGTACGGGGCCATCGCCAGGATCCACAGCACGAGCGCCGAGAGGGCGATCCGGGGGACGAGAAGGAGCCAGTTGATCGCTCCCCATCCTCGCGCTCCCCCGTGGAGGCTGGCCCGAGCGGCATCGAGCGGCGTCGCCTCGCCTGGGATCATCGAGCCGATCGGCGGCGGCACCGCCGTCATCCGCCAAGCATCCCCCATCCCGGCGGCCATGATCGGCGCGAGGAGGAAGCAGAGCCCGAGGAAGGTGAGGAAGAAGGGGACGTAGATCACCGTCTCGTACATGTTCGTCACCGGCGCCCAGCCCGTGATCGCCACCCGCGCGGCAAAGGCCTGCGCCGTCCAGGCCAGCTGGAAAAGGAGGAGGAAGGTGGCGATCCAGAACAGCGGCACGCGGGCCCGGCCGATCGACACCGAGAAAGCGGCCAGTGCCAGGAGCGCCGCCACCCACGACATCCGGAACGGGTCGCCGACGTTGTAGGCGACTTCGCGCTTGGTGCTGCCGACGGGAGGATAAGCGGTGTGGCGGAGGAGATCGGCATCGGGCCGCTCGATCGGAAGACCCGCCCGGAGGGGCTCGACGGCTTCCCCGAGGCTGCGGAGCCGCGAGGCGAGGTTTTCGGTCGCCGCCGCGACGTCGGCCGGTCGTCCGAGATCGGAGAGCGGCGCCTTGACCGCCGTCGCGACCGTCTCGAACGCCGCGCGGATGCCGCGGACGCGGTCGGCCGGGTAGCCGGGGAGGAGTTCGGGACCAGCGTCGAGGAGCGTCGGCCAGGCCAGCCAGGCCGGCATGTCGTCTTCCGTGCTCCGCTCCGCCTCGAGCGCGTCGGCATGGAGGGCTGGCACCACATGGAGGCTGCCGCCATTGTCGTAGAGGGCTTCGCCGAGGGCCGAGAGCCGATCACCGAGGCGACGGGCTCCCCGCCGGATGTCGACGGGAGCGTCGCCCGGAATGGCCAGGGCATCGATGGATAGCCGCAGGGCAGCCAGACGGGGCAAAACATCCTCGGTCGGAAACCGGGTCGAATTGCCCATCACTTCGGCGAGCCCCTGGAAGGCACTGTCGACAGCGGCGGCCTGCGCCGGGGGAAGCTTTTCGCGGAGGGGCTTCCAGGTCGTGACGAGTTGCTCGAACGTCCGCAGGAAACGAGTCCGACCGACGGCATCGTCAGCGGCCCGGAAGACGAGTTGGCGCCACGTGACGTAGGCCTGCCAGAGCTGCTCGACCTTGGCATCGACCCCCTCGGCCCGGAACTCTCGTCCCTCCTTCTTCGCTTCGGTGCGGCGGCCGTCGAGATCGATCAGACGCTCGCGGAGCGGCTCGCAGTCGGCCACGTCGGAGGGGGCCGCGTACTTCAATCGCACCCGCCCCTTGGGCGTGTCGGCAAAGAGTTCGAGGCCGAGGAGCTTCCGCAGTTCCTCGTGCTCGGCGATCAGAAACGGAACATCCTCCCAGGCGGCCGGCCGGACAAGCCAGTCGAGGAGAAGTTCGTCGGCATGCCACTTCGCCAATGGCTCTCCGGTCACGATGGCGAGCTTCGGCTCCTGGACATGGCAAATCGTCTCGACCTGCCGGCGGGCGAAGGTGTCCAGCGGCATGATCCGCCCGTCTTCGAGGACGGGGATCGAGCGCCACGCGCCGAGCGACGGCGAGAGCCCCGGCGCCGGTGGATCAGCGCTCGCCGGCGCCGCGGCGCCGACGGCGGCCAGCAGCACGACAAGGAGGATGCGGAAGCCTGCGAGGGGAGAAATCGAGAGCGTGGTCATCGGGCACCTCGTGGTCGGTTGGCTGGGATCTGCCCGGGAGCGCCACGCCGCCGATCGCGTCGCTTGCCCGGTCGTGCGGGAGCCGGGCCCTCTTCCGTGCCGGGCGGGATCGCTGTCGAGGCGTCGTCGGACTCCTCGTCCTGCCGACGCGGGCGGAAGAAGTAGGCCTTCATGTAGAACATCGTGAAGATCCCGGCGACGATCAGTCCGCTGCCGAGATATTTCACCCCCCGGCCAGGGTCGTAATTGACCGTGAGCACCGAGGCCTCGAGACGTTCCGGCTTCTCACGAGCATTCTTCGTGAACTTCTCGTAGAGGTCGTCGCCCGGCATCCAGGGCCCCATGAAGCTCTCCTGGAAGAGCCGGTAGGAGCGGCCACTGGCCGGATCGGAGAAGTCGACCGGAGCGTTCATCGTGATCGTCACCGGATCTTTGACGAGCGTCTTCCCGGATCGCGAGAGAAACTCGACGACGCTCGAGAAGTGGGAAGCCTGGCTCGTGCCGGGGTCGAGTTTGCGCTCGAAGTTGTCGAGCTTGATGTCGAAGCCGATGTCGACCGCGTCGGGGACCATCCGCACCGTCACGCTCCGCCGCGCCGCCGCGACGGTCGCCTCCTCGGTCGGCCCGGGGGCCTCGTTGATCGGTTGCACCGGGATGCCGGCCAGCCAGAACTCCTCCGCCTTCCCGTCGACGGTGAGGCGGATCTTGGCCGCCCGCCGTTTTGCCGACGGCGGCTTCGCCTTGTCGAACGGCAGGGGGAGCGTGGCGATCTCGAGTTTGTCGGCCGGGAGAAAGCGATCGACCCGCATTTCGAGTTTGGCCCGCGGCATCTCGAAGGCTGGCACGGGGCTGCCATCGATCGGCAACTCACCGCAGGTCACCTCGGGGGCCTGCCAGCGGCGGAAGAGGAGACGGTGCCCCCCCTTCTCCGCCGGAGCCTGCACGACGTCGATCCGGCTGCGGGCCTTGCCCTGCATCCGCTCGGAGGCGTCGGCCGTGTCTCGCTCGATCCACAGGGCCCCCTGGACTCCGGTGCGGGCCCCCTGAATCGAGACCTCCGGAAGGTCGGCGAGAATCACCAACTCCTCGTCGGCCCCGTCGGCGCCGCGACGGACCTTGAGCCTGGCCGCCGAAAGCTGGTCGTTGAAGTCGGTCAGTTCGACCATCAATTCGGTGCCGCCGAGCGCCGAGCGCGGTTGGCCGACGAGGTCGTCGACGAGGAGGCGGTGGGGCTTCCCATCCGCCACGAGGACGAGTTGGCCGCGGGTGCCGAAGCCGAGCGCAGGATCGGGCGTGGCGGCGAGGAAGGCTTCCGCTTCCGCATCCTGGTTCAGCTTCCAAAACACGATCGTTCCGCCGCCGACGGTGCCGCGGTGGCGCATCTGGGCGCCGCGGAGCGGGTCGGGCTGCCAGGCGAGGTCGACCGGCATCCACATCCCACTCCCCCCGGCCCCTTCGAAGCTGTCGCTGCCGATCCGCAACCGAACGCTGGGGGCGAGCGCAGCGGTCGAGTCGGCGTAGAAATCGAGGACCTCGAGCCGGACGCCGCGGTCGTCGAGGAGAACGCCGGTGTCGCGCGGGGAGACCCTCCACGGGAAGGCCGGGCGGCGAACGGGACCGGTACGCTCGTACTCGTTCCAATTGAACGGCCCCGATCGGAACGGGACCGACTCCAGTGCCGTGGCCTCCCCTCCGCCTGCCGGTCGCTGGAGGATGGCGAAGTGAAGGGAATCCTCGTAGGCACGCCCCCCCTTTTCCCCTTCGAGGAGCGGAAGTTGGGCGTCGATCCCTCCCCGCTGGGACAGGAAGCAGCCGGCGAGGAGAACGAGGAGGCCGATGTGGGTGATCACGAACCCGGTCTGGTGACGCTTCCAGGGGTAGCGGATCGCCGCTGCGCAGAAAATGCTCACGGCGAGCAGCGCGTTGAGGAGCGTGAACCACCAGGTGTTCCAGACGCCGAACTTCACCGCCTCGGTGCCATAGGCACTCTCGACGAAGGTGCCGAGGCCGAGCACGATCGCCAAGAGCGCGATGAGAATGACCGCGAACTTCAGCGAGGCGAGGAACTCGTAGACCGTGAGCACCCCCCGCACGAAGGCGGGTTGATCGGGCGCGACGAGCCGGCGTGCAGCCATGGCGATGGAACTGGGGGACTCGAGGGGGTGGAAACCGCCCTGCGATTATAGTCCCCCGGGTCCGGCTGCGGAGATCGATGGCTTCCGGGGCCCCCACGGCCCGGGCAGCGTCACCGCCAGCCGAACACTTCGGCCAGCGAATTGAGCAGCGGGTTGGAGAGCGACGTGTTCTCCGGACTGCCGATCGTGCGAACCAGATCGTAGGCGATGAAGCCTCCGAGAAGAAGGAGGAGCGAGCAGCAGACGAGGCCGACGATCTGCCAAACGCTGAAGCTCACCTCGTCGAGCATCTGGGTCGGGAACGCGAGGGTCTCCGCCGAGCCGGCCGACCCGAGCGAGCTGTCGTCGCCGAAGCTCGAACTCTGCCCGCCGATCGTCTGACCGAAGAAGCTCGAGTCGCCGGCCTCGGAATCGGAGGCGATGACGACCGAAGCGCTCTCGTCATCGGTCGTTTCGCCGCCGAGTTCGAAATCGTCGGCCGACGGGCCGGCCTTGGCGGCCGACGCCGCACTCCCGAGATCGACCCCGGAGTCGGCGAGGCTGTCGTCGCCGAGCGACACGCCGCTGCCAAGTCCGCCGGAGAGTCCGCCGAGGCTCGGGCCCGACAGGCCGGGCCCGGAGAGACTGGGGCCGGAAAGACCACCGATCCCGGAATCGGACTTTTGCGAGCTCACCGAAACGCCGCTGATGCCGGAGAGCTCGATCGACAGGGCCCCCGATCCACCGGCCTTCGAGATTCCACTCCCGCCGAGGGATGGCGAGGAGGCGCCGACGATCGACTCGATGGCGAGATCATCGCTCTCGAGGTCGTCACCGAGGACGCTGTCTCCGAGCATGAGGTCGGCGCCGGAGAGGCCGCCGGGGGAGGAGAGCGAGAGCCCCGAATTGCTCTTCGAGGCGCCGCTCCCCTTGCCGACGCCGGTGTCGGAGGCCGATGGGCCCTTCGCCGTGGGATTGGTGAAGATCGAGTCGGCGCCGTCGTCGAGGACGAGCTGATCGTCGTCTGCCGCGGCTGTCGGCCGACCGGCTGGCTCGTCGTCGAGGGCGAGCTCCGGGAGATCGAGTTCGAGTTCGTCGATCCCGGAGGCGGATTCCTCGCCGAGGGTGCGCACCAGTCTTTCGACCTCGTCGGTCTTGAACTTGATGGTGGCGCCGTCACGCATCGGGAAGAGCTTCTTGCGATCGACGAGGCGGTTGACTTCGTCGACGGAGACGCCGAGGAGCCGGGCTGCTTCCTCGGGCGACATGAACTTGCCGGCCATGGCTGCCTTGACGGGTGCGGGGAACGGGGGATCTCTCCAACGTCAGTGTCGACGAATCCCGCGTTGAAGTCCACGATCCCGTCGGCGCTGGGCGCGTCCGGAACGGCCGGCAGAGCCGGTCATGGTCGAGTTTGCCCAGCCGGGACACCTTCCGCGCCGACCTCGAGCATCTTCTTGAGCGTGGCCGGACGCGGTTCCTGGGCGTTGTACTCCGGGACGAGGAGGTCCCAGGCGATGTTCCGCGTGCTCCGCAGGGTGAGCGAGCCTGTCGCGCCCTCAACGTGGTAGACGGCGGCGTTCTTCGTCTGTGGATCGATGACGACAAGCAACTGGCGGCCGTCGTCGAGCGAATTGGCGCTGATCCACAGCGGCGCTGTCCCATCCCCCACCGCGCCGGCGACCGCGGGCCGCGTCCCCCGTTGCTGAGCGGCGAGGATCCCCCCTCCGGTGAGCGTGACGGCGACCCCGAGGAGGAGCGGGAGGAGCGACGGTTTCCCAAGGAGCGTGGCGAGGGGTGGGCGGTGGCTGGGCATCGGGGATGGCTCCATCGATGGTGGTCTCGGTCCGGGGGCAGGTGGGTGCGGGACACGTCGGGGCTCCGGCGGCGGAAGGGTAGGCCGTCGGCGGAGTCTGTGGCAATGGAGGCCCGCCGTCTGCCAGGTCTTGCGCAGCCGCCGCAGGTTGCCAGGTCGCAGCTTCCCAGCTGCCATTTCCCCCGTCGGGGTGTTTCGATTCAATCGGTCAGGCAGACCCTACCGATGGAAAGGGTCGTGCCGGTGGCGCGAACTCGGGCGCGGCCGCCCCGGACAGCCATGACCCGGACAGCCATGATCAGCCTGCTTGGGAGGTGCAACGGGTGTTGTCTATCAAGTCTTTCACCACGAGCCTCATCCGCTCGCCGCTCCTCTGGGGCGGAGCCCTCGCCTTCTGCTTCTTTGCCCTCATTCATGGCGGCGTGATCAAGCATGCCGGCACGATCCGCTACCTCGCCGGCCACTGGGTCGAATACGTCGAGACGGTGATGTTCACCGTCGGCCTCTCGGCGCTCGCGCTGAAGTGGCTCGACGTCCGCCGGCAGGCGGCCCATGTCGACGAGCCGCTTCTCGAAGCGATTCCGACAGGTGGACAGTTGCCCGACGAGGCGACCGGCCTCCAGGCGAAGGTCGCCGAGAACGACGACGACGGCTACCTCGTCCGCCGGATCCGCGAGGCGCTCGATCTCGTCGTCCGCACCGGCTCCGCCGATGGCCTCGAGGACCATCTCAAATACCTCTCCGATCTCGATGCAGCGCGGGCCGGGCAGAGCTACGGCCTGGTGCGCTTCGTGATCTGGGCGATCCCGATCATGGGATTCCTCGGCACCGTCATCGGGATCACCGAGGCGATTGCGAATCTCTCGCCGACGCAACTGGAGAACATCTCGGGCGTCGTCGCCGGCCTCGGCGTGGCGTTCGACACCACGGCCACGGCCCTGGCGCTGTCGATGGTGCTGATGCTCATCCAATTCTTCGTCGACCGGGCCGAGCAGCGGCTCCTCACGAGCGTCGATTCGGCGGCCTGGATCGGCCTGGCGGGCCGCTTCCAGTCGGTGACCGCCGACGACGGCACGGCCGTGGCGCTGGCAAAGCTCTCGGAGGCGGTGTCGCGAAGCTCCGAAAAGCTCCTTCAGGCCCAGGAGCATTCCTGGCGGGCGCTCGAGGAGGCGGCCTCTGGCAGCCTTTCCCGTGCCGTCGCGGCCAGCGGCCAGGAACTCCGCACGGCGCTCTCCGACTCCCTCGGCTCGAGCCTCTCGCAGTGGAGCGAATCGCTCGTCCGGGCCCAGGCCCATGTCACGAGCCAGCGGGAGGACCGTTGGGCGAAAGCCGCCGAAGCGCTCACCACCGCCATGGAGGGCTTCGAACGCCACCAGCAGGCCCTCGCCGACCAGACGGAGCTCCTCGAGCGGGTCGTCGATGCCACCCGTGACGTCACCGATCTGGAACGCTCGCTCGAGAACAACCTCTCCGCGCTCACTGCCACCGGCCGGTTCGACGAGACGCTCGCGACCCTCTCGGCCGCCGTGCAACTCCTCGCGGCTCGGGCCGCCGACGGTGCCGCCGAACCGCGTCGGGTCGAACTCCACGCCCTCCCGCGCTCCAGAAGGGCCGCATGAGCCGTCGCACCCCCGCCGCCGCGCCGACGATCTCGCTGTTCCCCTTCCTGGCGGTGCTGCTGTGCACGATGGGCGCCCTCCTGGTGCTCCTGGTGCTCTTCAGCCGCTCCGCCTCGCAGGCCGGGGTCCGCGAGGCCGAGGCTGCCATCGAGGAACTCGAGCTCGCCCGGGAGAATGCCCGCTGGCGGCGCGATCAGCTCGACGGTGTCCGGCAGAAGACCAACGACGATCTTTCCCGGGCCCGGATGGTGCTTGCCGGGATCGAGGAAAACACCCGTGAACTCGAGGACGAGCTCGCTCGGCTCGTTGGTGTGGTCGAGGCGCTCGAGAACGAGGTCAAGGACGCCGATGCTTCGGACCTCGCTGCCCTCGAAGCGAAGCTCACCAATGCCCGCGAGTCGCTCGACAAGGCTCGGGCCGATCAGGCGACTCGGCCGGCGGCCTATGCCGTCGTGCCCTACGTCGGCAAGCATGGCACCCACCGTCGCCCGCTCTACATCGAATGCTGCGTCGACGGCGTCTTCCTCCAGCCGGAGGGGATCCGACTCACGCCTGCTGACTTCGACGGCCCGCCGGGGCCGGGCAACCCGCTCGCCAGCGCCCTCCGCGCCGCCCGCGAGCAGATGGCACGCACGTCGCCCAATCCGGGCGACCCCGCGTCGCAGCCCTATCCGTTGCTGCTCGTCCGTCCCTCCGGCGTGATGGCCTATTACGCGGCCCGCGAGGCGATCTCCTCGTGGGGCAACGAGTTTGGCTATCAGCTCATCGAGGACGACTGGACGATCGCGTATCCCCCGCCAGACGTGGCGATCGCCGAGGCGGAGAATCGGGCGATCGAGGAATCGCGTCGTCGGCTGCAGTGGCTCGCCGAGACGCATCCACAGCGTCCCGCCAAGCCGCAGCGCCAGTACCGGGCCGCCCCGACCCGTGGCGGCGTCGTCGAGAACGGCGGCCCGAGCGTCCTCGGTGATCAATCGCAGTGGGAATGGAAGGATCAGCAGGCCGGCGGCGCGCCGACGCCCGGTGGCTCTCGCGGGGGTCGATCGTTCAACGGTGGCGGTCCGGGGGTGGCGGCCGGTGCGTCCGGTGCTGCCGGCGATCCCTCGGGCCTGGCAGGCTCAGGCTCGGGGGGAGGCTCAGGCAGCGGCAGTGGCGCGGGAGCCGGTGGTGGCACGGGAGGACATGGAGCCGGCGGCGACGGCGTCGCGCCGGGGCGGCCCTTTCTCTCGGCCGCGGGCACTCCCGACGACCCGGCCGGCGACGCGATCCTCGCCTCTGGCCACGGGATGGGAGGCGGCCCTGGCGGCGGCGGAGGCCCCGGCGGGAACGCTTCAGGCGGCGGCAGGGGCGGGAACGGATCAGAAGGAGCCCCCGGCACGCCCGCGGGCGCCTTCGGAAAGCCGGGGCTCGCCGGCCAACCGAGCCAGACAGGGACAGCGCCTGGCCCCGACGGCGGCGCGGGCGAGACAGGAAGCGACGGCGGCGGCGGTGTCCGCTATGGCGCTCAAGGGTCCTCGTTTGCCGGTGGAGCCAGCGGCAGCGCGGCCGGAGGGGGCGCAGGGGCCGCCGCCAATGGCGCGGCGAGCGGCTCGGCCGCCGGCGCAGCCGGCTCGGGCAACCTCGGTCTCGGTGGCTCGGCCAACGGCGCCAGTGGAGGAGCCGGCGGTGATGTGGCGATGCCCGGCATGCTCAGTGTCGGTGGTGGCGGCGCCGGCGGCGCCGGCGGTGGCAGCGGGTCGATTGCCAACAGCCGCGGGGCCAACTGGGCGAGCCTCGCCACCCACGATCGTCCGGTTCCCCTCACCCGGCCGATCCGGGTCGAGTGTGCGCTCAACGAGTTTCGGATCCTCGACGATGCCGGCCGGCGAATCCAGACGCGCGTCCCGATCGATGGCGACACGGCCGCTTCGATCGATCCGTTCGTCGGCGCCCTCCACACGAAGGTG
>CAJBCV010000079.1 GCA_903951635.1 uncultured Planctomycetaceae bacterium
GAGGTGGCCGTCGGCCCGAACCTCTCCTTCCTTCCGCGGCGGCTCGAGGTGCGGGGCGGGGATGTCGTCGAGCTCACCTTCACCAATCCCGACACGGTGCCCCACAACTGGGCGCTCCTCAAGCCGGGCTCGCTCTCCCGAGTGGGGGCGGCGGTGAATGCGCTGGTCACCGACCCGGATGCCGCGGCGCGGCAGTATGTGCCGGAGACCGGGGACTGCCTGGCCTGGACCGACATCACCCCCCCCGCCGGGAAGACGGCGATCTGGTTCCGGGTGCCCGAGGAGCCGGGGCGGTATCCGTTTCTCTGCACCTTCCCCGGGCACTGGATGGCGATGCAGGGGGAAATGGTCGTCACGCCGGCCGAGGGGAGTGGGAAGCCGAAGTGATCCTCCGCGGGGCGGGCACAAGGGCTACAATTCCCCCCATGAATGCCCTCCTTCGCACCGGCTTCCGCCTCGTCGCCCCGCTGGCCATCCTCGCCGCGGCCTTGCTTGCCTTCTTCTGGATGGGGAGCCAGCCTCCGCCGGATCGAAAGGCCGTCGAGGCGGCTGCGGCCCTCCAAGTGCGGACGGTGGCGGCAGCGGCCGTTGACCATGGCTTCGAGATCGAGGCCGATGGCGTGGTCGTACCGCTCCGGGAGGTGACGCTCGCGGCGGAGGTCGGCGGCCGCGTCGCAGAGAAGTCGCCAGCCTGCAAGGCTGGGCAATTCGTCACCAAGGGCACCGTTCTCTTCCGCATCGATCCGCGGGACTACGAGCTCGACGTTTCCCGGCTGGAGCGCGAGCTCCAGCAGGCGGTGTTGACGATCGACGAAATCGACGAGGAGCTGACCCAAAACGCCGACTCGATCGAACTCGGCAAGCGTCAGTTGGAGATCGCGAAGCGCGAAGCGAATCGACTCGACACGCTCGCCCAGGGGCGGATCGTCACCGAGTCGGCGGCCGATCAGGCGGCGCGCGACGAGCTGACCACGACGAACACCCTCTCGAACCTCCAGGGGCAGCGGCGCGTCCTCCAGAAGCGTCGCAATCGGCTCGAGGAGGCTCAGCAACTCGCGTCGACGATGCTCGAGCGGGCCAATCTCGATCTGGCCCGGACGACGATCACGGCGCCGGTCGACGGCATGGTGGTCGATGACAAGGTGGAGCAGGAGTCGTTCGTCGCCAAGGGAACGCCGCTGGTCGTGCTCGAGGACACGAGCGCCGGGGAGGTGAAGACGAGCCTGCGGATGGACGAGGTAGCGCAGGTCTGGGGGGGCATGAAGGATGCCGTCGCTCCGCCGGAGGTCGATCGAGACGCCTCCGCCGTTGGGGCGCTTGCCAAGGGGCCGCATGACCTTCGCGACGCCCGGGCGAAGGTGCTGTTCACACTCGGCGATCGGGCCTACGAGTGGGACGGCCTCCTTTCGAGACAGGAAGGGCGGGGGATCGATGAGAAGACGCGGACGCTTCCCTGCCGGGTGATCGTCCCCGATCCGACTGCTGTGGTCGCCCTCGACCGCTACGGGGCTCCGATGCCCGACCTCCCTCCAGGCGCGCCGGGGTCGCTCCTCCGGGGGATGTTTGTCGAGGTCCGGGTGAAGGTCGATCCGCCAGTGAAACTCGTGTCGGTGCCGCAGGAGGTGGTGCGGCCGTCCGGTGACCTGCTCGTGATGCGCGACGGCCACCTTGTCATTCTCCGTCCGCGTCCCTACCACCTCGGCAAGGGAACCGTTGTCTACGAGGAGGGCCCCAGTGGCTTGGTCGCCGGCGACCGTCTCGTCAGCAGCCTGATCTCCAATCCCCGCGACGGCATGGCCCTGGCCGAGGCTGCACCCCTCCGCACCGTCGCGCCGGGGGAAGCGTCTGTCGGGAGTGATGGTGGCGCCCCCGCGCCAAGTTCGACCACACCGGAGGCGAAGCCTTGAGATCCATCATCGCCTGGACGGTCCGCAACACTCCCGCCATGAACGTCCTCGTCGTGGCGGTCATGGTGATCGGCTTCATCAGTTTCAGCCGGATGCGCCGCGAGGTGTTTCCAGAGTTCGAGCTGGAAATTGCGTTGGTGTCAGTGCCATATCCTGGCGCGACGCCGGCGGAGGTGGAGGAGGGGATCTGCCAGAAGGTCGAGGAAGCCTGCCGGAGCGTGGCGGGCATCAAGAAGATCACCAGCGTCGCCAGAGAAGGGCTCGGCTACTGCGTTTTCGAGATCCGAGACACCGTCAAGGACGTGCAACGGGTGGTCGGTGAGATCCGCTCGGAGGTAGAGCGGATCCCGAGTTTCCCCGCGCTCGCCGAGGATCCGAAGGTAGAGCAGGTGACGCTCCGCACGCCGGCGATCAAGGTCGGCGTCCTCGGGCCTCCGGAAACCGGGCCTGTCGGCAGCATGGCGGCGGATCGCGACGAACTCGGGCTCCGGGATGTGACGGAGCGGGTTCGCGAGGACCTCCTCGCCCTCCCCACCGTGTCGGCGGCCAACATCGGCGGAGCCAAGAGCTACGAGATCACGATCGAGATCTCGGAGGCAACGCTCCGTAAATATGGCCTCACGCTTCAGAAGGTGGCCGAGATCGTCCGCCGCGAGAATCTCGAACTCCCCGGCGGCACGATTCGCAGCGAGAGCGGCGAGATCCTCCTGCGTGGCAAGAACAAGCAGTATGTCGGCGAGGACATCGCCAAGCTCCCCCTCGTCACGCTCCCCGACGGGCTCGTCCTCACCGTCGGCGATCTGGGGAAGGTGCGCGACGGCTTCGCCGACGTCGCTGGCCGCAATCGCATCAACGGCCGCCCCGGCCTCGTCGTCTCGATCGACCGCAGTTCCGGAGAGGATCTATTGGCGATGGTCGCCGCGGTGAAGGGCTACGTCGCCGACCATCCGATGCCGGAGGGCTACTCGCTCGTCACCTGGGCCGATGCTTCCGTCGACGTCAAGGAGCGGCTCGACATGCTCCTTTCCAACGGCACGCAGGGGCTGGCCATCGTCTTCGTCCTCCTGGCGATGTTCTTCGATCTGAAGATCGGCTTCTGGGTGGCGATGGGGGTGCCGGTATCGATGCTCGGCACCGGGGCGCTGATGTTCGCCGGCGATCAGACCCTCAACATGCTTTCGATGTTCGCCTTCCTCATGGCGGTGGGAATCGACGTCGACGACGCGATCGTCGTCAGTGACAACGTCGAACGCCACCGGAAGATGGGAAAGGGACCTATCCAGGCGGCAATCGACGGCACGGCCGAGGTGGTGCCCTCGGTGGTCTCCGGAGTGATGACGACGATCCTCACGTTCCTCCCGCTCCTCTTCGTGTCAGGAGTGATGGGGAAGTTCATCGCCGTCATGCCGTATGCCTTCATCTCCTGCCTGCTCGTGTCGCTCGCCGAAGCCATTTTCATCCTCCCGGGCCACCTCGCCCACGACGATTCCGGCGTGCTCAAGTTCTTCCGCATCATCACTTGGCCGCTGCAGCCGCTCCTGCCGCTGGTCAAAGCCGTGCAATCGACCTGCGACAGTGCCCTCAAGTGGTTCGTGAAGCGTGCCTACGCGCCGTTTCTCGAGGTGGCGATCGACAACCGTTGGGTGATGCTGTCGGGCGCGCTCGCCCTGCTCATCGTGGCCTTCGGCATGATCCGCAGCGGAATCACGCCGTTCACGATCTTTCCGAAGGTCGACTCGAAGCGGATCCAAGCCCGTGTCATGTTCCCCGACGGCACGCCGGTGTCGGTGACCGAGGATGCCGTGGCCCGAATCGAGCGCGCGCTCGATGACACGGCCGCCAAGCTCGGCGCCGGTGGGCGGCCGCTGGTGACGCTCGTCAATGCTTCGATCGGCGCCATCGATCTGGAGGGGAAGCCGGGCGTTTCTTCGACCTCGAGCGGGTCGAATCTCGGCGCGGTGAACGTGGAGCTCGAGGACTCGCTTCACCGCAGCGTCACGAGTGAGACATTCCTCTCGGAGTGGCGGAAGGCGACCGGGAGCATTCCCGGCGTCGACAGCGTCGTCTTCGCGTCGGAGAACATCGGCCCTGCCGGCAAGGCGATCGAGTTCAAGCTCCTCGCCCCGGCGTCCGAGGACGGGGCCCGCGACCTCGACGCGGCCGTCGAGAAGACGAAGGCATTTCTCGCGGAATATCAGGGGGTGATCGACATCGACGACGACTCCCGACCGGGTAAGTGGGAATACCAGATGAAGGTCAAGCCCCGCGCCGAGGCCATGGGGGTGTCGCTTTCCGATGTCGCCTCGACGATCCGGGCGAGCTTTTATGGTGAAGAGGTGATGCGTCTGCAACGCGGACGCCATGAGGTGAAACTCCTCGTCGCTTATCCGCGCGAGGAACGGCGGACGTCTGCCGTCCTCGATGACGTCCGCGTGAAAGGGGGGGATGGAATCTCCCGTCCGCTCACCGAACTGGCCGACATCAACGTCGACCGTGGCTATTCGGAGATCAACCGTCTCGGCCAAAAGCGGTCGATCACGATCTCCGCCGATCTCGATGTCGGGTCGGGGCTGACGAGCACGCAGGTCACCAACGACATCGAGAAGCGACTGATGCCGACGCTCCTCGCCGAATACCCCGACGTCCGTGTCCGCTGGGAGGGGGAGCAGGAGCAGACGAATGAATCGCTCCGCAGCCTCGGTCTGGGATTCACGGTGTCGGTGTTCGCGATGTTCGTCCTCCTCACGATGGAGTTCCGCTCCTATCTGCAGCCGCTCCTCATCCTCCTGGCGATCCCCTTCGGCATCGCCGGCGCCGTCTTCGGTCATGCCATCATGGGGCTGCCGCTGACGCTGTTCACGATGTTCGGCGTGGTCGCGCTCTCGGGAATCGTCGTCAACGATTCGATCGTCCTCATCGACTTCATCAACCAGCGCGTCCGTGAGGGGAGGCCGATGAAGGTGGCGCTGCGCGAGGCGGGCTGCCTTCGCTTCCGGCCGGTGTTTCTCACGAGCGTGACGACGGTCGGTGGGCTCCTCCCGCTCCTCTTCGACAAGAGCTTCCAGGCCCAGTTCCTCATTCCCATGGCGACGTCGATGGTCTTCGGTGAGATGGTGACAACGGTCCTGATCCTCGTCCTCCTCCCGGTGGCCTACACGTTCATCGGCGGGGCCGGGCCGGTTGACCACGAGGAGATGATTCCGCAGGAGGCGCTTGCCAATCCCGACGAAGGAGACGACGAGTGGCTCCCCGACCATTTGAAGGTCGGTGGCAAGGCGGCGGCCGCTCCCGGAGCGCAGCCGGCGGGGCACTGAGCGATGCCGGCGGCACCTTGGCTTCTGGCCGCGGCGTGGGCTTGGCTGGCGCTTGCCGCTTTTGCGGCGTGCGTTTGGGATCGTGCCCGGCATCGGCTCCCGCCGGTGCCGAGAGCCCGTGTTCTCGGGCTGGCGGGGGGGGCCCTCCTCGTGGCCTGTGGCTTGGCCGCGTGGGGATGGTGGCAGCCGGGGAGCGGCGTGGCGGCCGACCCCCTGTCGGCGCTTCTGTGGCAGGGCGTGGCGTTCGGAATCAACGTGCTCGCGATCGCGGCCGCCTCCACCCTGCTCGGGGGCTCAATCTATCTCGCCTTCGGTCGGCTGATGGGGAGGCGTGCCTGCTCGGCCTGTGGCTGGCAGGCGATGATCGTGGAGCGGCTCCCTGAGGTGGCGGTGGCTACGGCCGTGACCGCCGTCGGCGTGGCGGTGTTCCAGGGATCGGCGTTCCGGGTCGATCGCGCCTGGGTGACCGGGACCTCGCTGATCATGGGCGTGGGAGTCGTCTGGCTCCTGCTCTTGGGCAATCGGTCGGTGCTGATGGTCGGGCATCCGGCCATCCTGCGGACGGGGTACGTCTGGTTCATTCTCTTCCAGGTCGGCAAGATCGGTTGGCGATTCGTTCACGACGGCGTGGCCGGCGACGCCGAGACGGCCGGTTGGCTGGCGGGGGGGAGCTGCGGCGTGGCGCTTGTTGTTCTCGCCGCCGCGCTCCAACGGCAGGCGCTCCTCCTCGGGCTCCGCTTCGATCGGCCGGCGGCGCTGGCCGAGATCGTCGGCGGGCTCTCGCCCCTGCGACGCCTTGCGGCCTGTGCCGTCGGGGGCCTCTTCCTTGCCGGTCTTTGCGGCATCCGCCTCTTTCTTCTTCGCCGCAACGAATCCCCAAGCGAGATGGCGGGCCTGATGATCGTCGCCGTGGCCCTTCTTTGGTTGCTCGTCACCTGGGGAGCGGCGCTCATCCGCGATCGCCTCGGCCCCGCCTGTTCCCCATCGATCAGCGCTGCAACGGTGACGCTGCTTGTCGGCTTGGGTTCGATCTGGGCCACAACCGCTGGCGGATTCGATCCCGGTTCGTCGGCCATCGGACGGGGTATCTTGCTCGCGTCGTTGGCGCTCGTGGCCGTTGGCATCGGCTGGTGTAGCCTGACGGCGTGGCGCCCCAGTCAGCAGGCAGGATGCTCGAGGTGACGGCCGATCAGCCGAGGCCGGGGATCGGCCGCCCCTGGGAGAGCGTCGCCTGGAGCGATTTGGGGAGGCTGTCGAGGAGCCGCACTTCGGAGAGATCGAGGAGCGAGCGGGTGATCGTGCCGACGAGGTCGGGAATCGTCACTGC
>CAJBCV010000080.1 GCA_903951635.1 uncultured Planctomycetaceae bacterium
GAGAATCCCTTCCGACGCGGCCTCAAAGGCGCGCTCCGCTTTGGCGATCTCCTTGGACTTCGTGAGGTCGGCCGCCACGACGGCAACGAGCAGCCCGCTGACATTTTCGGGAGGGGTCGAGTCAGTCGTCGTCTTCGGCAGGTCGCCTCCGTAATAGGCCGCCTGCTCCCAGGCTGCATAGAAAGCCTTGGAATCGCTCTGCGCGTCTTGCCAAGCTTTGTCGGCCTCGTCTTGAGCCTTTGCGGCCCCGGAGAGGGCCGAGGCTTGATCGGCATTCAGTGAAACAAGCCGCGCCTGATACTGCGCATCGGTGAGAGAAGGCGTGCCGGCGAGCAAATGCCGCTGCTCGAGCGGCTCATGCGTCAGCAGCAGCCCGCTGCGCGCTCCGCGACGCCGCGATCGGCCCTCACGCCGCTTGCGGAACAGCGACAGCCGCGATGAAACCGGCCCCCGTCGCAAGCTACCCCAGTGCCGCCCCCCCCCCCAAGCCATTCAGATCGCGCCGCATGCCTGCCCCTCCATGAATACGGGCGTGCCCTTCATCGCACCACCCGATCGAGCGTCGAAGACCCCACAGCGGAGTGTCCAGATCGCTGCCGGAGTGTCAAACATTTTTGTTAGGAACGGGGCGAACACCGGAGAAAACCCTGCTGGGCAGGCAAGCATCGAAGCTGGCCGGGAGATCGGGGCGTGCTGGCAGCCGATGCCTTTATCAACACCAGTCGCTGGTGGCCGCCTCTGTCGCGTCGGATCGATGGAGACAACAGATCATCCGCAACCTTGAAAAGGTCGTCGCGGGGCCGGTTCCTCCCAAGTGCCCGGCCGCTGGCCGGGTGGGTCAGCAACCGCTACCGTGGAGCCTGAGCCCTCCGCGCCGATGCTTCCCCGGAACCAGACCGCGTGACGCCACCGCTTCCCGTCATCGCCGCTGCCGGGAGCCCTGCCGCTGGCGGCCTTCCGGGGGCTGCATCAACCGCGGCAGCCGCCTCGGCCAAGGCCGACATTCTTCTCCTTCCAGGCCGGGGAGCGCTCCTCCCCGCGTCGCGGACGCTTCTCGTCGCTGATCTCCATCTCGGGAAAGCGGCCACGTTTCGCCGGGCCGGGATTCCGATTCCCGAAGGCTCGGCGCAGGGCGATCTCGCCCGCCTCGAGACGCTCGTCCGCGATCATGCCGTGGCCCGGGTGCTCGTCCTCGGCGATCTCCTCCACGCCGCGAGCGGCTGCACGAGCGAGGTCGTGGCCGAGTTTCGGGCCTTCCGCGACCGGCTGACGACGACGGCGGTGATCCTCGTCCTCGGCAATCACGACGTCGCGGCGCGGCGGATCGCCGGCGACCTCGGCCTCGATGCCTGCGTGTCCTCGCTCGACGAGCCCCCGCTGCGGTTTGTCCACATCGCCGCCGCCGCGGCTGCCGATGACGACGAAGCAACGGCGACTGCGATCGGCCTCGTCGTCGCGGGCCACGTCCACCCGCGCGTCAAGCTCCGCGGCCCGTCCGGGGATCGCCTCGCCGATCGCTGCTTCCACCTCGACTTTTCCATCCTCACGCTTCCGGCCTTCGGATCGTTCACCGGCGGGCATGCCGTCGAGATCACCGACACGGCTCGGGTCTGGCTGGCCCGCGATGACGCCGTCCTCGACGTCACGCGGCTGGCCCGCCCCGCGTCGAGGCGATAGCGGTCGATCAGCCGGCAGCCTCAGCCCGACGGCGCGACGATCGCCGGGAAGGCCCGCGGCAGCCAGGTGATCAGGTCGCGGGCGGTCAGTGACAGCTCGCCCAGGTCGGCGGCCGCCAGATCTCCCGCCCGGCCATGCACCCAGGCCGCGACGCGGGCGGCTTCGTACGGATCGAAGTGGTGGACCGCACCGGGGCCCGCCTGCGGCTGGCAGAAGAGCGCCGCGAGGATGCCGGTGAGGACATCGCCCGAGCCACCGCTGGCCATGCCGGGATTGCCGGTGGTGTTACGGGCCTGCCTCGAGCCGTCGGTGATCAGCGTGTCGGGGCCCTTGAGGAGGATCACGAGCCCACACTCGGCGGCAAGGCTCCCGGCGGCCCCCTCGAGCACCGCGGCCGACGGAGGAGCGCCGGTTGTCGGCGAGGCGCCGGCCGCCGAGCCATCGGCAAGGAAGCGACGCATCTCGCCGGCATGGGGGGTGAGGACGCGGGGGCCGGCATGCGTGGCGAGGGCTTCAGGGTCCAAGCGGGCGAGCCACCAGAGGGCGTCGGCGTCAAACACCGCAGGCCCCGGGAACTCCCGCCACAGCTGCGTCACGATCGCGGACGTGGCCTCGGAGCGGCCAAGCCCCGGGCCAACGGCCAAGGCATCGGCCCGGCCGGCGAGGGCAGCGATCGGCTCGAGGGCGTCGTGGGCGAACGTGCCTTCGGCCCGGGCCGGGAGGGGGTGCGTCATGACGCAGGGGTCGAAGCCGGCGGCGATCGATGCCACCCCTTCGGGAGCGGCCAGGTCGACCAGGCCCGCACCGCTACGGAGGGCCGCCATCGCCGCCAGGGCCGGGGCTCCGGCCATTCCGGTCGCCCCACCCACCACGAGCACCCGGCCGTAGTCCCGCTTGCTCGAATCCCGCCGTCTGGCGGCGAGTTTCGGGAGATCGGCCGGGGGGGGAAGCGTTTGGCGGGCTGCGGAGGGCATCGGGGACGAGTGATGGGGGGGCGGCGGGAGGGCAGAAGTCGAGGTGGGAGGGACGCAAACCGGCCGCGATCTTGTTACCTTGACTGAAATCCCCGGCACGGGCTACCCTCGCCGCGAAATTCCCCGCGGTTTCCGGAGTCCTCCGGAGCCGCGGCGGGTTCCCGGGCGGATGCCCCACCGGGGCACCGAACCGTTGCCAGCCACCAGACAGGCGAGCCTCATGAGCGCGGCACCCAAGCCCGACGACTTTTTCAACACCAAGCAGATCCGTCGGCTCATTTCGCTGATGGAGAAGCACGACCTCGCCGAGGTCGATCTCAAGAACGCCGACCAGCGCGTCCGCATCAAGCGCGGCGGCGAGGTCGTCGTGGCGCCTTCGGCCGCGGCTCCCCGCGCGGCGGCTCCGGCTCCTGCCGCTGCCGCCGCCCCCCCGGCGGCCGATTCGAAGATGGTCGTCATCACCAGTCCGATGGTGGGGACGTTCTACCGGGCCAGTGGTCCCGACTCCCCGCCGTTCATCAAGGTGGGCGACCGGATCGGACCGGAGAAGACCGTCTGCATCATCGAGGCGATGAAGGTCTTCAACGAGATCCCTGGTGGGGTTTCGGGGCAGGTGGTCGCGGTGCTCGTCGAGAACGGCCATCCGGTCGAGTTCGGCCAGCCGCTGATCAAGGTCGATCCCGAGAAATGATCCCGGGCTGTACGGCCGGTTCCCGCGCCTGCCGCCGGCAGGCGCGGTGCGAGCCTGCCGGTGAGTGGTCCGGTGTCCCCCGATCCGGGCGGAGCGTATGTTCAAACGGGTTCTGATTGCCAATCGCGGAGAGATCGCCCTGCGGGTGATCCGCGCCTGCCGCGAGATGGGTATCGAGACGGTCGCGATCTACAGCGAGGCCGACCGCGATGCCTCCTACCTCCAGCTCGCCGACGAGGCGATCTGCGTCGGCCCGGCGAAGGCTTCCGAAAGCTATCTCCGCATCGATCGCGTGATCAGCGCCGCCGAGATCGGCAACTGCCAGGCGATCCATCCGGGCTACGGCTTTCTCTCGGAGAACTCCCACTTCGCCGAGGTCTGCCGGTCGTGCGACATCGGGTTCATCGGCCCGACCCCGGAAGCGATGGCGAAAGTCGGCGACAAGAACTCCGCCCGGGCCCTGGCCCGCGAGGCGGGTGTGCCGTGCGTGCCGGGGAGCGACGGGATCATTGCGAACGAAGCCGACGCCGTGCGGATCGCTCGGCAGATCGGCTTTCCGGTTCTCCTCAAGGCCACGGCCGGCGGTGGTGGCAAGGGGATGCGCGTCGCGGCCGATGATCAGGCGCTCGCCCCGGCCTGGCAGCAGGCCTCGGCCGAGGCGCTCGCCGCCTTCGGCAATCCCGGCATCTACATGGAGCGCTACATCGACCGGCCACGGCACGTCGAGGTGCAGGTGCTCGGCGACACTCATGGCACGATGCTCCACCTCTGGGAACGCGACTGCTCGACGCAGCGGCGCCATCAAAAGCTCATCGAGGAGAGCCCCTCCCCGCGGCTCGCCCCGGAAACCCGCAAGGCGATGTGTGAGGCGGCGGTGCGGCTGTGCAAGGCCGCCGGCTACCACTCCGCCGGGACCGTCGAGTTCATCGTCGATCAACAGGGCAACTTCTACTTCATCGAGGTCAACGCCCGGATCCAGGTCGAGCACCCGGTGAGTGAGATGGTGACCGGGATCGACCTGGTGAAGGCGCAGATCCGCGTCGCCGCCGGCGAGAAACTCGGGATCGAGCAGAAGGACATCGTCCCCCGTGGCCATGCCCTCGAGTGCCGCATCAACGCCGAGGATCCGGCCGCCAACTTCCGCCCCTGCCCCGGCCGGATCGAGCAGATCATCGCCCCCGGTGGATTCGGGGTGCGGTGGGATTCGCACGCCGTGGCCGGCTACACCGTGCCCCCGCATTACGACTCGCTCGTCGGCAAGCTCATCGTCCATCAGCCGACTCGCAAGGAGGCGATCGAGACGATGGTTCGGGCGCTGGCGGAACTGCGCGTCGCCGGGATCAAGACGACCGTTCCGCTCCACCTCGACATTCTGGGTTTGCCTGAGTTCCACCGCGCCGAGATCGACACGAAGTTTGTCGAGCGCTGGCTCGCGGGGTGATTCCGGCACCGGCCGGAGAAGCCCGTCTTCCCGAGCCCGAGCGTTTCACAAGCCCGCCCCCCTGCCCCGCCGATTCATCCCCGCCTTGCCCCCGCCATCCCCTCCTCTGCCCCGGAGCTCTCCATGAGCGAATCGCTCTCCCGTCCGCCGAAGGCCTCCCACCATTTCCGCCGCGTCGCGATCCTCTTCGCCGGCGGGCCGGCGCCGGGCGCCAATGCCGTCATCTCCACCGCCGCGATCTCGTTTCTGCGGAATGACGTCGAGGTGATCGGCATGAAGCACGGCTATTCGTCGCTGGCCGACTTCTCCCCCGACAAGCCGCTCGTCGAGGGGAAGGACTACGTCCGCATCACGCCGGAGTTCATCAAGCGCAGTCGGTCGAGCCAGGGGATCCTCCTCGGTACCGCCCGCACCAATCCCGGCCGTTCGGTATCGTCGCCGGCTCATCTCGAGGATCCGGATCGCGTCAAGCCGCTTTCGAACGTCGACGCTGGCCTCCGCTCGCTCGGCGTCGAGGCCCTGATCTCGATCGGTGGCGACGACACGCTCAAGACCGCCAACAAGTTCAAGCTCTACCAAGACCGGCTCCCCGCCGGCACGAAGAAGATCCCGGTCGTGCATCTCCCCAAGACGATCGACAACGACTACATGGGGATCGACTTCACGTTCGGCTACTTCACCGCCGTCGACACCCTCGCCGCCGAGATCCGCAACCTCCTCTACGACGCCGAAGCGGGACGGGCCTACTACCTCTGCGAGACGATGGGCCGCAGTGCCGGCTGGCTCTCCTACGGCGCGGCGATCTCCGGCGAGGCGAGCCTCGTGATCAGCGTCGAGGACATCCACGGGAAGTTCCGGGGCGAGGAGACGATCACCGCCGCCGACGGCACGACGAGCATCAAGCCGGTGATGAACGTGGCGGAGGTGGTGAACCGGATCGTGAAGACGATGCGCGTCCGCGAGGAGCAGGAGGGGAAGCCCTACGGCGTGATCGTGCTCGCCGAGGGGCTCGCCGAATATCTCCCCCAGAGCCAGCTGGCCGGGATTCCCCGTGACGACCATGGGCACATCTCGATCACCCACGTGCAGCTCGGGCGGATGTTCTCCAAGCTCGTCGCCGACGAGTACAAGAAGCAGACCGGCAAGTCGCGGAAGGTGGTCGGGCTCCAGCTCGGCTACGAGGCCCGCTGCGCCGCTCCGCACGCCTTCGACATCATGCTCGGGAGCCAGCTCGGCGTCGGTGCCTACCGGGCGCTCGCCGAGCGCGGGCTCAATGGCGTGATGGTGAGCGTGTCGGGGCAGCTCGACCTCAACTATGTCCCCTTCGAGGAGCTCGTCGACCCGAACACCCTCGTGACGGTCGTCCGCTACGTCGAACGCAACAGCGACTTCCACCGCCTCGCCCGATTCCTCGAGACGTTCGTCAACGAGTGACGGGCCGGCAGCGCGCTCACACCGTCAGCGAGCCCTTCGTACTCGGGATCCCCGGTTGGCGGGGATCGCTCTCCACGGCCATCCGGATCGCCCGGGCGGCGGCCTTGAAGACCGCCTCGGCGATGTGGTGGGCGTTGTGGCCGTGGTGGAGGACGGCATGGACGTTCGCCCCGGCCGCCGACGCGAAGCCCTCCCAGAACACCTCGACGAGCTGGGTGTCGAAGGTGCCGATCGTCGGCACCGGGAACGGGACGTGGAACACCGTTGCCGCCCGGCCGCCGAGATCGACGGCGACGGTGGCGAGCGTCTCGTCCATCGGCAGCGTGAAGTGGCCGTAGCGGCGGATGCCGCGGCGCTCGCCGAGCGCTTCGCGGACCGCCTGCCCGAGGGCCCGCCCCACGTCCTCGACGGTGTGGTGGCCGTCAACGTGGAGATCCCCCTCGCAACGGATCGTGAGGTCGAGAAGCGAGTGCCCGGCCAGGAGCGTGAGCATGTGGTCGAAGAACCCCAGGCCGGTGGCGACGTCGGCCCGGCCGGTGCCGTCGAGACCGACGGTGAGGACGATCGAGGTCTCGGTGGTGCGGCGCGTGACGGTGGCGGTGCGGTGCATGGCGGAAGCGGAGGCGTGAAGGGAAGCGGAGGCGTGAAGGGAAGCGGAGGCGTGAAGGGAAGCGGAGGCGTGAAGGATGATGGCCGGGCGGGGAACGGGGAGCGTCAGGATGCGGCGAGGATCCGCCCGAGGGCGGTGAGGAAGGCGTCGATCTCGGCATCGGTGCCGACGGTGATCCGCAGGCCGTCGCCCCAGCCGGCGTACTGCATGAAGCGGACGAGGATCCGCTCGGCCTTGAGGGCCTCGTAGATCGGGCGGTGCGGTCGGGTCGGGTGGGTGCACCAGACGAAGTTTGCCTGGCTCTCCTGGACCCGGAAGCCGAGGTCGGCAAGGGCCCGGGTCAGCCTGGCCCGCGTGGCGAGGATCGTGGCCCGGTTGGTGCGGAGCCAGTCACGGTCGGCGATCGCCGCGGTGGCCGCCGCGATCGAGAGGGCATCGCAGTTGTAGGAATCCTTCACCTTCTCGAGCTGGCGGATGACGGAGGGCTGGGCGACCGCGAACCCGAACCGCAGCCCGGCCAGCGCGTACGACTTGCTGAAGCTGCGGGTGACGATCACCCGATCGCTGCCGCGGACCAGATCGAGACAGTTGGCAGCGGCGAAATCGCCGTAGGCCTCGTCGACGACGAGCGCACAGGGGAGACGGGCGGCGAGCGCCGCGACCGCGTCGGGGGGAATGAGGGTGCCGGAGGGGCTGTTGGGATTGGCGATGATCGCCAGGCGCACCGGATCACCGCCGGCCGTGGTGGGGGTACAGAACGCCGGCCCGAGCGACCAATCGCGCTCGTACGGGATCTCCTCGCAGGTGACGCCCTGAATGCCGGCGAGCGTCCGGTAGAGGATGTAGCTCGGCGTCGGCACCCGCAGGGCCCCGCCGGCTCCCACGAAGGTGCGGACGAGGATCGTGAGGAGATCGTCGCTGCCGTTGCCGCAGAGGATCCAATCGGGATCGACCCCGAGGACCTCGGCCGCCTTTTCGCGGAACCGGGTGGCGACCGGGTCGGGGTACTTGGCGAGCGTCCGCCCGGCGAGCAGCGCCGTCACGGCCGCGGCCACGGCCGGGGACGGCGCGTAGGGATTCTCGTTCGTGTTGAGCTTGATCCACTCCCCTCCCTGCGGCTGCTCCCCGGGCACGTAACCGGCCAGGGCGGCGATGTCGGGGCGGACCAAAGCCGCGGCGCGGTCGGCGGCGGCGGATGCGTGTGGCGTTGTCATGAACGAAGTCTACCTCACCCCACGGGGCGCCCTCACGGGCAACCTGCCCCGCACAATCGCTCCGACCGGCAAGGCCCCACCCGCCGGCCGGATCGACACGGCGGCGCCGGCCGGCATACTGTCGGCGGCCCTGGCAGCCGTTGCCGTGGCAAGGATCTCGCAGCGGAGGACGACGTGGACATCGTATGGATCGTGCTGGCCGCCGGCGCCGGCGCCTGCTTCGCCGTTCAGGCCTCGGCGAATGCCTCGCTCCGCGCCCATCTCCACAGCCCGCTGTGGGCGGCCTTCTTCTCGATCTGCGGGACGATCGTCACCGCCGTCACGGTGATGCTCATCCTCCGCCCCACGCCCCCGGAGGCGGTGGCCGCCCGGGGGGCCCCGTGGTGGAACTGGATCGGCGGGCCGATGGGAGCGCTCATCGTCCTCTCCGGAGCGGCGCTGGCGCCCCGGCTCGGGGCCGCGGCCTTCATCGCGGCGGTCGTCGGGGGGCAGTTGGCCTGTTCGCTCTTCCTCGATCACTTCGGGCTGATGGATCTGCCCCGGCAGGTGGTCACCCCGGGGAGGCTCCTCGGCGTGATCCTGGTCTTCGCTGGCGTGATCCTCGTGAAGTTTCACTGAAGAGTCTGCAGCTACCTCGCGGCTGCGTCGATCTGGACGTCGAGCTGCTGGCCGACGAAGAGATCGCGGTCCGGCGTGCCGTCGGCGGTCGGCGCGGCGGCGGTGTCATCGACGATCTCGAAGAGCACCTGAAGAACGCGGGTATCGACGCGCTCGGCGCTGTCGCCGCTGAGATTTTTTTTCGGGGCGACCGTGGGCACGGTGCGGAGGAACGCCAAGCGCACCGGATGCTCGCCGTCGCCGCGGGGATACCCAAGCGCCGGGGCCCCGGGATTGAAGCGGGGGAGATCGTGCTCGTCGATGCTCACCCGGACATGGAGGCGGCTGGTGTCACCGAGGACAACGAGCGGCTTCCCCGGCGGCGTGCCGACGAACTCGCCAGGGCGGACGTCGACTTCAAGGACCGTGCCCGCCACCGGCGCCCGGACGACGAACCGCTCGACCTCCACCCGGGCCAGGTCGACCCCCGCGCGGGCCTGCTCGACGGCGGCCGCGGCGATCGCCACATCGCGCTCCCACGCCCCCGAGCGGAGCCGGGCATCCTCGGCCTGAGCCTCCTCGAGCGCTGCCTGGGCTGTGTCGAAGGCCTTCCGTCGCTGGATCACCTCCTGCTCAGTGACGACCTTCTGGCGGTGGAGGTCCTCGGCGCGGGCGAGCTGATCGCGCTGCGTCTCGGCGGCCGCCTGCGCTCCGCGGACCCGCGCGGCGCTCGGCGGCAGGTCCTCGGGCCTGGGGAGGCCGCGGAGCCGGGCGAGATCCTGCCCGGCGGCCGTGAGGGCGGCTTGGCGAACCTCGAGCTCCGCCCGCTTCCAGCGATCCTCGAGCCGGAGCACGACATCCCCGGCCGCGACGGCTTGCCCCTCGCGCACGGCCACCTCGGCGACGATCCCCGGCACCTCGGCACAGAGGTGAATGCTCTCCGAGCGGGGCTCGACGACCCCGGCCCCGGCCACCGTGCCGGAGAATTGTCGGCGCACCGGCGCGACCGGCGGGACCTGCTCGGGGGGCACCTCGTGCGTGTGGGCGAGGTGCCAAAGGAGTGTGCCGAAGCCGATCAGGCCGAGGAGCGGAAGGACGAGGGTACGGATCATGACTTGGGCCGTGGACTCGGTGGGTAATCAGGACCGGGAATGGGGAATGGTGTCGAGGACGATCCGCCCGTCGGCCATCTCGAGGAGGCGGTCGCCGAACTGGAGCACGCGGGAATCGTGGGTGACGACGATCACGGTCCGCTCCGGATGGACGGCGACCGACTTGAGAAGCTCCATCACCGTCTGGCCCGAGTGCGAGTCGAGGGCGGCGGTCGGCTCGTCGCAGACGAGGAGTCGGGGCTCGTGGACGAGGGCCCGGGCGATCGCCACCCGCTGCTGCTGGCCCCCCGAGAGCTGGTTCGGGAAGGCCTTCAAGCGACTCCCCAGGCCGACGGCCTCGAGCACGCCCGCAGCTTGTTCGATGGCCCGCTTTCGCGGCTGCCGCGCCACGAGGAGCGGCACGGCCACGTTCTCGGCTGCCGTGAGCGAGGGGAGGAGGTTGTACTGCTGGAAGACAAAGCCGACGTTGCGGGCCCGGAAGTCGACGAGACGGTTGCCGCGGAGTTGGGACTGCGGCGTGCCGAACAGGGTGACGTCGCCCGCGGTAGGGTCGAGGAGCCCGGCGATGATCGAGATCAACGTCGTCTTGCCGCAGCCACTCGGGCCGACAAGGAGCGTCAACGCCCCGCACCCGATGTCGACGTCGATGCCGTGGAGGACGCGGGTCCGTGTCTCTCCGCTGCCGAACTCCTTCGCGATGCCACGGCAGGCCACCCCGACGGCCGGCGGCGGGGCCGAAGGATCGGACGCGGGGGTGTCGAGGGCTGTGGGCATGAAGCTCATCCGCGGAAGACGACGGCGGGCTCGAGGAGGAGCACGCGCCGCAGGCTCATGAGACTTGCAAACGTGATGATGGCGACGACGACCCCGGCGGTGCCGACGGCCACCTGCCAGGGGATGTTGATGCCACGGAGATCGGGGAGCACCCTCCCGGTGACTTCGAAGAACGCCACCGCCATGCCGACGCCGAGCGAATAGCCGACGGCGCCGATGACGGCCGCCTGGAGGAGCACCATGCCGATCAAGCGACGGTTGTTGACCCCCATCGCCTTGAGGGCACCGAAGTGGCGGAGGTTCTCGAGTGTGAACAGGTAGAACGTCTGGCCGGCGATGGCGGCGCCGACGATGAAGCCGAGCACGATCGTGATCCCGAAGTTGACCGGGATGCCGGTGTTGGCCATGTAGTAGTTGATCGTCTGCCAGACGAACTGGTCGTAGGTGAGGGCCTCAAAGCCGGTGGCCGCCTTGATCCGGCGGCAGGCTTCGGCCGGCGTCACTCCCGCCACGGGCGCGCCGACGACGAACGAGAGCTGCTTCCGCTCCCGGGCGATGAACCGGGTCGCCTGGGAGTAGGTGGCGACGACGACGGGAAAGGATTGGAACGGCGCCGAGGTCTCGCAGATGCCGACGATCACGGCCCGGCGTTCGTTCATCTCGATTTCCCGACCGAGTTGGAGCGGTTCGCCCGGCCAGAGCGACTCGTGCCCCGCCTTGTCGATGAACACCGCCGAGGGTCTGCGGAGATCGGCGAGGTCGCCCATGAGGATCGTCCGCGGCGCCCCGACGAAGCTGTGGTCGTCGACACCCAAGAGGATCACCTGGCGGAAGATCCCGTCAGGGCGGCGGGCCCGGGCCACCCCCTTGTAGAGCCGCACCGCCCAGTCCATCCCCTCCACGCCGCGGATCCGGTGGACGGCGCCGTCGGCGATCGGCTCGATCTCGTCGGCGTTCTGCTGGTGGCGGTCGGTGACCCACACGCTCGCCTCGCGGACATCGCGGAGGGGGTTGGCCGTACGGCTCATGAGGCCGACGAAGATCGAGGCCTGCTGGGTGATGAGGAGCACCCCGAAGGCGACGCCGAACACGGCGCCGAGATACTTGGCGGTGTCGCCGTTGAGCATCTTCCAGGCGACCCAGTTCATCGTGACACCGTCTTCCTTATCCCGGCCGATGGCGCGGCGGACGGGCCGACGATATTCGGCCCGCGGCCGAGCGCGGCAAGCGAGAAGCGGGTGATGTGGTCGGCGAGGAAATCGACGTCGAGCGCGTCGTGCTCGGCCTCGCCCATCAAGAGGCGGGCGACGGGGCGGTGGACGGCGTAGAAAAGCACCTGAGAGACGACGCTGAAGCCGACGGGCCAGCCATCGTGCGGCATTCCCGAGACACCGGGGCTGAGTTGTTCGAGGATCTCGCGGAGCGTCTCGGCGAGCGGGCGGATGTAGCGTTTCAACACCTCCGCTGCAGCGGAGGTCGGATGGGCCATCTCGCGGAGCATCAGCGCGTTGTGCCACCGCGGCCGATCGGGGTCTCCCTGGGCGGCGAGCATGCCGCGGATGAAGCCGTGGAGTCTGGCTTCCGGTGGCAGGGACGGATCGGCTGCCCGGAGGGTCTGCTGCGACTCGCTGCACTGGGCCTGCTCGAGGCAGGCGACATAGAGCGACTGCTTGTCACCGAAGTGGTAGTTGATGGCGGCGACATTGACGCCGGCATCGCTACAGATGTCGCGGACGCTCGCCCCCTCGAAGCCTCGTTCGGCGAACGCCCGCCCGGCCGCATCGATGAGCCGCCCCCGCGCGTCTTCGGCCATCCTCCACCTCCCGGGGCCCCACGTGGGGGTGATTCGTCTCCGGAAACACCTGCGAAGTCAGCGGCACGACAATTCAAACGACCGTTTGAAACAATCGTCTTTTTCGCGGCAAAAATCAAGCGGCGGGGGAGACTCTTGAGCAGAATCTTGGGAAAACGCGGGAAAACGAAGCAAGAGGGGCATAGAAAAAGTCCGACCATTCTTAGATGCATCGCGTTTTGGTCTTGACCATTTTACGATTCAGCTCATGATGGTCGGGATGGCCGCCGACCCGGAAATCGATCTTCCAAACGTTCCCAGGGAACGGATCTACGACGCGATGCTTGATCGGCATCTGCGCGAGGATCGCCAAATGGCGTTCGTCGCTGGCCCGCGTCAGGTGGGGAAGACGACCGCGTGCGGCCGCCGAGCCGCCGAGACGCTCAATTGGGACAACGCCGACGACCGGGGCGTGCTGCTCGCCGGGCCCGCCGCGACGGCAGGCCGGCTCAAGCTCGAGCGGCTAACGTCGCCCCCCCGAGTGACGCTCATCGATGAGATCCACAAGTACGGAAAGTGGAAGGCGTTCCTCAAGGGGTTCTTCGACACCTACGGGGCACGAACGAAGCTCCTCGTGACCGGGAGTTCCCGTCTCGACGTCTACCGCCGGGGGGGCGACAGCCTCATGGGGCGCTATCTGCTCTACCGCATGCATCCCTTTACGGTCGGTGAGCTCGTCGATCCGAGTCTTCCTGACGAGATCCGGATCGTGCGATCCCCGCGCGGGATCTCCGAGCTGGAATGGGAAGCGCTGTGGGAGCACGGTGGCTTCCCGGAGCCCTTCACGAAGCGCGATCGGCGCTTCACGCGGCGGTGGGCGGCGCTCCGCCGCCAGCAACTCGTGCGCGAGGATATCCGTGACCTCACCCAGATCCACGAACTCGGTCAGATCGAGGCGCTCGTCCGGTATCTCGAGGCGCATTCGGGAGACCAGGTGATTTTCAGCAAGCTCGCGGCCTTGGTCGGCGTGTCGGTGGACACGGCCCGTCGCTGGCTGGGAACGCTCTCGGGCTTCTATCTTGGCTTCACGCTCCAGCCGTGGTTCACCAACGTGGCCCGCAGCCTGCGAAAGGAACCGAAGTGGTACCTGCGCGACTGGGCGCTGGTCAGTGACGTCGGAAAACGGGCCGAGACGTTCGTGGCCTGCCACTTGCTCAAGGCCGTCGAGGGCTGGACCGACCTCGGCCTCGGGGAGTTCCACCTGGCGTATCTCCGCGACAAGGAAAAGCGGGAAGTCGACTTCGTCGTGGTCCGCGATGGCCGTCCGTGGTTTCTGGTCGAGGTGAAGCAATCGTCGGGGCGACTCCAAGGGGCGCTCGCGCACTTCCAACGGCAACTCGGGGCCCCCCACGCCTTCCAGGTGGTGATCGACGCCGAGCCGATCACGGCGGATTGCTTCGCCCGTCCGGATGGTCCGCTCGTCGTCCCGGCGCGGAGTTTTCTCTCGCAACTCCTCTGACGCGTGGGGTCGCGTGGCGGAGCGCGGGGAGAGACGTCTTCGGGTGTCGGTCGAGCTCGGACTGTCTTGGCAACGACGGGCCGCTATGCCACTTCCCAGCCGCGGCGATATTCCTTCGAGAGCCAGCCGTTGGCTGCCTCGTCGTTGGTGACCCTGCCGGTGGACGGGTCGTACTCGATCGGCATGCCCGCCCGGTAGGCGACGTTGCCCAAGAGCACCGTCTCGGTGAAGGGAGCGGCGTAGGCAAAATTGCTCCCCGTTCGCGAGCCGGTCTTGCAGGCCGCGATCCATTGAGCGTGGTGGCCAGGGGAATCGGGGAGCGAGGGCGGCGGCGCGACGAAGCCCTGGAAGCGATCCTCGGGGAGGAGCTTCGGGTGGCCGTCGTGGGCGATCGCGATCCGTCCCTTCTCACCGACGAACAGCGAGCCGTTCATCGGGATCTCCGCGGCGATCGCTGCCGGTGGCTTTGCCTCCCCCTCGTACCAGTGGAGCGTTACCGGCCCACGGTCACCGCGCGGGCCGAAGGAGAACGTCGTCTCCATCCAGGTCGGGGCGCTCTCGGTTTGTGGTGGAGGCCCCTTCGACTCGACGCGAACCTTGCCGCCGAGATCGAGCCCCCAGAAGGCCGGGTCGGCCAGATGGATCGCCATGTCCCCCACCGCGCCGCAGCCGAAGTCCCACCAGCCGCGCCACTTGAAGGGGGCGTAGGCCGGGTCGTAGCCGCGCTTCGCCGCCGGCCCGAGCCACAGATCCCAGTCGAGATTCGCCGGCGCGGCCTGGCCCCCCTTGGGCGCCTCGATCCCCTGCGGCCACCACTTCCCGGGACGGTCGGTGATCACATGGACGTCGCTCACCTTCCCGATCGCCCCGCCGCGGAGGAGTTCCACGAGGCGGAGGTAGCCGGGATGCTCGTGGTTTTGCGTCCCCATCTGGGTCGCCAGCCCCTTCTCGGCCGCGAGCTTGGCGACGATCCGCGCCTCCTCGACGGTGTGGGTGAGGGGCTTCTCGCAGTAGACATGGAGGCCGCGGCGGAGGGCGCGGACGGTGGCCGGGGCGTGGTGGTGGTCGGGGGTGGAGATGACGACGGCGTCGAGCTTCGTGTCGGCGAGCATCGCCCGGTAGTCGGAGAACCGGGCTGCGGCCGGGAACCGTCCCGCCGCAGCGGCGAGGGTGGCCGCATCGACGTCGCAGACGGCGACGATGTTTTCCCCCGCCACCGCGTCGAGATTCGAGCCGCCGCGGCCGCCGACGCCGATGACCCCGATGTCGAGCCGGTCATTCGCCCCGAGGACGCGCCGGCCGCCGGCCGAGATCGTCCACAGCGCTGGCCCGGCGCCTGCTGCCGCGCGAAGCACCGACCGCCGCGAGAGCCTCTTGTCGCCCATCACCCACCTCGTTGCCTGGCCTTCATTCGTCTGCCGTAGGGACGCTTCCCCGCGGCGTCAGCGCTGCTCGATCCGGTAGACCGCCTTGTCGGTGCGGAGGAAGAGCGCGGAGCCGACGGCGATCGGCGTGGCCATGATCTCGCCGTCGAGTTGGTTCGTCGCCTCGACATGGAACTCCTTCCCCGGCGTGAGGATGAACGTCTGCCCCTCGCGGTTGCCGACCCAGATCCGCCCGTCGGCATAGAGGGGTGACGAACAGAAATTGCCGCCGAGCCGTTCGCTGAAGCGGACCTCCCCCGACGCGGCATCGAGGCAGGTCGCTACCCCCTTGTCGCTCACCATCACGATCTCGTCGCCGACGAGGATCGGCGAGGGGATGTTCGGGACGCTCTTCTTCACACGCCAGGCGATCTCGGGAAGGGCGTCGCCGGAGGGGAGCTTCACGGCGAGGAGCTCCGGCTGCATGAAGCTCGTGCTGACGTAGGCCATCCCATGGCCAACGATCGGCCGGGGCACGATCGAGAAGCCGAGCACGCCGTAGGCCTGCTTCCAGAGCTCACGACCATCGGTCGGATCGTAGGCGTAGAGCCAGTCGGCGCCGGTCGAAAGGAGGACGGGGCGGCCGCCGATCTCGGTGACGATCGGTGATCCGTAGGCCTTCTTGAGCTGAGGCTCGGGATTGCGTTCCCCCGATCGCTCCGTCTTCCAGGCCACGGCGCCGGTGGCCGTGTCGAGGGCGACGATGTACTGCAGGTCGCTCCCGTCGCAGTCGAAGATCAGTCGATTTTCGAAGAGCACCGGCGTCCCGCCGGCGCCGTTCTCATGCTTGATCTTCTGGAGCGTGTGCGACCAGACGATTGCACCGGTGGCGGCGTCGACGCAGGCCGTGCCGTTGGTGCCGAAGTGGCAGTAGAGTCGCCCGCCGTCGAGGATCGGCGAGGGGGAGGCGTAGGAATTGAGCGAGTGAATCGGGTCGGGCTGCGACTGGCGGAAGAGCTCGATGTCGTGGAGCACCTTCCCCGTGGCGGCATCGAGGCACACGGCCCGCAGGCTCACCGGCCCCGACACTTGGAGCGAGGAAGAGTTCTCCACGTTCGCCAGCCGGTCGGCCTTTTCCGCCTCCGAAAGCGGCGTCTCGACGGCCGTCGTCAGCCACAGTCGGCCGTCAGCGAGCACCGGGCTCGACCACCCCTTCCCATCGACCGGCGTCTTCCAGACGACGTTCTCGCTCTCGCTCCACGCGCGGGGGAGATCCTTGGCGGCCGGGGCATGCCCCTGCCCGGCAGGCCCGCGCCACTGGTTCCAGGCGGGCAATGCCTCGGCCGCAGCGCCTCCGCTCATCGGCGCCATCGAAAGCAGGGCCATCGTCACGATCGATTGTCCGAGCCTGCGCATCGCTTCTCCTCGAGGTCGGTTCGTGTGGAACGCCGTATCGTCCGGTCAACGGGCCGGGGGGGCAAATGGAAGCTTCCCCTTGCCCCGGGGCACGAGGGCCGGCTGCGGGCCGACGCGCTCGTAGACACGGACGTAATCGACTTCCATCTCGGCCGGAAACGGCGTCGTCGCGTCGGGGTTTCCGAGAAACTTTCCCCCGACGGCCAGATTGATGAGCACCTGGAACGGCTTGTCGAACGGTGCCGGCCAGGGATTGAGATCGGCTTCAGCCTGCGGGGTGACGCCCCCTTTCTCGTCGGCCCGGCCCGTGCTCCACCAGGAGTTCATGGTGGCATAGACCTTCCCGTCGACCTCCCAGTGCATTTCGCCGGGGTTCCATTCGAGGGCGTAGACATGGAAATCGGCGATCGAGCCCGAGTCGAAGAAGTGCTCGCCGACGGTGAACGTGTTGGCGGGCCAGCGGCCACCGAAGTGGAGGGCGCCTTGGATCCGCTTCGGTTCCTGCCCCTTCGTTTCGAGGATGTCGATCTCCCCCGAGGCCGCCCAGCCGCCGTACTCGCTCCCCTCCGGCAGCAGCCACAAGGCCGGCCAGATCCCCTGGCCGAGCGGCAGTTTCGCTCGGAACTCAAAGCGCCCGTAGGTTTGGCTGAAGAGATTCTTGCCATCCTTGGCCCGGGTCCGCAGCCGGGCGGAGGTATAGCCGAAGCCGTCGTGCGATTCTTTGAGCGCCCGGATGTGGAGCGTGCCCCCCGTCACGAAGGCGTTGTCGGGATCACGCGTGTAGTACTGGAGTTCGTCGTTGCCCCAGCCGTGGATCCACTGCTTCGCGTCGTAGTTGTAGAAGCCGTTGCCGACATCGAAGCCCCATTTGCTCCCGTCGATCGCCTCCCCGTCGAACTCGTCGTTCCAGGCGAGTTTCCAGCCTTCCGGGGCCTTTTCGCTGGGCACGCGCTCGGCGGCTTCAAGCGGCAGGGCGAGAAGCGCCGCGGCGGCGATCATGGCCGCGCAGCGGCCGGCCACGACGAGGGAGGAACTGACAAAGCAGGGCATGAACGTGGCTCCGGAGGAGATGGGCCGGCATCCGGCAGATGGAAAATCACTCGATCGACGGAGGCACCTTGGGGAGGACGACGATCAGGAAGGTGGCGATCGGACCGAGGACGAGCGAGAACAGCCACCACAGCAACCCGCTGCGGTTCTTCGACTGGGCGAGCCCGGCG
Organism: uncultured Planctomycetaceae bacterium; assembly: GCA_903951635.1. Lineage (GTDB taxonomy): Bacteria > Planctomycetota > Planctomycetia > Pirellulales > UBA1268 > QWOP01. The sequence goes on from CAJBCV010000080.1 coordinate 17,836, forward strand.
TTGATCAGCGAGAGCGTTCCCAGGCCGACGAAGAAGGCGCTTCTGTCCATGGAGCCAATCCTGTTCAAGGCTGGGTCGTCCGGGCTTCGACGCTGCGGCGGTGGGCGGTGAGCCCTTCGGTGTCGGCGATCCGGGCGATATCGGCGGCGATCGCGTCCAGATCGGCCCGGGCGAGATGGATCACGCTCCCGCCGCGGAGAAACTCGTTCGCCGACAGCCCGGCGGCAAACCGGGCGGTGCCACCGGTGGGGAGGACGTGCGACGGGCCGGCGGCGTAATCCCCTGCCGCCACCGGGCTCCAGGGGCCCAAGAACGCGGCACCGGCATGGCGGATCGAGGCCAGCGTCGCTTCGGGGTCGAGGGTGTCGATCGAGAGGTGCTCGGCGGCGAGTTCGTCAGCGATCCGGGCCGACTCAGCGTCGTCCGACGTGACGACGATCCCGCAGAAGCGCTCGAGGCTGTCGCGGGTGAGGTCGGATCGCTCGAGGACGGCAAGCCGGCGGACGAGCGCGTCGGCGACCGCGTCGGCGAGCCGACGCGAGGCGGTGAGGAGGATCGCCGAGCCGGGGGAGTGCTCCGCTTGGGCGAGCATGTCGGCGGCGATGTATTCCGCATGGCCGTGATCGTCGGCCACGATCACGATCTCGCTCGGGCCGGCGATGGAGTCGATCGAGACGGTGCCGAAGACATGCTGCTTGGCCAGTGCCACAAAGAGGTTGCCCGGGCCGACGATCTTGTCGACGCGGACAAGACCGCCGCTCCCCTGCTCCGCCGGGAAGCCGTGGGCGAGTGCGGCCACCCCCTGCGCGCCGCCGCAGCGGGCCACCTTCGTGACGCCGAGCTCGTGGCAGGTGGCGAGGACGTGGCGATTCTCCGAACCGTACTTCGTCGGTGGAGCGACGACCACGATCTCGCCGACGCCCGCCACCTGCGCCGGGACGACGGTCATGAGGAGCGTCGAAGGATAGGCCGCCGCCCCCCCCGGCACGCAGACGCCAACCCGGTCGAGCGGGAGATAGCGCTGGCGGAGGGTGCCGCCGCCGGCCAGCGGCACGCTCACGTCGCGGGAGAGAAGCGCCGTCTGGAAACGCTCCACGTTTCCGCGAATCCGGCGGACCGAATCGAGGAAATCGCTGCCGACTTCACGGTGGGCCGTGGCAAGGGCCTCAGGGGCCACGAACAGACTGTCGTGGGGGATCTCGATGCCGTCGATGCGGCGCGTGTAATCGAGGACGGCGCCGAGCCCCTGGGCGGCCACGTCGGCACAGATCCGCTCCACGACCTGCCGCGGCGAGAGCGGCTCGCCGAAGACGTCGATCGTCTTCTGCCGCCCCGCAGGGCTGATCACGTCCCCTTGGGAGACGAGCTTTCCACGGAGCGCTTCGAGCCGGGCCCGACCGTCGGCGAGAGTCAGATCGATCCGGGCACAGGGGGCGCTTGTCATGCGTGGCGGTGGGAATGAGGAGCGGATGCGGGGCAATCCCTCCAGTTTAACCGACCTCGAGCCGCGCCGCCGACGGCCCGCCTGTCAGGGGTGGGCCGCGACCATCACCGGGCCGGCGTCGCGCCCCAGCCAGCGGTGGGCGATCCAGTTGTCGGCCGGGGCATTCCGGTCGCTGTCCGGCGTGGCGAAGATCCGCGACATGAGCTTGCCGCTGCGGGCCAGCAGAGGCGCTCCC
>CAJBCV010000081.1 GCA_903951635.1 uncultured Planctomycetaceae bacterium
CAGATGGAAGAGAAGGGAATCTGATGGCAGGCATCGGCAAAGTATCCGCGATCTTCACAGCCTCGAGCTCCGGGCTTTCGGCTGGCGTGTCGAAAGCAAGCTCCAGCCTGAAGGGGTTGCAGAAGGATGTTGCCAGCCTGCGGGGCGGGATGCAGCTGCTGAACGCGATCTCCGGGGCGCAGTTGCTCGGCTCCGTCGCCTCTACTGCCATGAGCTACGCCCGCTCCCTGGTCAACGTTGGGCAGGCCCAGGCCGAAGCCATCGACTCGACGAGCAAACTGTCGGCGCGCCTCGGGATGACCTACGGCGAATTGGCCGGGCTCGCCCACGCCGGTGACCTCGCCGGGGTCTCGATGGATGTGATTGGGAAGGCCGCTACCAAAGCCGACATTGCCTTCGTCAAGGCCGCTCAGGGCTCGGAGACAGCTAAGGCCGGCTTCGCCGCCGTCGGGCTTGAACTGGCCGATCTCCAGGGTCTGACCTCGGCAGAGCGATTCTCGACGATCACCGATGCCATCGCCGGGCTCCCGACCGAGGCAGAGCGGGCCGCCGCGGCGGTGAAGCTGTTCGGCCGGGCCGGTGCCGATCTGCTCCCGCTGTTTGCCGGCGGGGCTGGCTCGATCCGGGAGGCCACCGAGGAGGCGCAGAGGTTCGGGATGGCCCTGACGAATGCCCAGGGGCAGGACGTCGAGAAGATGAACGACTCGTTTTCCAAGGTCTCCGCGGCCATCGGCGGGATCGTCCAGCAGATCACCGCCTACCTTGCTCCCTCGATTACCGCGATCGCGACGACGTTTACCGACTTCGTCGGATCCATGGGCGGGGCCAACATCGGCCAGGCCATTGGGGAGGGCATCATCGGCGCGGCCCGCTACATGGCAGGGGTCGGTGATTTCCTCATCTCCGGGCTGACTGGAGTCTGGGAGTTCGTCGGCAGCATCGGGGCCATCTGGGGCAACGTCGCTGAGATGATCGGCCGGTCGGCTTCCTACATGGCTGGCGTGGGTCGAGGGCTCGCGGCGGTGTTCACGGGAAACGCGGCCCTTGTCCTTCGGGTTGTCGGCGTGATCTCAAGCACTGCCCGCGAGATGTCCTACTCCCTTGCGGAAGCCAGCCGCGCAAACTTCATGGCGGCTGGCGAGAACTTATCCAACGCATTCGGCATGGGAGGCGGTGGGGCAGGCGGGGCTGGCCCGCTGTCGAAGGCCCTCGAGATCGCGCTTGCCAAGTCGCGACTTGCCGCCGGGCAGGTCGACCAGGCCAACCGTCTCCGGATCGGTGAGGCCGTCGGTGAGGCCGTTGGCCAACAGGCACCCGCCGCAAACGCCGTCGCCCGGATGCAGGAACTCAAGGCCGTCGACAGCCGCTCGAAGGAGGGCATCGCTGAGATGTTCCGCCTGATGCGTGGCGAGACGGAAGACGCGGCAGAGCGGACGGCTCGGGCCACCGAGCGGATCGCCGACAACACCGAGGACATGGGAATCGACTTCGAGGAACTCTCCTTCGCTGGGTGAATTATGGCCGTCATCGCAACCAAGTACATACCCAACAAGGCCTCCGGTGACGGTGAGTTCCGGCAGTCCCATAACCTGTCCGAAACGTGGCTTGTCCGCGTCGATGCCCCGCCGCCGACGACGAGCGTGGCCGCGATCCTCACGGCCCCTGGCGTGGCCTACGGGACGGCACACCCGAGCTTCACATCATGCAAGGCCATGAAGTGGAACTACTCCGCGGCTGACGGCTCCGGGCTTCTGTGGGCGGTGACGATTCAATACTTCGTTCCCATCATCGACATCAACCCGGCAAACGGTCTACCGGCTGATGTGTGGTCTGGCGGTGGCGTGAAGGTGGCGATGCCGTTCTACAAAGAACAGAACGGCGACATCATCAAGAACAGCGCCGGCGATCCGCTCGAGGGGATGGAATACGATCTCTGCTTCCGCTCCTACACTCTCGTTCGCTCTTACACTTCGCTCTCTGCTGCTGATTCGGAAATGAACGCGGTGAACAACCGCACCAACTCCGATGTCTGGCCGACGCTCGGATCGTACGGCCTCGCCGACACTTGGAAGTGTTCGATCACCAACTTCTCAAAGAAGGTGATCATCACCAGTTCCGGGGCCACGCAGACCGCGGCCCGCTACTGGGAAGTGACCTACGAGATGGAATACAAGGACGATACTTGGCATTCCAAGCCTTGGGATATGGGCTTCAACGAGAAGTGTGACGCTGCCGGTGTCCCGTCAGGGACGGGCACGAAGCGACGGGCCATCCTCGGGGTCGAAGGTCGGCCGGTGAAACAGCCTGTCGCCCTGGCCAGCGGTGTCGCTCTCACGCCGGGGACGCCTCCCGTGGCGCTCGACTTTGACCCATACAAAAAGGTCAACTTCGGGACGCGGTTCGGAGACCCAGCATGACCCGCAGAATCATCGGGGCATCCCGCGAAACATGGGCCCGGGTCGCTCGCTCCGTCCGTGGGAGCGAGAACGGTGGCAGGGA
>CAJBCV010000082.1 GCA_903951635.1 uncultured Planctomycetaceae bacterium
ACGAGGCGGATCCCGGCCTCGCGGCAGCGGCGAACGATTTCGGCGCCTTGGGAATAGTCGCAGGCCAGCGGCTTCTGTGCCAGGATCCCACGGACTCTCGCTTCCTTCCGCTCGACGAGCGTACAAATCGCCTCGATGATCCCCGGCTGCACATCCGGTGGCACGGCGATATCGACCACTTCCACGGCCGGATCTTCAGCCACACCGCGCCAGTCGGCGTGCACTGTGGAGATGCCGTGCCGGGCCGCCACCTCTTCGGCGGCGGCGCGGCGGGGCGCGGAGATCGCCACGGGGTTGAGCCCCGCCCCGCGGTAGGCGACGAGGTGGCAGTCGGCCATGATGAACCCCGCCCCGATGCACCCGATGCCGACGGAGCGGTCGCGGGGAAGCGGCGCGAGGTGCGATGGGGTCATCGGAAGGCTCCGCAAGTCAGCCGCCGTGCCCTGAAAGGCGTTTCACGATCACCGCCGTGCAGTCGTCGGCCTGCTTCGACCCCTCCGAAAACTCGACCACCGCGGCGTAGACCAGGGCGATGATCTCGGCGACGGGGAGATCCCGGTGGCGGCGGACGATGTCGGTGAGCCGGTCGGTGCCGAACTGCTCCCCGTCGGAGCGCGACCACTCGAAAAAACCGTCGGTGAACAGGAGGAGCATGTCGCCCGGCGCGAGGGGGACATGCGTCGGCGGATCGAACTCCACCTCCGGCATCAGCCCCAGCGGCAGCCCGTGGGTGGGCACCTCGGTGAACGCATCGTCGGCGGCGGTGTAGACGAGGAGCGGCCCGTGGCCGGCGCTGACATATTCGACGGAGCTTCTGGTCGGATCGAGAAGTCCGATGAACGCCGTCACAAACGTCCCCTCGCGGAGATCTTCGCCGAGGAGATCGTTGATCTGCGGGACGACGCGGGCGAGATCCCGACTCTGCATGAGGGTGCCACGGAGGAGCGCCCGGGCCTCGGCGGCCACCAGCGCCGGTCCGATCCCGTGACCGGTGGCATCACCGATCGAGATTGCCAAATGCCCGCCGGGGAGGCTGAGCCAATCGAAACAGTCCCCTCCCGTCTCGTCGGCCGAGCGGTTCCAGCCGGCGATCTCGAAGCCGGGGAGATCGGGGGGCGCCTTGGGGAGAAGCCCCTGCTGGATCTCGCGGGCGATGTTGAGATCGCGCTCGATCCGCTGCTTGACGGCGTACTGCTCGAGGAGCCCCTGCCGCTCGATCGCCACCCCGGCCTGGGCGCCGAGCGCCGAGAGGAGCCGCTCGTCGCGGTCGCCAAACGGCCCGCCGCGTTTGTTGAGCACCTGGAGGACGCCGACGATCTTCCCGTCGTGGCCGCCGAGCGGGAGCGTGAGGAGGCTCTTGGTGACGAAGCCGCTCTTCCGGTCGAAGTCGGGGTTGAAGCGCGGGTCGGCGTAGGGATCGGGGATGTTGACCCCCTTCCCCGTCGTCGCCACCTCGCCGGCGATTCCCTTGTCCATCCCGAAACGGATCTCCTGGATCGGCGCGCCCTCCATGCCGGTGGCGATGCGGCTGAACAGCTCCCCCTTGGCGTGATCGCAGAGGAACACCGTCGCCCGCTCGCAGTCGAGCACGTCGGTCGCGGCGGCGGCGATTCGGGCCAGGAGTGGATCGAGATCGACCGTCACCCCGAGAGCACGGGTGACGTCGAGGATCTTCTCGAGGTCGGCGACGCGCCGGTCATCGTCGTTGCCACCAGCCATGTCACTTCCACCGCCAAGCGGTGATCCCGGAGAGGTCGCGGACCCAGAGTTCGACCGCGCCGTCGGCGGCAGCGGTCACGGCGAGATGGGCCCAACTCTCGCGGCTGGCCACCTTCGCCTCCCCGATCAGCTCGAACTTTTCAGGCGTCGCCCGCACCAGTCGCAAATCGCCGGTCTCGTCGAGGGCGAGGATCCGATCCCCTTGGGCAACGAGGCTCCAATACTTGCCGAACGGTTCGGTGATCCAATCCTCCTTGCCGGTCGCGAGATCGAGGCTCGCAAACCGCTGGTTGCGGAGATGGACGAAGGCGTGGCCGTCGCGCACGATCGGGCTCGACATGTAGCCCTGCACCTTGTTGCGCCACACCGGCTCCGCCGGCTGTGCACCAGGCGCGGGGACGTCAAACAGGAACGACCCGCCGCCGTAGCTCGTCGTGAACACCTTCCCGTCACTGACCGTCGGCGTGACGATGTTCATTCCGCGGAACGCCTCGACGGGGCGCTTCCAGAGGATGTTGCCGGTGTCGGGATCGACCGCGGCGAGGTCGGTCCGCCCCTGGACGAGAAGCTGGCGCGTGCCCCCGATCGTGGCAAGCAACGGCGAAGAGAAAGCGCTGCCGTTCATGCCACCGCCATCGTCGAGAACGCGCCACAGGAGCTTTCCCGTAGCCTTGTCGAGCTTGCAGAAGCCGCCGCCGGCCTGGACGTAGACGGCATCGTCGAGGACCAGCGGACTGGAGACGAAGCCGAAGGCGGGAAGCTCGCTCTTGAGCTCTTTGACGAAGTCGACGCGCCACACTTCGGCGCCCGTCTCGGCATCGAGGCAGACAAGGAGATCGCACATCCCGCCGACGTAGATCCGCCCGCCGTCGATGGCCGGCGTGGCGCGGATCCAGGAGCCGTTGCTGGCGGCGAAGAAGGGGACGGACATGGCGCCTTCCCACGTTGCCTGCCAGAGCTCCTTCCCCGTCGCCCGGTCGAGCGCCCTGACATGCTCCGTCTTGGCGTCGCGGGTCTCGGTGACGTAGACGGCCTTCTCCGTCACGAGCGGCCCGGAATAGCCTGGGCCCAGATCGACATGCCAGAGCTGCTCGAGCCGCGACGACTCGAGCGTGTCGGGCCAGGTGGGGCCGGCGACGGTGCCGTCACGGGCCGCGCCGCGCCACTGGAGCCAGGTCTTGCCGGTCGCGGCTCCCGCATCCTGGGCCGGGGCCGTTCCGACGAGGCTCGCGCCGGCCAAGGCAACACCGAAGAATCCCGCCACGACCAACCGCGCTC
>CAJBCV010000083.1 GCA_903951635.1 uncultured Planctomycetaceae bacterium
CGGTCGAGAGTCCTCCCATGCCAACCGATCAATCTTCGCCGCGTCCACCCATCACCGTCGGCGTCGTGCGGTCTAAGAACGCCGAATCGACCCACGCCATTCATGCCGTGATCGCCCGCGACGACGGCAGTCTTGTCGCCTGGCACGGCGATCCACAGCGGCCGACATTCCCCCGCTCGGCGGTGAAATCGATCCAGGCGCTCGCGCTACTGGAGAGCGGCGCGGCGGATCGGTTCGGCTTCACGCCGGCCGAACTGGCCCTTGCGTGCAGCTCGCACGCCGGCACGCCGCTCCATGTGGAGACGGCCCGGAGCATGCTCGACAAGGCGGGGTTCGAGCCGGGCCAACTCGAGTGCGGGGCCCACTGGCCCCTCGAGGAGGCAAGCGCCCGTGCCTTGGCGCGCGTTGCCGACGAGCCCTCCCCGCTCCACAACAACTGCTCCGGCAAGCATGCCGGCTTCCTCGCCGTGGCCCGCCACCTCGGGCTCGACACGAAGGGCTACGTCGCCCCCGATCATCCGGTGCAGAAGCGCGTCACAGCGACGCTCGCCGAGGTGTGTGGCGTTCGCCTGTCGGCGGCCAACCGCGGGACTGACGGCTGCTCGATCCCGACCTATGCGGTGCCTCTGGCGAGCCTGGCGACGGGCTTTGCCCGGATCGGCACCGGGGCGAGCCTCTCCGCGGGGCGACACGCAGCCTGTCAGCGGCTCCGCCGGGCGGTGGCCGACAACCCGCTCTTGATCGCCGGCCCAGGGCGGTTTGACTCGCGCGTGACAGCGACCTGCGGCCCGCGGGTGTTTCTCAAATCGGGGGCCGAAGGGGTGCTCTGCGCGGCGATCCCCCAAGCAGGCCTGGGAATCGCCCTCAAGGCGGAGGATGGGGCGCTGCGGGGGAGCGAGGTGGCGATGGCGGAATTGCTTTTGAAACTGCTCCCCGCGCCGACGCCCGAGGAGCGAGCCCTCCTCGACGAACTCCGCCTGCCGCACCTGAAAAACTGGGCGGGCACGAATGTCGGCCATCTGGGAGTGACCGTCGCCAGTATCCGCTGAAAGCCCTGCGGGGCAGCGCTTAAGCCGTTGGCAGCTCACCACTTCCGCAGTAAGCGGCAACCCGGGAGGCGTAAGTCTCCCGAGGGTGGCCTAGAATTGGTGGCGGCGGATCGGCCTCGCGGTTCCCGCCCACCCACCATGCTCCACCTCGCTTGCCCCATCCGCCGTGCCCGTTTCTTCCGGACGGCGATGCTTCCATCGGCGGGGCTGTTGATCGCCCTCTCGACGGCTCTGCTCACCGGGGGGCAGGCTCTGGCCGCGATCGCCCCAGAACATGAAAAGCTGTTCGAGGAGAAGGTGCGGCCGCTGCTGGTCGCCCGCTGCCAGGGCTGTCATGGCGAGAGGGTGGCCGAAGGGGGGCTGCGGCTCGACAACCTCCCGGCGGTGCTCAAGGGGGGCGACTCGGGAACGATCCTCACCCCCGGCGACCCGGCAACGAGCAAGGTCTTGAAGGTGGTCCGCCGCGAGCTCGAGCCGGCGATGCCCCCCGACGAACCGCTCCCGGCCGAGGAGGTGGCGATTCTCGAAGCCTGGATTGCGGCTGGCGCCCCCTGGAGCGGGCCTGGGACCGAAGGCCCTGCCGCTGGTCAAGCAGCGATCCCGGCCGACATGGAAGCGCGGCTCGTCTGGGCGCGGGAGCGTCATTGGGCCTTCCAGCCGTTCACCCGTCACCCTGCCCCCGAACCTCCCGCCGGGCTCGACCCCGCCAAGAGCCTCGAGTGGGGCGGGCTCCTCGACCGCTTCGTGACCGCGAAGATCGTCGCCGCGGGCCTCGAGCCCGCGCCCCAGGCCGATCCCCGGGCCCTCGTCCGTCGGCTGTGGTTCGATCTCACCGGCCTTCCTCCACCCGCCGACCGGGTCGATGCCTTTGCCGCGAATCCTTCGGAGGAGGCGTGGCGGGCCCTCGTCGAGGAATTGCTTGCGGCCCCTGAGCATGCCGAGCACTGGGCGCGTCACTGGCTCGATCTGGCCCGTTACGCCGACACGATGGGCTATGCCTTCGGCAACCAGGATCCCCGCTATCCCTTCGCCTGGACGTACCGCGATTGGGTTGTCGGGGCCCTCGCGTCCGACATGCCCTACGACCGGTTCGTGACGCTCCAACTCGCCGCCGATGCTCTCGAACTGCCGGCCCCGAAGGCCGATCTTGCCGCGCTCGGCTTCCTCACCGTCGGCCGCACGTTCCTCGGCAATCCGCACGACATCATCGACGACCGCATCGATCTGGTGACCCGCGGGCTCCTCGGCCTGACGGTGGCCTGCGGCCGCTGCCACGACCACAAATACGAACCGGTCAGCACGGCCGATTACTACGGGCTCTACGGGATCTTCGCGTCGAGCCAGATTCCTGCCGAGCTGCCGGTCATCGGGACGGCGCCCCCGGGTCCGGAGGCGGATGCCTTCAACGCCAAGCTCGCGGAGCTCAAGGCTGCCGTGCCGGCCCACGAGGACGCCGTCCGCCGTCGGGGGACGACTGCTGCCATCGCTCACGCTGCCGACTATCTCCTCGAGACCGCCCGCCCCACGCCGCGCAAGGCCGACAACCGTCCCCCGCGCCTCGCCGACGACTACGACATCCTCCAGGGGCTCCTCGACCGCGTCTCGCGCGGGATCGGCAACGCCGCACCGACCGACCCGATCCTCGGGCCGTGGGTGCAGCTCAAGGGGAAGACCGACGAGGAGATCGGCCCTGCCATCACAGCGCTGCTGGTCGCCTGGGGCGAACAACCCGATCCGGCGGTCGTCAATCCGCTGGTTGCTGCCGAACTCCGCTCCCCCTCCCCGACGACGCTGCGCGGCGTGGCCGAAGCCTACGGCCGTCTCTTCGCCCGGGTGGCCCCGGAGTTGGCCGGTGGTCCGGTTGCCAAAGCGGATGATCCGGCGGGGCTTGTCGCCCTCCGCGCCGCCCTCGGAGCCGAGGGCACGGCACTGGTCGTGCAGCCCGGCGAGGCGATGCAACTGGCCTCGATCGAGGAGGGGAACGAACACCGCCGCCGAAAGATGGAGATCACCAAGCACGAGGCCGAGTCGCCGGGGGGCCACCGCAAGCAATGGTGATGTTCGACCGGGAGCAACTCTCCGACAGCCATGTCCTCATCCGCGGCAATCCCGGCCGCCCCGGCGAGCTCGTCGAACGACGCCTCC